>NZ_JBGGWB010000001.1:1394000-1742500 GCF_041321155.1 Sphingomonas sp. IW22 | reverse complement strand
AAAAAAGGGGCTGACGTTTGCGCGCCGGCCCCTTTTTCTGTGTTGAGCAAGATCCGAAGATCAGGCTGCCGTCGAAGCGGCTTCCTCCCCATCGGTCCGCAGCTTGCGGCGGCGACGCGGGCGGGGTGCTTCTTCTTCATCGCCATCGCTGCTCATGCCCAGCGACGGCGGCAGACGGTCGGCTTCGATCGACGGCGCGGTTTCAGCCGATTCGCTTGCGGCTTCGACTGCGGGCTGACGACGGGGACGACCGCGGCGGCGGGGCGCTTCTTCACCTGCTGGCGCGTCGGCACTCGCCGCCTCATCCGAAGCTGAGTTCTGCTCACCCTCAGAATTGCTCTGACCAACGGTGCGTTCGCGACGACGGTCGCCACGGTCGTCACGCTCACGACGCTCGCCGCGATCCTGACGATCGCCACGCTGGCTATCGCGGTCGCCGCGGCGATCTGGCTGACGTTCGCCCTGCGGCTGATCGGGCGTGCCCGCATCGCCTTCCATTTCGAAATCGTCATCATCGTCATCGTCGCGCTGGCGACGATTTTCCTCGAACCGGACCCGGCTCTCGTTGAGGACGCGGAAATAATGGTCCGCGAACTGATGGTAATATTCGGTATTCACCCGATCACCCTGCATCTGGGCGTCGCGAGCGAGATTCTTGTATTTCTCGAGCAACTGCGCCGCGTTGCCGCGCGCACGGTTATCGATGCGGTTTCCGTTATCGGGGCGATTGGGGTTGCCACCCTGCGAGCGTTGCCCGCCACGACCACGACGGCGGCCGGCCTGACGATTGTTCATCAAGGTCTGTGTGTCCTGTCCTTACCCTATCCGTCCGGCGCCAATGCCAGCCGAATGCGTTTCACTCCGCGCGCCTGACCGGGGACGACCGGAAAGGACGTGTTCGCCATAGGGCCGCCCAAAAACATGGCAGCGCGTCTGACCTGGATCGGGCCAATGCCCCGTTTTCAACAACTTGGTTGAAAATGCCTGCCCCTATGTGACTTCCTTAGCGGCAGGTGCGTCGTTCTCCAAGCACAATATTATGTCACGCTCGTTCACTTTCAAGTCACGACGATCGCGCGGGGGCGCTGTCCCAAGTCATGGACGATGCGCGACGACAGGCAGGCGGCCTCCACCAGCGCGGACACCGATTCACCCTGGCGCCAGCCGATCTCGACGATCGCCACCCCGCCCGGCGCGATCAAGCCGGGCAGCGCGGGGATGATGCGGCGATAATCGTCCAGCCCATCGGCGCCGGCGAACAGCGCCTCCGCCGGTTCATGTTCGCGCACTCCCGGCCCGACGGCTTCGTCCAGCGCGACATAGGGCGGGTTGGCGAGGATCAGGTCGAACCGCTCATTCACATCGGCGGCCCAGTCGCCCCGGCGAAAGCTGGTGCGACCAGCCATGCCCAGCGTATCGGCATTGGCGCGTGCATGCTCAAGCGCCACGGCAGAGGCGTCGATGCCCAGCCCCATCGCTTTCGGCCATTCGGCCAAGGCCGCCAGTAACAAAGTGCCGGGCCCCGTCCCCAGATCGAGGATGCGGCGCGGCCCCGGACTCCCGGCGAAATAATCCACCGCCGCTTCGATCAGCGTCTCGCTGTCGGCGCGCGGGATCAACACCCCCGGCCCCACGCCCAGCGTGATCGTCCAGAAGTCGCGGGTGCCGGTGATATAGGCCAGCGGCTCCCCCGCTTGGCGCCGCTCGACCAGACCGACGAAGTTATCGGGGGCGGCGTCATCCAGCCGCCGCAGCAGCAACTCGTCGCGCGTGCAGCCGAGGGCATGCGCCATCAACAGCTCGGCATCCAGCCGCGCCGTATCCGAAACCGGCGCCAAGACCCGCGCCGCAGCGGCCATTGCAGCGCGTACCGGCTCAGCCATCAACCATCGCCAGCCGAGCCGCTTCGTCCTCGGCAATCAGCGCGGCGATCAGTTCGTCCATCTGGCCTTCGATGATTTCGGGCAGACGATGCAGGGTCAGGTTGATGCGATGATCGGTCACACGCCCCTGCGGGAAGTTATAGGTACGAATACGTTCCGACCGGTCCCCCGAACCAACCATGGATTTGCGCGCATCGGCTCGTTCGTTCGCGGCACGCTCACGCTCAGCCTCGAACAAGCGGGTTCGCAGCACCTTCATCGCCTTGGCCTTGTTCTTGTGCTGCGATTTTTCGTCCTGCTGGCTGACGACGATCCCGCTGGGCAAGTGCGTGATGCGGACAGCCGAATCGGTGGTGTTCACATGCTGCCCGCCCGCGCCCGACGAACGAAACACATCGATGCGAAGATCGCTTTCGGCGATGTCGATGTCGACATCCTCTGCCTCCGGCAGCACCGCGACGGTGGCGGCAGAGGTGTGGATGCGTCCGCCGCTTTCGGTCACGGGCACGCGCTGGACGCGGTGTACGCCGCTTTCGAACTTCAGCCGCGCGAACACGCCCGCGCCCTCGACGCTGGCGATCACTTCCTTGAAGCCGCCCGCTTCGGATGCGCTGGCCGAGATCAGCTCGACCCGCCAGCCCCGGTTATCGGCATAACGCTGATACATGCGAAACAGGTCGCCAGCGAACAGTGCGGCTTCGTCCCCACCCGTTCCAGCGCGGATTTCCAGCATGGCTGGGCGGGCATCGGCCGCGTCGCGCGGCAACAGCGCCAGCGCCAGCGCGCGTTCGGCCCGTTCCAGCGCGGCCTTGTTCTCATGCAGTTCCTCGGCCGCCATCTGGCGCAGTTCGTCGTCGCCGTCATGCGTCATGTGCTGAAGCGACTTGGCCTCAGCGCGCAGCCGCCGCACTTCGCCAGCGGCCTGGGCGACCGGTTCCAGCTCGGCATATTCCTTGGACACCGCGACGAAGCGATCCGACGGCAGGTCGCCCGTCGCCATCATTGCCTGCAACTCGTCGCGCCGCGCCTCGATCGCGGCGATGCGCTCGGCCGAGATGCGCGTCATGCGTCGGCCAACCCCGCCCCACCACGCAATTGCAGGACGAGCAGGTCCAGCTCGGACCGGTCGATGGGCGATTCAGGCAGCACCGTTACATGCATTCGCTGCGCCGGATCGTCGCTGGCGCGCAGATAGATCAACGCATCCACCCCGGCCTTGCGTGCCTGTTCGGCCCGCTTCTTGGGATTTGGTTTATAGCCGGCGAACACTTCGATATTGCTGCCGCGAAGCGTGCGGGCCAGCGCAAGCGCGCGCGCCTCTTCGCTGGCGGCATCAGCGATGATCGCGACGATCGGCTTTTCGCGCACCGGCAGCTCAGTCAGCATCGCAAGACGCTCGATCCCGGCGGCCCAGCCGACGCCCGGCGTAGGCGCGCCGCCCAGGCTTTCGATCAGCCCGTCGTAGCGCCCACCCGCCAGCACGGTACCCTGCGCGCCCAGCCGGTCGGTGACGAATTCGAACGCGGTGTGGCGATAATAATCCAGGCCGCGCACCAGTCGGCTGTTACGCGTCCATTTCACCCCCGCAGCATCCAGCCCCACGGTGACAGCGGCAAAGAAATCGCTGGCCAGGGCGCTGAGATACTGGTCGATATCGGGCGCGGCATCGGCAATCGGACGATCGCGCGGGTCCTTTGAATCCAGGATGCGGAGCGGGTTCTTTTCCAGCCGCGCCAGGCTGTCCTCTGAAAGATCGCCGCGATGCGCCTCGAAATGTTCGACTAGCGCGGCGCGCCACGCTTCCCGCGTCTCGGCATCACCCAGCGTATTCAGCTGCAACGTCACGCCATCGGCAATGCCCAGTTCGTGCAGCAGCTGATCGGCAAAAGCGAGCAGTTCGATATCGGCCGCCGGCTCGGCTGCGCCCAGCACTTCGGCGTCGATCTGGTGGAACTGGCGATACCGCCCCTTTTGCGGGCGTTCGTAGCGAAAGACCGGGCCATGAGTCGCGATCTTCATCGGCGCGAATTGCTGCCAGCCTTCGGTCAGCCAGGCGCGGGCAATGCCGGCGGTGAATTCGGGGCGCAGCGTCAGCGAATCGCCGCCGCGATCCTCGAACGAGTACATTTCCTTGGACACGACATCGGTCGTCTCCCCCAACGAGCGGGCGAACACCGCCGTCGGTTCGAACACGGGCAATTCGACCCGGCCGAAGCAATAAAGCCGCCGCACGCGGTCAAAGCTGTCGACCACGCGCTGAAAGCGACGCTGTTCGTCGCCAACAATGTCCTGCGTGCCGCGCACGCGCTTGGGAGTTTCGATCCGCGCCATAAGGGCCGGCTATCTAAGCCAAGGTCGCGCATTGCGCCAGACGGCGCATCAGCCGGGTTGCAGCGCCGTCCAGCCCCGGATTGCGGCGTTGACGGCGGCGGGTCGCTCCCATGGGACGAAATGTCCCGCATCCTCGATCCGCACGACGCTCAACCGCTCGACCAGCCGCTCCAGCCCCTCCAGTTGCACGGGCAGCAACGCCTTGTCGCCCATGCCCCATACGACCAGCGTCGGGGGCCGGATCGTCGGAAAGGGCGAGTCGATCCATGCGGGGCGCGCGGGCTGCTCATCCATGGCGGGCACCTGAATCGCGCTGGCGCGGTACCAGTTGAGCATCGCGGTCAACGCACCCGGCTGCGACCATTCGTCAAGATAGGCGGCCTTCTCCGGTGCGATCAGTGCGGCATCGACATGCGCGGCAAAGCTGGTGTCGAAAAAACGCGACAGGCCCATCGCCTCGATCCGCGGCTCCAGACCGGGATCGCGAAAGGCGCGGATATATTGGCTGGCCGCGCGCTGGGCGGGATCGTCGAACAGGCTGCGCTGAAAGATCAACGGGTGCGGCGCGTTCAGGATCACCAGCCGCGCGATGCATTCAGGGTGCCTCAACGCCGCCAGCCAGGCCACCGCCCCGCCCCAGTCATGCGCGACCAGCGTAAAGCGCTCAGCCCCGAAATGATCGGCCAACGCGATCAGGTCAGCCACCGCTTGGTCGGGGGCATAGGCCTCAACCCCCTGCGGCTTGTCCGAACGCGCAAAGCCGCGCTGGTCGGGCGCGATGCAGAAATGGTCGCGGCCAAATTCGTTCAGCTGGTGCCGCCACGTCCGGTGCGATTCAGGGAAACCGTGGAGGAAGATCATCACCGGCGCGCCTGCGGCGCCAGCCGTCGCCACGTCGAGCGACACGCCGGTCGAAAGCGGCACCCGGATCATGGATAGCTGACCGTCTTGGGCACTTCGGGAATGGGGATCCATTCCTTCTCGTCGCCGGGCACCTTGGGAAAGCGGCCTGCCTTCCACGCTTCCTTCGCCTCGTTGATCCGCTCCCTGCGCGATGAGACGAAGTTCCACCAGACATGGCGCGGGCTGGTAAAGGCCTCACCCCCGCACAGCATCACGCGCGCGCCGCGTTCCGACCGCAACGTGGCGAGCAGGCCGGGGCGCAGCACGTACAGGACCAGCGGCTCCAGCGTCATGCCATCGACGCTGGCGTCGCCGTCCGCGACATACAGCGCGCGCTCCTCTGCCGCCGACTCGATCGGCACCGCTCCGCCCGCTTCCAGCATGATGTCGGCATAAATGGTCTGGGCGTAGGTGGCGGTCGGCGCCGACTGGCCCCACAGGTCGCCCATGATGATGCGCGCGCGGACGCCCTTGTCCTCGACCACCGGCAACGCGGCCTTTTCGACATGCTGGAAGGCGGGGTCCATCTCCTCATCCTTTTCCGGCAGCGCCAGCCATGTCTGTATGCCGAACAGGGCCGGCCCCTTGGCCCGCTCGTCACCAGGGGAGCGTTCGGAATGGACGATGCCATGCCCGGCGGTCATCAGATTGACCGCCCCCGGCTCGATCACCTGGTCGGTGCCCAGCGAATCGCGGTGGCCGATCGCGCCGCGAAACAGATAGGTCACCGTGGCCAGATTGATATGCGGGTGCGGCCGCACGTCGATGCCGCCGCCCGGCGGCATGTCGGCCGGGCCCATCTGATCGAAAAACAGGAACGGCCCCACCATCGTGCGCGGCCTCGAAGGCAGCGTGCGATGAACCTTGAATCCACCCAGATCATGCGTCGTGGGCAGGATTTCCTGAAGGATCAGATCGTCGCGCGTCATTCGCCGTCAAGCTCCGGATAATGGCGGAAGATGCCGTCTTCATTGAACGGGATGCGGCGGTCGCTGTCCAGATAGGCGCGGATGCCGTGCAGCGCATCGACCGCGCCGTGCAGCGCGATCAGCCGGGGATAGTCCTGCTCGATCGCCGCCATGCGCCGCGGAAAGGCGTAACGCAGCCCCTCGACCAACTGGAAGAGCGCGGTGTCTGCATAGGTCCATCGCTCCCCGATGAGGAACGGGCCGTCATGCACGCCAACGGCGGCGTCGAAATGGGCCAGGAACTTGGGCATCCGCTCCGCGCGAAAGGCTCTGGCCGCGCGTGCCGCCTCCGCCTGCTGTTCGCCATAATAGGCGCTGGTGGCGACCGGGTGGTGGACGTCATGCGCCTCCGCCACGGCGTCCGCGACGGTCAGCTGCACCTGCTGGATCCACAGCCGCTGGCCCAGGTCGGACGGGGCCAGATGGTGCCGTTCGCCCAGATAGATCAGGATATTGGCAACCTGTGCCACCGCCTGCCCGTCGGGCGTCTCCAGATAGGGCGGCGCATAGGGAGCATAGCCCTGTCGCCCCTGCATATCGGCGACCAGCGCCTCGTCGCCCAGTTCGCGGGCCATGTCGCGATATTCGATGCCCGCCGCCTCAAGCGGCAGCCGGACAAATTCGCCGCGGCCCTGAACGCCCGACCAGTACCAGAGCTTATATGCCATCATGTCTCTCCCGGCGCCCGCGCCCGGATACGGAGCGCGTGGATACGGGTGGCCAACAATTCGGCAAGCGCCCGGTTCACCAGCCGCTGTCGCGCGACGCGATTAAGGCCGTCAAACGCCGCGCTTTCGACATCGACCGCGAAATGCGTCTCCCCGGTGCCGTCGTCGCCCATATGGCCGGCGTGATGGTGGCTTTCATTCTCCACGCTCAGCGCCGTGGGTGACAGGGCGTCGGTCAGCCGTTCGGCAATAAGGTCGACGACGGGGCGGGGTGTGCTGGCAGAGTCGGTCATTGCCCCTATATCTGGCGTTTTTCATGCCTTTCAGGAACCCTCCAAGTGCCTCGCCCCGAACGTAAGGACCGACCCAATGCCCGTTTCCATGGCCGCGTAGAGGCTGAGGGCCGCCTGTGCGCGGTGCCTGGCTGCGACGAACCGGGCGAGTTTCGCGCGCCCGGCGGCGCCCGCTCGGGATTCGACGGGCCTGGCGAGTTTCGCTGGATGTGCCTGGATCATGTCCGCGCGTTCAACGCGGGCTATAATTATTTCGCGGGTATGTCGGCAGACGAGATCAACAACGCCCAGCGCCCCTATGCCGGGTGGGAGCGCGAAACCCGCGCCTTTGCCGCCAATGGTGCCGACCGGCCGCCGCGCTGGGCCGATTTCAGCGATCCGCTGGACGCCATCGGCGCGCGCTTTCGCGATCGGATGGCGGCCCAGCGGGAACGGGCCGATGGCCGCCCCCTGTCGGGCCAGGACCGCGATGCGTTGAGGACTCTCGGTCTCGCCACCGATGCCGACCGGCGCGCGCTGCGTCAGCGTTATGCCGCGCTGGTGCGCCAGCTGCACCCCGATCATAATGGCGGCGACCGATCCAGCGAAACGCGGTTACAGGCGGTGGTAGAGGCGTATCAGCACCTGAAAAAGGCCGCCGCCTTCGCCTGACTGCGCTTCGAGTCCCGGCTATTGATCGACCACGGGGATGAAGCCGCCCATGATCATGCGCTTGCCGTCGAACGGGGAATCGCCAACCTGTGCCATGCGCGGATCGGCCATGATCGCCTGCCAAGCGGCATCGCGCGTCGCACGGTTGGGCCATTCGATCCAGCCAAAGGCGACCATTTCTTCGTCCTCCAGATGGACCGCACGTGCGAAATCGGTCACCTTTCCGGTCGGCACGTCGTCGCCAAGCCCGTCGATCACCCGCAACGCGCCATGGTCGACAAAGATCGGCGCCATCGCCGCGGCGAAACGGATATAAGCGTCGCGATCTTCAGCGCGCAGCGGCATCGCCACACCGTCGATATAGCCCGGCGTGCCGCCCGGTCCCACTTCGCCGACGCATTCGAAGCCGCCCAAGATCATCCGCTTTCCGTCGAACGGCATCTCGCCCAGCGCCGCAACGCGCGGATCGGTGGACATGCGCTGGCCAGCGGCGTCACGCGTGGCGCGATCGGGATACTCGACCCAACTGAACAGCACGGTTTCATCGTCCTGCGCCTGAACCGCGCCATACATGTCGTTCAGCTTGCCGCGCGGCACATCCTCGCCCCAACCTTCGACCATCCGCGTCGCGCCGAATTCGCGGAACAGCGGCACCGCCCCTTCCGCATGGGCGACATACCGATCGCGATTGTCGCTGGGCACTGCAAGCAGGAAACCATCGAAATAGTTCATGGCCATGTCCCATCCTCTCTGCCGCCGGACTTCCGGCAGGTACTTAAGTCACGCCCGCGCGTTGATTCGGGCGCGTTGACGATGCTGCCCGCCAAGGTTATTTATTTCAACCATGAAGTTAGAAAAAAGAACTAAAAGCGATGAGGTGATCGAAAAGCGCTGGTATGACGATGCGTGCGGCACGGCTTTGGCGCTGGAGTTCATGGGCGAGCGCTGGTCGCTGCTCGTCATGCGCGAGCTGATGCTGGGCGCGCGACGGTTCAGCGACCTTCGCGCCGACTTGCCCGGCATCAGCGCGAATGTGCTGACACAGCGACTGGCGGGACTGGAGCGCGCGGGCATTGTCACGCGACGCCGCCTGCGACCACCGCTGGGGGTGCAGGTCTATGACCTGACGCCATGGGGCCGCGAAGCCGAGCCGGTGTTGCAGACCATGGGCCGCTGGGCCACCCGTTCGCCGCTTCACGATCCGACCCGCCCGTTTTCACCGGTTTCGGCGATGCTGTCGCTTCGCACGATGATCCGACCCGGGGGCGGCTATCCGCCGATGACGCTCGGCTTTCACTTTCCCACGGCGCAATTCGTTGGGAGGCTGAAGACCGAAGAACTGATGATCGAACGCAGCGATGCTGCGGACGCGGACGCGGTGTTCGAAACCGATCCAGCGGGGTTGGCGATGCTGGTTTATGGCAAACAGCCCTTTGCCGACGCGCAGCAACAAGGCAGGCTGGTCCTGCACGGCGATGCCGCGCTGGCGCAGGCGTTTGTCGACCTGTTCGCGCTGCCGCCCAAGGTTGCGTGATTTCCCGCAAAGGTCGGTCCGATTGGCCCCAAGGCCGGTTTGCGTCGGCTGTGCAAGCGCCTATGTGATCCGTTCGCCGTCCGACCCCTTGCTACCAAGGCCTGCCCATGACCGACCTGCCGAACATCCAGCCTGACAGCCGCCAGACGACGCTTCTCGACGCGCCCGACCGCATGGTCAAAGTGCGCGAGCTGTTCGGCATCGACATCGACATGGAAGTGCCCGCCTTTTCCGAAGCGGATGAGCGGGTACCCGATCTCGACCCTGCCTACGTCTTTGACGCGGACACGACGCTCGCCGTGCTGGCGGGGTTCGCACACAACCGGCGCGTGATGATCCAGGGCTATCACGGCACCGGCAAGTCGAGCCACATTGAACAGGTGGCGGCGCGCCTGAACTGGCCGTGCATCCGCATCAATCTGGACGCGCATATCAGCCGCATCGACCTGATCGGTCGCGACGCGATCGTGCTGAAGGACGGGCAGCAGGTCACCGAGTTTCGCGAAGGGCTGCTTCCGTGGGCGCTGCAGACCCCGACCGCGTTGGTATTCGACGAATATGACGCGGGCCGCCCGGACGTAATGTTCGTGATCCAGCGCGTGCTGGAGACAGAGGGCAAGCTGACGCTGCTCGACCAGAATCGCGTCATCCGTCCGAACCCGTGGTTCCGCCTGTTCGCAACCGCCAACACCGTGGGTCTGGGCGACACGTCGGGCCTGTATCACGGCACGCAGCAGATCAATCAGGGCCAGATGGACCGCTGGAACGTGGTCGTCACGCTCAACTATCTGCCCGCCGCTACCGAGGCGCAGATCGTCCTCGCCAAGTCGGGTGAATATGACAAGCCCGGCGGCAAGGAAGCAGTCGAGAACATGGTGCGCGTGGCCGAACTGACGCGGCGCGGCTTCATCAATGGCGACATTTCGACCGTGATGTCGCCGCGCACCGTCATCACCTGGGCACAGAATGCGCTGATCTTCGGCGATGTCGGCTTTGCCTTCCGCCTTTCGTTCCTGAACAAGTGCGATGAGGCGGAACGGCCACTGGTGGCCGAATATTATCAACGTGTGTTCGGCAAGGACTTGCCCGAAAGCGTCGCCAGCAAGGCTGGTTAAATTGGTAAGGGGCGGTGCCGGGAAATGGCGCCGCCCCTTTTCCGTGCTCAGTTCAGTGTCAGCACCACCACCGATGCCGCGGGCAGCGTCACCGACAGCCCCTGCGGGCCGACGGTTGCGCCATTGAACGGCTGTGGCCGGACGGTGTTCGGCGCATCAAAGGTGTTGTGCGCGCTCACCTGTGGCGCGGTCAGTACCGTGCCCGTTGCGCTGGTCGCCTGCATCCCCTGAATCGCGGTGCTGACGGTGGCCGGGTTGTTGGGGTCGGTGTTGACCAGCGCGACATAAACCTTGCCATCGGTGCCACGTGCGGCCGTCGCGCTGACGGTCGGCGCCGCCCACTGGTCCTTGCTGTACCAGGTCGACTTCACGTCCATTGGCAGGAACGTTGCGTCCTGAAACGGCTTGTACATGTGATAGACGTGATAGGTCGGCGTCAGGACCATGCGCGGCCCGTCGGTCAGGATCATCGCCTGAAGCACGTTCACCATCTGGGCGATGTTCGTCATCCGCACCCGGTCGGCGTGACGGGTAAAGATGTTGATGTTCAGCGCCGCAAGGATCGCATCGCGCATCGTGTTCTGCTGGAACAGGAAGCCCGGATTGGTGCCGGGTTCGACATCGAACCAAGTGCCCCATTCATCGACTGCCAGATTGACGCGCTTTTCAGGATCATACTTGTCCATCACCGCCGAATGGCCGGTGATGATTTCATCCATCAGCAACGTCTTTTCGATGGTGCGGGCGTAATCAACCTCCTGAAACTGGGTCGCCGAACCCTTTTTCGTCCAGTTGTCGGTGATGGTGTAATAATGGACGCCGACGCCATCGACCAGCTTTCCGGCCTCCCGCATCATCACCTCGGTCCAGTCATATTTGGTGTCACTGGCGCCGCTGGCGATCTTGTCGATCTTGGTCCCGGCCGGTACCTTGATAAAGGTTGCAAACCGCTTGGTCACGTCGGCGGCATATTCGGCGCGCATATTGCCGCCACAGCCCCACAATTCGTTGCCGATGCCGAAAAAGGGCAGCTTCCACGGCTGCTTGCGGCCGTTTTTGGCGCGCAGTTCAGCCAGGCTGCCGGCGGGGGCGGTCATATATTCGACCCACTCGGCCATTTCGGTCGGCGTGCCGTTGCCGACATTGCCGGAGACATAGGCCTCGGCCCCGATCATCTCGGCAAAGTCCATGAATTCGTGCGTGCCGAACGCATTGTCCTCGGTCACGCCGCCCCAATTGGTGTTGACCTTGGTCGGGCGATCCTTGCGCGGGCCGATGCCCTCACGCCAGTGATATTCGTCGGCGAAACAGCCGCCGGGCCAGCGCACGACGGGTACCTTCAGATCCTTCAGCGCGGCGACCACATCGTTGCGATAGCCGCGCGTGTTCGGGATCTTTGACCCCGCCCCCACCCAGATGCCGCCATAGATGCCGGCGCCCAGGTGCTCCGCAAACTGGCTGAAGATGCGACGGTCGATCTTTGCGCCGGGCTGATCCACGCGAAGCACGGCATTGGCACCCGGGGTGGCCGGAGCGGCAAGTTCGGGCGTGGCGGGCGCGGGGGCGGCCTGTTGCGCGATGGTCGCGACCGGCGTCAGCGCGGTTGCAGCCACCAGCAGCGCCAGTGCGCGGCAGGAACGAGACAGCATGGCATTCCCCTCTTCGTTGCGGTCCCGACCGCGTTTTGCGGTTGGCCCGATCATTACTCTGATTAAATAATTTCTAGGCCGCCTGCCAAATCCCGTCAATCATATAGGATGAACTCAAATTCGGCGCGGCGGCGTTATCATCGCCGATGTCGCGCTTGCCCGGTCCGTTGGTCGGGTTGGAGCTGACGCGCCGCTTTGATAGGACCGCCTGCGATGGCCACCCCTTCCCCGATCGATCAGCTTCGCGAGGTGCTTGCCGGCACTGCCCGCGCGATTTCCGGCAATGCGGAGGTGGAGCTTGCATTCACCGCCGACGCCCCCGTCCAGTCGGGCCGCAACCTGAAAGTGCCGATGCCGGGCCGCACCCTGCCGGCGGATCAGCTGGCGGAAGCGCGCGGCTTTGCCGATTCCTTCGCGCTCAGGCTGCGGCTGCACGATGCGGCGCTGCATGCGCGCGGTGCCCCTGCCGAACCGGTCGCGCGCGCGGTCCACGACGCGGTTGAAACCGCGCGGATCGAGGCGCTGGGCGCACGCGGCTTTTCCGGCATCGCCGAAAATCTCGACGCCAGTCTGACGATGCGGATGCGTTCCGACCCGATCGCACGGGCCCGGACCCGCGACGAAGTCCCGCTGTCGACCGCAGTGCAGCTGATGGTGCGCGAACGGCTGACCGGGAAGCCCGCGCCCGAAGCGGCAGCGGGGGGCTTGGCGTTGGTGTCCGACTGGATCGAGGAAAAGGCCGGGGCTGAGCTCGACGCATTGGCGCTGGCGATGGACGATCAGGCCGCCTTTGCCCGGCTGATCGCCACGCTGCTCGAAGATCTGGAGCTGACCGAGGGGCAGCTGGAGCCGGACGACGCCGATGATGGCGGCGATGACGCCGATGATGGCGATGACGAGGGGCAGGACGACGATCAGGGCGAAGACGACCAGTCGGGTCAGGGCGACGCCGAGATGGAGGCGCGCGGCGAGCAGCGCGAAAGCGACGACCCGCAGGGCGAGGGGCAGGATCGCGACGATTCGGCCGAGCCGGGCGACGATATGGATGGAGAGGACGGCGACGATGGCGGCGACGGCATGTTGCCCGTGCGCCCCAATCGCCCCACCAGCGACCTGCCGCCGCAATTCGACTACAAGGCCTATACTACCCGTTTCGACGAGGTCGTGTCGGCGACCGACCTGTGCGATGCGGAGGAACTGGACCGGCTGCGTGCCTATCTGGACCAGCAGCTTGTCCACCTTCAGGGTGTCGTCACCAAACTCGCCAACCGTCTGCAACGCCGGTTGATGGCGCAACAGTCACGGTCATGGGATTTCGACCAGGACGAAGGGCTGCTCGACGCTGCGCGGCTGGCGCGGGTGGTCGTCAACCCGATGCAGTCGCTGTCCTATAAGGTCGAGCGCGACACCGATTTCCGCGATACCGTCGTCACGCTGTTGATCGACAATTCGGGCTCGATGCGCGGTCGCCCGATTTCCATCGCGGCAATTAGTGCCGACATTCTGGCGCGCACGCTGGAACGCTGCGGCGTCAAGGCAGAGGTGCTGGGCTTCACCACCCGCGCGTGGAAGGGTGGACAGGCGCGCGACGCGTGGCTGGCACAGGGTCGCCCGCTGTTGCCGGGTCGCCTGAACGACCTGCGCCACATTGTTTACAAGGAAGCCGACGAACCCTGGCGCCGCGCGAAAAAGTCGCTTGGCCTGATGATGCGCGAAGGGCTGCTCAAGGAAAATATCGACGGCGAAGCGCTGCTATGGGCGCACAGCCGCCTGATCGCCCGGCCGGAGGAGCGCAAGATCCTGATGGTCATTTCGGACGGCGCGCCGGTCGACGATTCAACCCTCAGCGTCAATTCGGGCAGCTATCTGGAACGTCATTTGCGGCAAGTGATCGGCTGGATCGAAAGTCGCTCGCCCGTCGAACTTGTTGCGATCGGCATCGGCCATGACGTGACACGCTATTATGCGCGCGCGGTGACGATCATGGATGTCGACCAGCTGGCGGGCACGATGATCGAACAGCTTGCCAGCCTGTTCGACGATCCATGATCGCGGTCGAGGCCCCACCGGGCGGCTTTGTCGGCCCGGTCAAGCGGTCGATCACCATCGCCGGCCACGCCACTTCGATCAGTCTTGAACCGCCCTTCTGGCGCGCGCTGGAACGCCATGCCGCCGATCGCGCCCTGCCACTGTCGGCGCTGGTCGCCGCGATCGACGCCGCGCGCATTGCCGCCGACGATCCGCCCAATCTGGCCAGCGCGATCCGAAGCTGGCTGATGACCCGCGCCATTGAGGACGCGCAAACGCCCCCCATCTAAGGGGCCTCCCCACCGACCAAGGAGCCGCATTCATGGCCGACACCCCCGCCGCCGATCCCGCGAACAATCTGCCCGCCGGCTATGTCCCGCCGCGCGTGTGGGAATGGTCCCCCGGCAATGGCGGACAGTTCGCCAGCATCAACCGCCCCACGTCCGGCGCGCGCACTGAGGCGCCGCTGCCGGTGGGCAAGCATCCGATCCAGCTTTATTCGATGGGCACGCCCAACGGGCAAAAGGTCACGATCATGCTGGAAGAGCTGCTGGCGGCAGGGCATTCGGGCGCCGAATATGATGCGTGGCTGATCCGCATTGGTGAGGGCGACCAGTTCGGCAGCGGCTTTGTCGACATCAACCCCAATTCCAAGATCCCTGCACTGGTCGATCATTCGACCGATCCGGCGCTGCCGGTGTTCGAAAGCGGTGCCATTCTGGTCTATCTGGCTGAAAAGTTCGGCGCGTTCCTGCCCACCGATCCCGCACGGCGCGCGGCGACGCTCAGCTGGCTGATGTGGCAGATGGGCGCCGCGCCGTTCCTGGGCGGCGGCTTCGGCCATTTCTATGCCTATGCGCCGATGAAGATCGAATATGCGATCGACCGCTATGCGATGGAAGTGAAGCGCCAGCTCGACGTGCTGAACACCCAGCTGGGGCGTCACGAATATATCGCGGGCGACGATTACACCATTGCCGACATGGCGATCTGGCCCTGGTACGGCGCCGTGGCCGAAGACCGCATCTATGGCGATGCGGCCACGTTCCTGAACGTCGCCGAATATCCCAACCTCCAGCGCTGGACCGCCCTGGTCGGCGAACGCGCGGCGGTGCGGCGCGGCCGGATGGTCAACGTCACCTATGGCGCGCCTGAAAATCAGCTGCACGAGCGCCACGACGCGGCCGATTTCGACACGCGAACGCAGGACAAGCTGGCCACGGCCTGATCCTTTTCGGGCGACGGGTGCTTGCCACCGTCGCCCGCCACGCGGCATGGGTGCGACATGGCCGACAATCCCGACCTGCCCCGCACCGACGAAGAAGCCGCCGCCGAACTGGCATCGCTGGCGACCGGGATCGCGCGCCACAACGCGCTTTATCATACCGACGACGCGCCGGAGATCAGCGATGCGGCCTATGACGCGCTGGTCCGCCGCAATGCCGCGATCGAGGCGGCGTTTCCGCATCTGGTTCGCACCGATTCCCCCTCCACGCAAGTTGGCGCCGCACCTGCGGGCCATCTGGCCAAGGTCGCCCATGCCCGGCCGATGCTCAGCCTCGATAACGGGTTTTCGGACGAGGATGTCGCGGAATTCGTCCAGCGCGTCCGCCGCTTCCTGTCGCTCGGCACCGATGAGCCCGTCGCGCTGACTGCCGAGCCGAAGATTGACGGCCTGTCCTGTTCACTGCGTTACGAGGATCGGCGGCTGGTGCGCGCCCTGACGCGCGGCGACGGTAGCGTGGGCGAAGACGTTACCGCCAACGCGCTGACGATTGCCGACATTCCCCGCACCCTGCCCGCCGACGCGCCCGCGCTGTTCGAGGTGCGCGGTGAGGTTTACATGGAAAAGGCCGCCTTTGCCGATCTGAACGCGCGCCTGCTGGCCGAAGCGGAAGCGGCTGGCGACCCGACCAAGGCACGCCGTTTCGCCAACCCGCGCAATGCCGCCGCCGGTTCGCTGCGGCAAAAGGACGCCGCCGTCACCGCCGCCCGCCCGTTGCGCTTCCTTGCCCATGGCTGGGGTGAGACGAGCGACCTGCCCGCCGATACACAGGCGGGGGTGGTCGCCGCGCTGGCGAAATGGGGTTTCCCGGTCGCTGAGGATTTCAGCCGCTTCGATACGGTCGAGGCCGCGCTCGACCGATATCGCGCGATCGAGGCGAAGCGCGCGGACCTGGCCTTCGACATTGACGGCGTGGTGTACAAGATCGACCGGCTGGACTGGCAGGCACGGCTGGGCACCGTGGGCCGCGCGCCACGCTGGGGGCTGGCGCACAAATTCCCCGCCGAACGCGCACAAACCACGCTGAACGCCATCGACATTCAGGTCGGGCGTACCGGCAAGCTGACCCCGGTCGCCCGGCTGGAGCCGGTGACGGTCGGCGGCGTCGTCGTTACCAACGCCACGCTGCACAACGCCGACGAGATTGCGCGGCTGGGCGTGCGCCCCGGCGACCGGGTGGTGCTGCAACGCGCGGGCGACGTGATTCCACAGATTGTCGAGAATCTGACGCGCGACAGCGACCGGGCGGCCTTCACCTTCCCCACCCATTGCCCCGAATGCGGATCAGACGCGGTGCGGGAAGAGGGGGAAGTCGACATCCGCTGCACCGGCGGACTGGTCTGCCCCGCCCAGCGGATCGAACGGCTCAAGCATTTCGTCAGCCGGGGCGCGCTGGATATCGACGGGTTGGGCGAAAAAACGCTGATCGAATTTGTCAAGCTTGGCTGGATCAAGGAACCCGCAGACATTTTTCGACTCGCCGCACACCGCAACGAACTGATCGGGCGAGAGGGGTGGAAAGACAAGTCGGTCGACGCCCTGATCGCCGCCATCGAGGCACGGCGCACACCCGACGCGGCGCGGCTGTTGTTCGGCCTTGGCATCCGCCACATCGGCGCGGTGACGGCGCGCGATCTGCTCAGGCACTATCATACGCTGGATGCCATCCGCGACCTGGCCGACGAGCTTATCAAGCTGCGCGAAACCCTGCACCCCGCGCTTGGCGAGGACGCGACCAAGCACCGCAACCGCGTGGACAAGGCGATTGCCGAGCGGATCGGCGTCAATCAGGTCGGCGCCGCCGTGGGCCAAGCGCTGGCCGACTTCTTCCACGAACCGCACAACCGCACCGTATGGGACGATCTGTTGGCGGAGGTATCACCCCCGCCCTATCGTGAAACGGCACGCGCCTCCGAGGTATCGGGCAAGACAGTGGTGTTCACCGGCACGCTGGAAACCCTGTCGCGGGATGAGGCAAAGGCGCAGGCGGAATCGCTTGGCGCGCGCGTATCCGGTTCGGTGTCATCCAAGACCGACCTGCTGATCGCCGGACCGGGCGCGGGGTCAAAGGCAAAGAAGGCGGCCGACCTTGGCATCCGGGTCGTCGACGAAGCTGGCTGGCTCGCTATCGTCGCCGCGGCGGAATAACGCATCGTTTCACCCGCAACTGATGCTTTTCTGCAACGCAGCAAAACAGTCTGCATGCGGCATGCGCGCTGTCACATAATCGAAATATTGCGCGCGCAGGGGCGCGACTAACGGCGAGCACGCCGATTAGTTCCAGCTGTTCGAGCTGATCCAAGGGGAAAATGATGCGAACTCACCTGCTCATGGGTGCGGCGTTTGTTGCGCTTGCCATTCCGGCGGCTGCCAGCGCCCAGGAAACGACGTCGAGCATCCGCGGCACCGTGACTCAGGACGGCGCGCCCGTCGCCGGCGCCAGCGTGACGATCATCAACAACGCGACCGGCGCGACCGCGACGACAACGTCCAGCGAAAACGGTTCGTTCGTGACCAGTGGCCTTCAGCCGGGGGGCCCCTACAGCGTCGAAGTCACCAGCGCGAGCGGCAACTCGACCGTCACTGACATCTACACCGTTGTCGGCCAGCCCTATTCGCTGCCGATTGAAATTGCCGCTGCCGGTGACGCGGACATCGTCATTACCGCATCGTCGGTCGCCGGTGCAGGCACCACCTCGGACGGTCCGCAGACGGTTCTCACCCAGCGCGAAATCAGCCGCGTCGCCTCGATCAACCGCGACATCCGCGACCTCGCGCGTCGCGACCCCTTCGCCCGGTTCGAAGAAACCGCCAGCGGCGGCCGCAGCATCTCGTTCGCAGGCATTAATCCGCGCTACAACCGATTCTCGATCGACGGCGTCGTCGTGTCGGACAATTTCGGCCTCAACTCCGACGCCAACCCGACGCGTCGCGGCCCGGTGCCGATGGACGCGATCGGCCAGTTCTCGGTCTCAATCGCACCCTATGACATCCGCCAAGGCAACTTCCTGGGCGGCGCGATCGACGCTGTGCTGACCAGCGGCAGCAACGAATTCCACGGCAACGCCTTCTATTCGCAGAACACCGACGGCCTGACGGGTGAGCGGATCGGCAGCAACGTTGACACCAATTTCGACTTTAAAAGCGAAACCTATGGCGCCACGCTGTCGGGCCCAATCATCAAGGACAAGCTGTTCTTCATGATCTCGGGTGAGCGTAACACCGAAGGCAACCCGCTCAGCCCGATCGCCAGCCAGATCCCTGGTCTGACCCAAGCGACGCTGGACGCAGTCGCTTCGACCGCGGATTCGCTCTATGGCTTCGATCCCGGTGGTCAGCTCACCGTCTCGAACGACAAGGACGAGAAGGTCGTCGGCAAACTGACCTGGAACGTCAACGATGACCATCGTCTGTCGCTGTCGTACATCAACGCCTATGACGCGACGAGCTTCCTTCAAAATTCCAGCGTGTCGAACTCCACACCCAGCTATGGCCTTCAGTCGAACGCCTATCAGCTGACCGAAACACTGCGCGCGGGCATCCTCCAGCTCAACTCGAACTGGACCGACGTATTCTCGACCGAAGCGCGTTTCCTGTACAAGAGCTACGAGCGCGGACAGAATTCGTTCGGCAGCAACGGCTTCGCCCAGTTCGGCGTCTGCACCGAAGCAGCCAGCACCGCAGCGACCAACCAGTGCGCGACCGGCACGCCGCGCGTGTTCTTTGGCCCGGATTCTTCGCGTCAGGCGAACGAGTTCTACACTGACACCTATTCGGGTTCGTTGCTGGCTCGCCTCTCGATGAACGACCATGAGTTGAAGCTCTTCGGTCAATATGACGAAGTGCGAATCTACAACCTGTTCCTTCAGAACACGAACGGCAACTACTATTTCGATTCGCTTGCCGACTTCCAGGCACGTCGCGCGAATTCAGTGGTCTTCCAGGCACCCGCTTCGGGCAACGTCGCTGACGCCGCCGCCGACTTCAAGTATCGCCAGTTCACCTTCGGCATTCAGGACGACTGGCAGGTCACCGACCGCCTGAACCTGTCGCTGGGCATGCGTTACGACCTGTTCGACCAAGCCGCCGACGTGCCGCTGAACCCCGGCTTCCTGGGCCGCTATGGCTATCCGAATACGAACAACTTCAAGGGTCTGGGCTTGTTCCAGCCGCGTATCGGCTTCAACTATGAGCCGGTCGACGATGTGAAGGTGCGTGGCGGCTTCGGCGTGTTCGGTGGCGGCACCCCCGACGTCTATCTGTCGAACAGCTATTCGAACGCAGGTGCGGGCGTCGGCGGCGTCGGCATCAACTCGGTCACCGTTCAGCGCACCGCAAGCGGCTACACCCTCAACGGTGCGCCGCTCGCCGCGAACATCGGCGACGCGATCCTGAACAATGTGGATGGAGCCAACGTGCCGGCTCAGCTTCAGGGCTTGATTCCGAACACTGGCCCCAACGGCCTTGCCAACATCAATGCGCTCGACAAGGATTTCGAAATCCCGTCGGTGTACAAGGCGACTCTGTCGGCGGACTGGACGCCGCGCAACTTCCTGGGCGGCGGCTGGCGCTTCGGTGCGGACTATTATTTCAGCCGCACGCGCGACTCGATCCGCTTCGTCGATCTGCGTTCGGTGCCCGTCGGCACACTGCCGGACGGCCGTACCCGCTACGGCCCGCTGGTCGGCACCAACACCAACACCGACATCATCCTGACCAACGGCGATAACGGTCGCAGCCATGTCGGCGTGGTCCGGTTGGACAAGCAGTTCGACAACGGCCTGCTCCTCAACTTCGCTTACTCGCTGCAGGACGTGAAGGACGAAACGCCGGCGACCTCGTCGACCGCGGGTTCGAACTATGGCAACGGCGCGTTCCTGGGTGACGGCGCAGCCTATGGCACCGCCAATGACCAGGTGGCCTGGTCGTTCAAGTACGGTATCGGTTTCGACCGCGCGTTCTTTGGCGACTATCGCACCGTGTTCCAGCTGTTCGGCGAAACCCAGGCGGGCCGTCCGTACAGCTTCACGATGCAGGATGCCGGCTCGACGCCGCGCAGCCAGGTCTTCGGCCTGACCGGTCGCGACGACCGCTACCTGCTGTACGTGCCGCAGTCTGGCACAGACTCGCTGGTCGAATATGACAGTGAGGCAACGCGCACGTCGCTGGAAAACCTTATCGAGAATTCGGCGCTGAAGAACCATCGCGGTTCGATCGCGCCGCGCAACGTGGCTCGGTCGCGCGCATACACGCGCATCGATCTGCACCTCGAACAGGAAATCCCGACCTTTATCGGTCGTTCTCGCATCACGATCTTCGGTGACATCCAGAACCTGCCGAACCTGCTCAACAAGGATTGGGGCGGCTTCCGCCAAGCGGCGTTCCCGTATATCGAGGATGTGGTGAACGTGAGCTGCGTCCAGGTCGGCTCGAACGCGTGCGGCAAGTACCGTTACTCGACCTTCGCATCGCCCAATGAGGGTGCGAACGCGCCGGAACTCCGCCCCTCGCTGTACTTCATCCGCCTGGGTGCACGCATCAAGTTCTGATCCGCGCGTTCAGCCGTAACTGATCGGGCCGTCGTTCTCCGGAACGGCGGCCCGTTTCGCGTCCGGGCGGGGCCGATTTGCCTCCCCGGCCGCCTACGCTACATTGGAAGCCGACATGGCAAGTGCCGCGATCCTTTCCCGTCCGTTCTTCGAACAGAAGAGCCGTGCCTTCTGGATGCTTCAGGCGGCGGGGTGGTCGGGCTATCTGATCCTGCGCATGGTGTCCGGGGTCTCGAACAACCCCAGCCTCGACAATGTCATTCCGATCATCATCGAATCGATCGTCGGCTATTGCCTGACGCTGCTGCTCTCGACGCTGTACGGCTATTATCGGCGGCTTCCGCGGATCACGGGCATATTGGCGGTGGTGGCGACACTGGCGGCGGCGACGGTGATCTATGCCGTGCTGGACGCCTTTACCTTCTCGTTCATCCGTTCCGCCACGCCGGGCATCACCGTCAATCTGGTGCTGGCAACGGTGTTCCTGAACTTCACCGTACTGGCGGGGTGGACGGCGCTGTATTTCGGCATCAACTGGTATCTGATCGTCGAGCAGCAGATCGACCAGATGCAGGCGCTGGAGACACAGGCGTCGTCGGCGCAGCTGGCGATGCTGCGCTACCAGCTCAATCCGCATTTCCTGTTCAACACGCTCAATTCGATTTCAACGCTGGTGCTGCTGAAACAGACCGAGCGGGCGAATGTGATGCTCAGCCGTTTGTCGTCGTTCCTGCGGTACACGCTGGCGAACGAGCCGACCGCGCATGTCACGCTGTTGCAGGAGATCGAGACGCTGAAGCTCTATCTCGAGATCGAGAAGATGCGCTTCGACGACCGGCTGCGCCCCACATTCGACATCGACGCGCGGGTCGAACGTGCGCGGCTCCCCTCGCTGCTGCTTCAGCCGCTGGTGGAAAACGCCATCAAATATGCCGTGACCCCGTTGGAGGAGGGTGCCGAAATCGCCGTTTCGGCACGGCTCGCCGGGGATCGGGTGCAGATCGCCGTGACCGACACGGGTCCGGGGTTGATGCAGACCAAATCTCGTCCAAGCCTTTCGACCGGCGTGGGCCTGGCCAACATACGCGACCGTTTGGCCCAGGCTTATGGTGCGGACCACCGCTTCGACACGGGTATGAACCCCGGCGGCGGCTTCCGCGTTGAGATCGAGATTCCGTTCCAGGTCGAGGAACCCAGACGCGAGGCAGCATGACCATCCGAACCATCCTTGTCGACGACGAGCCGCTGGCCATCCAGGGCCTCGAACTCCGGCTTCAGGCGCACGAGGACGTCGAGATCATCGACAAATGCATGAACGGCCGCGAAGCCATCCGTTCGATCAAGACACACAAACCCGACCTCGTATTTCTGGACGTGCAGATGCCGGGCTTTGACGGCTTCTCGGTCGTTCAGGGCCTGCTTGAAGTCGAGCCGCCGCTGTTCGTTTTCGTGACAGCTTATTCCGACCACGCCATCCGCGCGTTCGAGGCGCAGGCGATGGACTATCTGATGAAGCCGGTGGAGGAAGCGCGGTTGGCCGACACGCTGGACCGGGTGCGCCAGCGCCTGAGCGAAAAGCGCGGGCAAGCCGAAGTGGAGAAGCTGAAGGAAGTTCTGGCCGAAGTGGCGCCCGACGCGGTGCACGACATGTCCGATGGCGGCGGCGGCGAATTGGCCGCCAACCGCTTTGAAAAGCTCATCAACATCAAGGATCGCGGGCAGATCTTCCGCGTGGATGTCGATTCGATTGAGCGCATCGACGCCGCCGGCGATTACATGTGCATCTATACCGGCGACAACACGTTGATCCTGCGCGAGACGATGAAGGATCTGGAGAAGCGGCTGGACCCGCGCCGTTTCCAGCGCGTCCACCGCTCGACCATCGTCAACCTCGACCTGGTCAAGCAGGTCAAGCCGCACACCAATGGCGAATGTTTCCTGGTCCTGGATTCAGGCTCGCAGGTAAAGGTCAGCCGCAGCTATCGCGACGTGGTCGCGCGATTCGTTCATTGATCGAGGGCGGCGGCGCCTGTTCACGGCGCCGCCCGCCGGATCACTCGGCCTTGTCTTCGCTGGCGGTGTCGTCCGCCACCGTGTCGCTCTCGCCCGTGTCCTGAAACCATGCCTCGACCGGGCCGGACAGCTTGATGGTCAGCGGATTGCCGTGCCGGTCAGTCTTGCGACCCACGGCGACGCGGATCCAGCTTTCGGAGATCGAATATTCCTCCACATCGGTCCGCTCGGCACCCTTGAAGCGGATGCCGATGCCGCGCTGAAGGGCGGCCTGATCGAAATGCGGGCTTTTCGGGTGGATCGACAGGCGATCGGGGGGCGTGTCAGTCATGCGGGCGCCTGTACGCGCAAGGCCCGATGACGACAAGTCGGGCGACGCCGCCATGGCATCGCCCGACCGGGTATTCAGCAATAACGGACGCGCACACGGCGGCCGATATAGGGGTCATATTCCCAGCGGCTGAAGCAACGCTGGCGATAATAGCGGCGCGGCGGGGCGTAGTAGCCGTGATCATAGCCGCGATAGCGCGGCCCGTAATAGGGCCGGTCATAATAGCCGCCGCGGTAATAACGGTCGCGATAGCGGTCATTCGCGATAGCGCTGCCGATGGCCAGTCCGGCGACGCCGCCGATAATTGCCGCTGCCGCAGCATCGCCGCCGCGGTCGCGGTGATAACGCCGCCACTGCGCCTCGGCCGGGGACGCCGCCGTCAGGGCGGTGGCGCCCGCGACCAGGCCCAATGTGGTCTTGGTCACGATGTTCATCGAAAGCCTCCTCATGCCTTTGCTCGCCGGGCGCACGATCGCGCACCTTGGCGTCGATGATAGACACGCTACATGATCGTCGCTGAACTCGTGGCGAACCGCGTGTTCAGCGGTGATTTAGGTAGATGAACGGGGCTTCTCGAATGGCGTTGTGGCTGATGAAATCCGAACCTGACGTCTTTTCGTGGGACGATCTGGTACGCGATGGCCGCACTGAATGGGACGGGGTCCGCAATCACACCGCCGCGCGCAACCTGCGCGAGATGAAGGTCGGCGACCGCGCCTTTTTCTATCACAGCAATATCGGCCTTCAGATCGTCGGAATCATGGAAATCGCGCGGGAAGCGAAGAAGGATGGGGAGGAAGGCAATTGGGTTTCGGTCGAATGCCGCCCGGTCGGACCGCTGCCCAATCCCGTCACGCTGAAGCAGGTCAAGGCCGAGCCGCGTCTGGCCGAAATGGAGCTGGTCAGATATTCACGCCTGTCGGTCGGCCGCGTGACGCAGGCGCAATGGGACGTCGTCCTCGAAATGGCCGGTGCGAAATGACGCTGGCGCGCGCGGGCGTGCAGGCGTAGAGGCGCGGCCATGAGCACCAAGACGGTTTCGGTCAGCGACGCGCCGGTGATCGAGCATCGCTCGCAGCTGGTCGAATATTTCGCAAGCGGCGAAAAGCCCGCGTCACGCTGGCGCATCGGCACCGAGCATGAAAAGTTCGTGTATCGCACCGCCGATTGCCGCGCGCCGTCCTATGATGAGCCTGGCGGCATCCGCGACCTGTTGATGGCGCTGACCGAGTTCGGCTGGACGCCGGTCGAGGAAAACGGCCACGTTATCGCACTGAGCGGTCCCGACGGCACCGTCAGCCTGGAACCGGCGGGCCAGCTGGAACTGTCGGGCGCGCCGCTGGAAAACCTGCACCAGACATGCGCCGAAACCGGCCGCCATCTGGAACAGGTGAAGGCTGTCGGCGAAAAGCTGGGCTTGGGGTTCTTGGGCCTCGGCATGTGGCCGGACAAGGCGCGTGCCGATCTGCCCGTCATGCCCAAGGGTCGCTATGCGATCATGCTGCGCCACATGCCGCGCGTGGGGTCGATGGGCCTCGACATGATGCTGCGGACCTGCACCATTCAGGTCAATCTGGACTATGCCAGCGAAGCCGACATGGTGAAGAAATTTCGCGTCGGACTGGCGCTGCAACCGCTGGCGACGGCGCTGTTCGCCAATTCGCCGCTTACGGAAGGGCATCCGAACGGGATGCTGTCCTATCGCAGCCATATCTGGTCCGACACCGACCCGCACCGCACGGGCATGCTGCCCTTCGTGTTCGAGGACGGCTTCGGCTATGAACGCTATGCCGACTATGCGCTCGATGTGCCGATGTACTTCGTCTACCGCGAGGGGCGCTATATCGATGCGGCAGGTCTGTCGTTCCGCGACTTCCTGAACGGCGAGCTGTCCGTCCTGCCCGGTGAGAAGCCGACGATGGACGACTGGGCCGACCATCTGTCCACTGCCTTTCCCGAAGTGCGGCTGAAAACCTTCCTCGAAATGCGCGGCGCCGACGGCGGGCCATGGGGCCGTATCTGTGCGTTGCCGGCTTTGTGGGTGGGCCTGCTCTATGATCAGGGCGCGCTGGATTCGGCGTGGGATCTGGTCAAGGGCTGGTCGATGACCGACCGCGAAGCGCTGAGGAATGCGGTGCCGCGCCTCGCGCTCGACGCGCCGCTGCCGGGCGGCGGCACGCTGCGCGACATCGCCGGCGACGTGCTGGACATCGCCCATCGCGGCTTGGCCGCACGCGCGCGGGTGAATGCATCGGGCGACGACGAAACCGGCTTCCTCGCGCCCCTGCACGAAATCGTCCGCACCGGACGCGTCCCGGCGCAATTGCTGCTCGACCGCTATCACGCGAAATGGGACGGCGATGCCTGCGCAATCTATTCCGAAAACCGCTTCTGACGGCTGATCCGGCGCTGCCAGACCACGGACGGCAGTGCCGGTCGAGATAATATCACCCGAAACCGACTTGTGATTGCGGCCGGAGGGGTCTTTACTGCGGCCATCCGATCTTCCCTCTCCCCCTCTTCGGAAAGGCAATCATGCACCGTCGGTTTGCGTTCGCCGCCCTTTTGCTCGCTTCATCCGCCGCAATCGCTCAGCAGAGCGGCAATTCGATGCCCCAGCCGCTGCCGTTCGAGCAGACAATTCCTGCCCCGCGTGACGTCGATTATCCCGGCGTCATCAAGCTGGAGGTCGATGCAACCGACATTCGCCAGGCGATCTTCCGGGTCAAGGAAACGATCCCTGTTGCCGAAACGGGTCGCATGACGCTGCTGATGCCGGAATGGCTCCCGGGCAATCACGCGCCGCGCGGGCAGATTGAAAAGCTGTCGGGCCTGACCATTCGCGCCGGCAACCGCGTGCTGCCGTGGCGGCGCGATCCGTCCGATGTCTATGCCTTTCACTTCGATGTGCCTGCGGGTGTCCGATCGGTCGAGGCGAGCTTTGAGTTCCTGTCGGCGACCAAGCCCGATCAGGGCCGCGTGGCCGTGGCGCCCAACATGCTGAACCTGCAATGGGAATCGGTCAGCCTCTATCCCGCCGGCTATTTCACCCGGCGCATCCCCATTCAGGCAACGGTGAAATATCCCGCCGGCTGGACTGCTGCGTCGGGCCTGCCGTCGACGCATAACGGCTCGACCTATGCCTATCAGCAGACCAGCTATGAGACGCTTCAGGACTCGCCGGTGTTTGCCGGGCGCCACTATCGCGAATTCAAGCTGTCGGATCAGGTCGACCTGAACGTCTTTGCCGACAAGGCGTCCGAACTGGAAGCAACTCCCGATCAGATCGCTGCGCACCGCCGTCTGGTGGAACAGGCGGTCAAGCTGTTCGGCGCGCAGCATTACGACCATTACGAGTTCCTGCTGGCGATCACCGACGAAATGGGCGGCATTGGCCTGGAGCATCATCGCAGCTCCGAAAACGGCGTGACGCCGGGTTATTTCACCAAGTGGAATGACGGCCCCGGCCGCCGCAACCTGTTGCCACACGAAATGACGCACAGCTGGAACGGCAAATACCGTCGCGGTGCCGATCTGTGGACGCCGGATTTCAAGACGCCGATGCGAGATTCGCTGCTGTGGGTGTATGAAGGGCAAACCCAGTTCTGGGGCTATGTCCTGCAGGCGCGTTCGGGGCTGGTGTCGAAGCAGGATACGCTCGACATGCTGGCCGCCATTGGCGCCAGCCTGGACAACCGTCCCGGCCGCGAATGGCGCCCGCTGATCGACACGACCAATGATCCGATCATCTCGGCCCGCCGGCCCAAGGGCTGGGTCAGCTGGCAGCGGAGCGAGGATTACTACAATGAAGGCCTGCTGATCTGGCTGGAGGCCGATGCCAAGCTGCGCGAGCTTTCCGGCGGCCGCAAATCGATGGACGATTTCGCGCGCGCCTTTTTCGGGATGCGTGACGGCGACTGGGGTGTTCTGACCTATCAGTTCGACGATGTGGTCAAGACGCTTGAGGGTGTGCAGCCCTATGATTGGCGCGCTTTCCTGACGGAGCGGGTCTATGAAACGTCAAAGCGCGCGCCGCTCGCCGGGTTCGAAAAGAACGGCTATCGCATCGTCTATACCGAGGATCAGTCGCCCTATCTGAAGAGCGCGGAGCGCGAAGGCTCGGCCGACTTCTTCTATTCGCTGGGCATGACGCTGGGCAAGGACGGCAATGTCACCAGCGTGCGCTGGGACAGCCCTGCATTCGATTCGGATATCGATGTGGCGACCAACGTCGTGTCGGTGAACGGCGATGCCTATACCCCCGAAGTGCTGAAGGCGGCGGTCACCGCGAACAAGGGCGGACAGGCACCGATCAAGCTGATGCTAAAGCACGATGACCGCTACCGCGAAGTGACGCTCGATTATCGCGGTGGGCTGCGTTATCCGCGCGCCGAAAAGATCGGCAGCGGCGAAAGCGGGCTGGACCGGCTCCTCGCGGCGCGCTGAATCGGGACATCCATGGTGCGGCGCGACGTTGACGCGCCGCACCAAAGGCGTATTCGCAACCGCCGATTAACTTTGCTTTGCAGGGAGCGAACCCCAACATGCGTATCGACAAGGTGCCCGTCGGCAAGTCGCCGCCTGACGATCTGAACGTCATCATCGAAGTGCCCACCGGCGGCGAACCCGTGAAGTACGAGTTCGACAAGGAATCGGGCGCGCTGTTCGTCGACCGCATCCTGCATACGCCGATGCGCTACCCGGCCAATTACGGGTTCGTGCCGCACACGCTCAGCCCCGATGGCGACCCTCTGGACGCGCTGGTCGTGGCGCGCAGCCCGTTCATCCCCGGCTGTGTCGTGCGCGCTCGCCCGATCGCGGTGCTGAACCTTGAGGACGAGGCCGGCGGCGACGAAAAGCTGGTCTGCGTTCCCGTCGACCAGACATTCCCCTATTATTCGAACGTGGGCAGCAAGGAAGATCTGCCCGAAATCGTGTTTCAGCAGATCGAGCACTTCTTCACCCATTATAAGGATCTGGAGAAGATGAAGTGGGTGCGTGTCGGCACCTGGGGCGACCGCGACGAAGCGCGCCGGATCACGCTGGAAGCGATTGAGCGCTACAATGCCGAAAAGGCAAAGGGCGCGGAGCCGATGAACCACGACGTTCCCGGCCGCGACGACTGACGTGAAAGGGGCGCCGCCGGATCATCCCGGCGGCGCCCCTTTCTTTTCATCGGCTTAAATCAGTTCGGCTTGCGTCCGAACGCCGCGAACAGCGCAGCACCCGCCGCCGCCGCAATCCCCAATGCCGCCAGCGGCTGGCGCCGGGCAAAGTCGATTGCCGGGGCAAGCGTATCCTCGACAGCAGCCTGAAGATGGCCCAGCGACTTCTGCGCCCGGCCACCAGCCGCATCGCCCGCACCCTCAGCCTGAAGCTCGCGGTCCTCGGCGATGTCACCCACCGCCTTCTTCACATTGCCGCCCATTTCGCGCACGGCGCCTTCGACAATATTCTCGTTCATCGTCAAATCTCCCGCAGTTGGAGATATGACGCGCCGCAGCGAGAAAAGTTTCGTTTCAGCTGCGTATCAAGTTTGGAAAGGCTGTGCGGAACGCCGCCACCTTCGGCCGGTCCCACCGCACGATATACGGGTGCCGCGGGTTTCGGCGGGCGAAATCCTGATGATAGGCCTCTGCCGGATAAAAACGGCCCGACTCGATCCTGGTGACGATTGGCGCGCTCCAGCTCTTGGTGCGGCCCAGTTCGGCGATATAGCGCCGCGCGACGTTCAGCTGCTCTTTAGACTGCGGAAAAATGGCCGAGCGATAGCTGGGGCCACGATCCGGGCCCTGGCGGTTCAGTTGGGTCGGATCATGCGCGACCGAGAAATAGACGCGCAGCAACGTGGCATAGCTGACCTGTCGCGGATCATAGGTGATGCGAATCGCTTCAGCATGGCGCGTGCGTTCGGTCGACACGGCGGCATAGTTGGCGCTAGCGGCATCACCACCGGCATAGCCGCTGGTTACATCGGCGACGCCACGCACCTGCTCGAACACTGCTTCCATGCCCCAGAAGCAACCACCGGCCAGCACGGCCACGGCGCGGGTGCCTGACGGCGGCACGTCGATGCTTGCGGCGGGGATCGGCACGGCGCGCTCCGCATGTCCCGGCGTCGCGAGAAATGCCAGTAGCGCAGCGCCACCCAGGGCCAATCCGATCAGCGGCTTTTTCATGTCCCCGATATGGGGTGGTGCGAGCCCTTAAAAAAGATTGTGCGGGCGACATGAAAACGTCGAACCGTTGCAACATGTTCGACGCCAAGTGCGTTTAGTCTCGGGGCCTGTAACCGAATTCGAGAGTGATCGCCGTGAGCATCTTCCATCCGCTGCTTGTCGAAGCGGTGCGCGATGCGCGCCAGCTGGACGAATCCGAAATCCAGCGTTTTGCGGAGTCGATCAGAAATCAGATCCGCGCTGATGAAGGTGCCATGGCGACGCGGCCGCTATTCCAATGGGCCCGCCGCGCCGTCGAAGGCTCGCGCGTCAGCTGACCGCAGCGACCGGGTCAGCCGACGCTTCGGCAACGGGCGGGAACATCGGCTGATCTTCGGGCTGAGCCAGTTGCACGGCGAACAGCCCGGCAGCACCAAGCGCAAAGCCTGACAGGAAATGCCGGACGTACCCGGCGCGAAGGAAACGCAACATCGTCTTGTCCTTTATGGCCGGCCGACACGAGCGTCCGCCCGAAACATGTCGCGGGCGGCGCACCGCCCGCTTGCCGGCCATTCATAGTGATTCGAGTTTAACCGGCGCTGGCGCGCCCGTTCATCGGGGGATCAGCGACAGGCTGCGATCGCCTCACCAATTCGCTCGCACGCGGTGCGCAGCACTTCGTCGCTGGTCGCGTAACTGATCCGCAGGGCGGGCGACAGGCCGAACGCCGCACCATGCACAGCCGCCACGCGCCCTTCGTCCAGCAGATAGCCGACGATCTTTTCGTCGCTGTCCAGCACCTCGCCCTTGGGCGTGGTCTTGCCGATCACGCCAGACAGGTCGGGATAGACGTAGAAGGCACCTTCCGGCGTCGGGCAGTTCACGCCCGGAATCGCGTTCAGCATGCCGACCACCAGATCCCGGCGCTTCTGGAACGCAGCCGCCCGATCCTTGAGGAACGACTGGTCGCCCGACAGCGCCGCCGTCGCCGCCGCCTGGGCGATCGAGCAGGGGTTGGATGTCGATTGCGACTGAAGCTTGGCCATCGCCTTGATCAGCCAGGGTGCGCCCGCCGCGAAACCGATACGCCAGCCGGTCATCGAATATGCCTTTGAACAACCATTTACCGTCAGCGTGCGGTCGTACAGCGACGGCACGACCTGTGCGATGGTCGCGAATTCGAACCCGTCATAGGTGATGTGTTCATACATGTCGTCGGCCATGACCCAGACATGCGGGTGCCGTTCCAGTACCTTACCGATCGCGCGCAGTTCATCGGCGCTATAGGCCGCGCCCGTGGGGTTGGACGGCGAATTCAGGATCAGCCACTTGGTATTCTGTGTGATCGCCGCCTCGATCTGGTCGGGCGTCACCTTGTAATTCTGGTCCGAACCGGCCGCGACGAACACGGGCTTGCCGCCCGCGAACTGAACGATGTCGGGATAGCTGACCCAATAGGGCGCGGGCACGATCACTTCGTCGCCGGGATCGATGGTTGCAACCAGCGCATTGAACAGCGTGTGCTTGCCGCCGACATTCACGCTGACCTGATCGGGGGTATAGGTCAGGGCGTTGTCGCGCGCGAATTTGGCGACGATCGCGGCCTTCAGCTCAGCCGTGCCGTCCACATTGGTATATTTGGTCTTGCCGTCGCGGATCGCCTGAATGGCAGCTTCCTTGACGAAATCCGGCGTGTCGAAATCCGGCTCGCCCGCGCCCAGGCCAATCACGTCAATGCCCTGACGCTTCAGGTCCAGCACGCGCGACGTCATCGCGAGCGTGGCGGAAGGCTGGATGCGGCCAAGGGCAGTTGAAGGCGTCATGGTTTCAGGCTTTCGGAGGTGCGTTCGCGCGCGCCTATAAGCTGCCCTGTCGCGGTGCGGCAACCGTAACTGCGGAAACCAGTCCACGCAGCGCATTGCCGACCATGAAACCGCCCGCCAGATCCTCTGCGTGCAGATCCCGTTCGACCGCGCGGCCCGTCGCCAGTAATTCGCCGCGCAGCACGCCCGGCAGCAGCCCGCGCGTCGCCGGCGGCGTGGCGAGAATGCCGTCGCGTTCGACAAAGACGTTGGTGAAGCTACCTTCGGTGAGAAAGCCGTCGGGATCGACGAAAACCACCTCGTCAGTGCGCGCCGCCCGGCGCGCGGCATCGTAAAAGGCGCGGTCGGTGATCTTGTGCCGCAAGCGGAAATCGTCGGGCCGAACCGGCAGCGGCACGAGCGCGACATTCATCGGCCCTGTTGGCGCGGACGGAAGCGGAGCGCTCTCGATCGCCATCGCCCCTTCGCGTGAAACGAGCAGGCGCACCCGCGCCGGTGCCCTCAAGCGAAAGGTCGCGACCTGCAATTCGTTGCGGGCCAGATGCCGGTCGAACGCAAAGCCGAAGGTGCGGGCACTGTTGCGCATCCGCTCAAGATGCCGCTCAAGCAGCAGCACGCCGTCAAGCGGGTCGAAGCGCATCGTTTCAATCAGGTCGAAACGGCGTCCACCCGCCGTCAGAAAGGCGCCCTTGGCCAGGCACTCCGCCCATTCGGCAGATGCGGACGAATCGGCGACGATTCCCGAACCCAGCCCCAGCGTCGCGTGCGCGGCCCCGGCAGGGAGCGTCAGGGTGCGGATCGCCACATTGAACGCGGCATCGCCGTTGGGCACAAAATGCCCGATCGCACCGGTATACAGGCCGCGCGGCTGATCCTCGATCCCGGCAATGGCCTGCATCGCGCGCAATTTGGGCGCCCCGGTAATCGAGCCACATGGGAACAGCGCCGCCAGCGCGTCGACCGCGTCGCGCCCCTGGGCGAGGTCCGCCGTGACGGTTGATGTCATCTGGTGGACCGTGGGATAATGTTCGACGTCGAACAGGGTCGGCACCCGAACGCTGCCCGGATGAGCGACACGCGACAGGTCGTTGCGCATCAGGTCGACGATCATCAGGTTTTCGGCGCGCTGCTTGGGATCAGCGGCCAGCGCCGACGCGGCGGCGGCATCAACGCGCGGATCGGAGTCGCGCGGCGCGGTGCCCTTCATCGGTCGCGCGGTCAGCTGCCCGGCCTTGAGCGAAAAGAACATCTCCGGCGACAGCGACAGATGCGTTGCAGCCCCCGTCGCCACCACGGCGCCCCACCCCGCGCCCGACGCCTGCCGCAACCGGGCATAGGCGGCCAGCGGATCGCCCATGATCCGCGCCCGCGCGGGGAAGGTCAGATTGGCCTGATAGATGTCGCCCGCGCGGATCAGCGCCAGCACCTGATCCAGCCGCGTGGCATAGGTGGCGAAGTCGATCGCCGGCTCGGCCGCGCCCACCCAGGCGCTGCGGGGATCGGGCAGGTCGGCGATGTCGAAAGCCTCGGCCCGTTCGAACAGGCCGAACCATAATAGCGGGTCATGCGGCGTCGCCGGCGCACGCGATTCGAATGCCGCGCCCGCACCATATGCAACGAATCCCGCCGCATGCAGCCCCCTGCCCAGCCCCGCACGGATCGCCTCAAGCGCCGGCAGGACCGCGTCCACATGGCGTGCGACGACGATCTCACGCGGCGCGCGATACAGCCGTGCGCCCGCGCCGCCTTGACGCGCATCGTCGAGCAGGACGAAAGGAGCAGACAGCGCCATGAAAGGACAGTGCCGGGGCAATGGCCGCGCGGCAAGCCCGCGTTGTCCTTAACGCACTCAATCCTTATGCAATCTGTCCATGACCCAACCTCCGCTTCGCGCCACCATCATTCCCGTCACCCCGCTCCAGCAGAATTGCACCCTGTTCTGGTGCACCGCGACGATGAAGGCGGCGGTGGTCGATCCCGGCGGGGACCTGCCGCGGATCGAGCAGGCGATCGCGCAGGCCGGGGTGACGGTCGAAAAGATTCTGCTGACCCACGGCCATATCGACCATTGCGGGGAGGCAAAGCCGCTGGCCGACAAGCTGGGCGTGCCGATCGAAGGCCCGCACGAGGCCGATCGTTTCTGGATCGCGCGGCTGGACGAGGATGGCCGCAACTATGGCATTCGCGGCGTGCCGTTCGAACCCGAACGCTGGCTGGTCGAAGGTGAGCAGGTGACGGTCGGCGAATTGACGCTGGATGTGTGGCACTGCCCCGGCCACACGCCCGGCCATGTGGTGTTCCATCACGCGCCGTCGAAACTGGCGATCGTCGGCGACGTGCTGTTCCGCGGCTCCATCGGCCGCACCGACTTTCCGCTGGGCGACCATGATGCTTTGATCGAGGCGATCGTCAGCAAGTTATGGCCGATGGGCGACGACACGGTGTTCCTGCCCGGTCATGGCGAACCCGGCCGTTTCGGCGATGAACGCCGCAGCAATCCCTTTGTCGCGGATCAGGTGCTGGGCCGCAGTTAACGGCCCTGCGGCAACCAGCCCAAGTCGAGGTTGCGATAGCGGTCGACGTAATTGGTGACGCCCATCAGCGCGCGTTCGTCACGAATGGTCACGCGCTGACCCTCACGCGCGATCATGCCCTCTTCCTCCAGCTGACGCAGCATCCGGTTGACGTGCACCGCGGTCAGCCCCGTGGCGTCGCCGACCTCCTCCTGCGTCAGGGTCAGCATGAAGCTGTCGATCGACTTGTCCGTCGCGCGAAGGCGATTGCGCCATTCCAGCAACAATGCGCCAACGCGCGCCTTGGCCGATGTGCGGCCCAGCGCCGCCAGCCGATCGGTCAGCGCCACCCGCTCCACCTGACCATAGGCGAGGATCATCGAGGCCAGCCGCGGATGTTCAACCACCAGTTCGCCCAGCGCCGAGCGTTCGAACGGGCAGACCGTGCTTTCGGTGACGGCGCAGATTGTCTCTGGCGCTTCGTTGTAAACAAGCGCCGACAGGCCCAGCATGTCGCCGGGAAAATGAAAGCGCAGGATTTGCCGGCTGCCATCGTCGAGCAGAACATAGGTCATCATCAGCCCCTTGCGGAGCATATAGAGTTCACCAGTCTGATCGTTGCTGCGCCGCAGCACCCCACCGCGCTTGATCGTACGCGAACGCTCTTCGAGCCGCTCGAGCGTTGCACGCTCGCCGTCGGTCAAATCGATATGCTCGCTAAGTACGTCCGCGAAACAACTCCCGGGCACGCTTATGTTTCCCCCCGTCTGTTTCGTGTGCAAAGCAGCCGTTTGAAAAGGTTGCATTAAAGTCGATCAAGAAACAGGGTTGCCGGACGTTTACCGCCTGCTCAGAAAGGGTCAGAGACGGTAACGTCAGAACCGTATCGCCCGTTGCGGGCGGACCGGCCGCGCCCTAGAAGCACGCGGATGGACCGTATCCTCATTCGTGGCGGCCGCCGACTGGCCGGCCGTATTCCCGTATCTGGCGCCAAGAACGCAGCGCTGACGCTGATGCCCTGTGCGCTGCTCACCGACGAACCGCTGACGCTGCGTAACCTGCCGCGGCTGGCGGACGTGGACGGCTTTGGTCATCTCCTCAACCAACTCGGCGTTTCGACGATGGTTGAGGGCGCGCATCCCGCCGATTTCGGCCGGGTGATGACGATGCGCGCCCAACGTCTGACAAGCACCATTGCGCCGTACGATATCGTGCGAAAGATGCGGGCGTCGATACTGGTCCTTGGTCCATTGGTCGCGCGCGCGGGCGAGGCCACCGTATCGCTGCCGGGCGGCTGCGCGATCGGCAACCGGCCGATCGACCTCCATCTCAAGGCGTTGGAGGCGATGGGCGCCGAGATCGAGCTGACCGCGGGCTATGTCAAAGCGGTGGCGCCGGGCGGGCGCCTGCCGGGCGGGCGCTATACCTTCCCCGTCGTGTCGGTGGGCGCGACCGAGAATGCGGTGATGGCCGCCGTGCTGGCACGGGGCACCACGGTCCTGGAAAACGCAGCCCGCGAGCCTGAGATCGTCGACCTGTGCAATTGCCTGCTGGCAATGGGCGCGTCGATCACCGGCATCGGCACCGAAACGCTGACCATCGACGGCGTCGACCGGCTGCACGGCGCAACCTATCGCGTGATGCCCGACCGGATCGAGGCGGGCAGCTATGCATGTGCCGCTGCGATCACGGGGGGCAGCCTGGAACTGGTCGGCGCGAATGCCGGTGACATGCGCGCGACGCTTGCCGCACTGAGCGAGGCGGGCGTGAAGGTCGAGGAACGCCGCGACGCGATCCTGATCGAGGCGTCGAACGGCCTCGCACCGCTCAACCTGTCGACCGCGCCCTATCCCGGTTTCGCCACTGACATGCAGGCCCAGTTCATGGCCATGCTGACCAAGGCAGAGGGCACCAGCGTGCTGACCGAGACGATTTTCGAAAATCGTTACATGCACGTCCCCGAACTGGCGCGGATGGGCGCCGACATTCAGGTGACGGGACGTTCCGCGCTGGTGCGCGGCGTCACGCCGCTGATCGGTGCGCCGGTGATGGCCACCGACCTGCGCGCGTCGATGAGCCTGATCATCGCCGGACTAGCGGCGGAGGGCGAGACCGAGGTGAACCGCGTCTACCATCTGGATCGCGGTTACGAACGGTTGGAGGAAAAGCTTCAGGCCGTGGGCGCCGATATCGAGCGCGTCGGCGGCTGATTGATCGGGCGGGGTCGTCCCGGCGGGGCGACCTTTCTTAGCACGGCGCCTTTCACCCGGTCCCCCGCGCGGCTATATCGCGCGGCAGTAACCGAAACTTTGCGAGACAGCTCATGTCGATCCGTCCGTGGCGCGACATCCATCGCCGCCAGAGCCGCCAGATCATGGTCGGCAACGTGCCCGTCGGCGGCGATGCGCCGGTGACGGTTCAGACGATGACGAACACGCCGACCAGCGACGCCGCCGCGACGATCGACCAGATCCGCCGCTGCGAGGAAGCGGGCGTGGATATCATCCGCGTAAGCTGCCCCGACACCGATTCGACCGCCGCGCTGGGCGCCATCGTGCGCGCATCCAACGTGCCGATCGTCGCCGACATCCATTTCCACTATAAGCGCGCGCTGGAAGCCGCCGATGCGGGCGCCGCGTGCCTGCGGATCAATCCCGGCAATATCGGCTCGAACGAGCGCGTGGCAGAGGTGGTGCGCGCGGCCAAGGCCAATGGCTGCGCCATCCGCATCGGCGTGAATGCGGGCAGTCTGGAAAAGGACCTGCTCGAAAAATATGGAGAGCCGTGTCCAGAGGCACTGGTCGAGAGCGCGCTGGACCATATCAAGCTGCTGCAGGACCATGATTTCCACGAATACAAGGTCGCGGTGAAGGCGTCCGACGTGTTCCTGGCGGTCGCGGCCTATCAGGGGCTGGCAGAGGCAACCGATTGCCCGCTGCACCTGGGCATTACGGAGGCGGGCGGCCTGATCGGCGGGACCGTCAAATCCTCGATCGGAATCGGCAGCCTGTTGTGGTTCGGGATTGGCGACACCATCCGTGTGTCGCTGTCGGCCGAACCCGAAGAGGAAGTGCGCGTCGGCTTCGAAATCCTGAAGGCTCTGGGCATCCGCAATCGCGGCGTGCGCGTCGTATCCTGCCCATCGTGCGCGCGGCAGGGATTCGACGTGATCCGCACCGTGCAGACGCTGGAGGAACGGCTTCAGCACATCCGCACGCCGATGAGCCTCAGCGTGCTGGGCTGCGTCGTCAACGGCCCCGGTGAAGCGCGCGAAACCGATATCGGCCTGACCGGTGGGGGCGCCGGCAAGCACATGGTCTATCTGTCGGGCATGACCAGCCACACCATCGACGATGCGGGCATGATCGACCACATCGTCACGTTGGTCGAGGCCAAGGCCGCCGAGATCGAGGCCGCGAACGAAGCGGCAAAGATCGCCGCCGAATAACCCATCCGCTTGACGCCGGTCGCGCCCCTTCTGGCCTTTGCGGTCGCGACGGCGGGCATTGCCGTGTTTTCGGGCATGGACGCAATCATGAAGGGGCTGGTGCTGGGCATCGGCGCCTATTCCGCGCTCTTCTGGCGTAATGTCGTGGGCGTGGCGGTCAGTGGGGTTCCCTATCTTCTCCGCCCGCGCCCGCCGCTCAGCCGCGAAGGGATGCGGCTGCATATCATGCGCGGCATCGTCACCGCCGTCATGTCGTGGCTGTTCTTCTGGGGGCTGGCGCGCGTGCCGATGGCGCAGGCAATCGCGCTCAGCCACATCGCCCCGCTGATGTCGCTGTTCCTGGCCGCATGGCTGCTGGGAGAGCGGATTTCGCGGCGAACGGTCACCGCGTCGGTGCTGGCCTTTGCCGGGGTGTTGGTCATCATGGCCGGGCAAGCGCAGAACGACCTTGGCCCCGATGCCTTTCGGGGCGCGCTGGCGATCCTCGCCTCGGCATGCTGCTATGCGTGGAACATCATCGTGATGCGCCGCCAGTCGCTGTTGACCGGCCCCGCGGAAATCGCGTTTTTCCAGTCGCTGGTGGTCGCCATCGTCTTTGCGATCGGTGCACCATGGTTCGCTCAGTGGCCAGCGGGCGAATGGGTGGAGATTGCCGGGGCGGCGGTGCTGGCGGTGGTGTCGCTGGCGCTGCTGGGTTGGGCCTATGCCCATGCACCCGCCAGTGTGCTGGCGCCCAGTGAATATACCGCGTTCGTCTGGGCCTCGATCTTGGGGTTTCTCGTGTTCGGGGAACGGGTATCGGGCTGGACGCTGGCGGGCGCGGTGCTGATCATCGGCGCGTGCCTGTGGGCGGCGACCGGCCGCCACGCCCAACCCGTTGCCGAGGCCGCTTTGCCATGACGATCCACATCCGCCCCGCGACGCCCGACGATGCCGAACGGTTGCTAGCGTTCGTGCGCGAGCTTGCCACTTACGAGCGTGAGCCGGACGCGGTGGAGGCGACGCCCGCCATGCTGGCCGACGCGCTGTTCGGCCCGGCGCCCGCCGCCGAAGCGGTGATTGCCGAGCTGGACGGGGAGCCCGTCGGCTTTGCGCTGTGGTTCCATAATTTCTCGACGTGGAAGGGGCGGCGCGGGCTGTATCTTGAGGATCTGTACGTCACCCCCGATGCGCGCGGGCACGGCGTGGGCCGGGCGTTGCTTGCCCATCTGGCCGGAGTGGCGGTGGCGCGCGGCTGTGCGCGGTTCGAATGGTCGGTGCTGGACTGGAACGCTCCCGCCATCGGCTTTTACCGGGCGATGGGCGCCGTCGCGATGGAGGAATGGACCGTGCAGCGGCTTGAGGGCGATGCTCTCAACCGCCTGGCCGCGTCAAAGTAGCGCCAGCGCGCTCAATTCACCGACCAGCCGGGGCGGCATCGCGGCAATGCTTTCCTCAGCATCGTCCAGATCGGGCGGCGCATCCGCCCCCTCCAGATAGCGCCAGCCCTGATGCGCGCGGCGCGGGCGTGCCTGCACCAGCACCAGCCGGGGGTCGATCAGGATAGCGATGCGGCCCTGCTCCGCCTCTCCAAAGCCCAGAATGGGGGAGCGCGCGACCAGTGCGTGTCGATGAATCCAGTAAAGCGACCCCTGCCCCGCCACTTCGTCATGCCGCTTGGGCATGTAACGCGTGGTGACGACCGGGGCGGTGCGACCGGCAAACCATTGGCGGATATCGTCGAGGCTGTCGGCGCCGTAAGCGACCTTGGTCAGATGAAGCGGCATTGCCCCGCTCATGTGGTTGGCGCCCCCGCGACGATCAACCCACCAGGCCGCTGGCGGTCGCAAGCCCCAGAAAGACCAGGAACCCCATCGAGTCGGTGACCATGGTCACGAACACCGAGGACGAAATCGCCGGGTCGGCCTTTAACCGTTCCAGTGTCAGCGGCACGACCACCCCCGCCAGCCCCGCGATCAGGATGTTGCACAGCATCGCCGCGCCGATCACCATGCCAAGCGCCGGGTTGGAGAAGAACAGCGCCACCGCGACGCCGATCACCGCCGCCACCGTCAGCCCGTTGAGCAGCGCGATCGCCAGTTCGCGACGCACCGCCCACAGCGCGTTCGAACGGGTGAGCTGGTTGGTGGCAAGCGCGCGCACCGTCACCGCCAGCGTCTGTGTCCCCGCATTGCCGCCCACGCCCGCGACGATCGGCATCAGTGCCGCCAGCACGACCATGCGCGCGATCGTCGCCTCGAACTGGGTAATGATCGTCGATGCGACCAAAGCAGTGCCCAGATTGGCGATCAGCCAGCGGACGCGCGCCCGGTAACTGTCACGCACCGGTTCGTTGATGTCGCCGTCACCCGCGCCGGACAGCAACAGCGCGTCCTCGCCCGCTTCCTCGCTGATGATGTGGACGATGTCATCGACGGTCACCATGCCGACCAGCCGCCCGCCGCTGTCGACCACGGCGGCGGAGATCAGGGCATATTTCTGGAAGCGCAGCGCCACTTCCTCCTGATCCATGTCGACGGGGATCAGCGTCTGCTCGCGCTTCATCACATCGGCGATGCTGACGACACGCGGCGTGCGAAGGATCCACGACAGGTGACAGGTGCCGACCGGCCGATGCGCCGGATCGACGACAAAGATTTCCCAGAAATCGGTGGTCAGCTGATCGTCGGCGCGCAGGTAATCCAGCACGTCGCCGACGGTCCAATGCTCCGGCACCGCGATCAGCTCGCGCTGCATCAGGCGTCCGGCCGATTCCTCCGGATAGGACAGCGCCTCCTCGATCGCGGCACGGTCGTCGGGGTCCAGCGCGCGCAGCACTTCGCGCTGATCCTCAGGCTCCAGATCCTCGATGATCGCGACCGCGTCGTCGGTATCCAGTTCGGCGGCGATGTCGGCCAGCTGGCGGGGTCCGAGCGCGTCGATCAGCTCGTCGCGGACCCAGTCGTTCATTTCCGCCAGCACGTCGCCGTCGATTCGCTCGGCAATGGCAGCGGCCAGCGCAGCGCGCTGTTCGGCAGGCGTCAGCTCGATCAGGTCGGCGATGTCGGCGGGGTGCAGCGGCTCGACCCGCGCCAGCGCATCTTCCGCATCCCCGGCCTCGACTGCGTCCAGAACGGCGCGGACGAAATCGGGGTGCAGCCGGTCATCCTCGTCGAATCCGGCGGCTTCGCGATCGATCGTCTCGCGTTCGGGATCGTGCAGCTCGGTCTCGCTGGTCATGCACGCCTCCCTGGCTGTAATGGATGAAGCGCGGGCTTATGCCCCAAGGCCAAGAACCGCAATGGCCCGCCGTTCGTTGCCAGCAACACATGGGGCCGCTAGGGGCCGCCCATCCATTCGAGGAGAAGCATCATGGCCGACACGCCCGAAACGCTCATCATGACCCTGGAAGGCGGCGACGTGACGATCCGCCTCCGCCCCGATCTGGCGCCCAAGCATGTCGAACGCATCGCCACGCTGGCCGATCGCGGCTTTTACGACGGCGTCGTCTTTCACCGGGTGATCGACGGCTTCATGGCGCAGGGTGGCGATCCGACCGGCACCGGTACCGGCGGTTCGGACGAACCCGACCTGCCCGCCGAATTCAGCCGCGAACCGCATGTCCGTGGCGTCTGCTCGATGGCGCGCACGATGAACCCGAACAGCGCCAACAGCCAGTTCTTCATCTGCTTCGACGACGCGACCTTTCTCGACGGCCAGTACACCGTCTGGGGCGAAGTGATCGAAGGCATGGAGCAGATCGACGCACTGCCCAAGGGTGAGCCGCCGCGCGCGCCGGGCAAAATCGTGAAGATGCGTACTGCCTGAACCCGTATCGACCGGCGGGCCGCGACCTATCGCGCGCTCGCCGGTTCGGGATTCAGGACCGCGAGCACCCAGTCGTGGAAAATCCGTACGGCGCGGGTATGCAGCGCGCGGGGACGGCACACGAACCAATAGCTGTAATCGCTGTCGACCGGCTCGAACAATCGCATCAGCCGTTCGTCGCGCGCGCCTTCGAAATGCATTTCCAGCATGAAGGCCACGCCCAGCCCCTGCGCCGCAGCCTCAAGCATCAGCGGGCCCGAATCGAAAAAGTCGGTCGTTCGCGGCTCAAGTTCGGGCAGGCCCATCGCGCGGCGCCATTCGATGAACGTCTCTGGCATGTCACGGTGAACCAGCGCGGTCAGCCGGCTGACATGTTCGGGACGCGTCACCGGGTCCGGCCCGTCCAGCAGATCGCGGCATCCGATCACGAACACCCGATTACGGTCGAGCCGACGCGCATAAAGCGCCGGATCGATGTCCCGCGCCAACACGATGGCGGCGTCCAGCGAATCGCCAAGCCGCGCCTGCCGGTTCGGCTGCGTATCGACATCCAGGTGCAGTTCGGGATGCGCCGCCTTCAACTCGCCCAGCCGTGGCATCAACCGGCGGGATGCGTAAAGCGGCAACAGGCCCAGGCGCAGACGCAGCAATTCGCCGCCGCTGGTCATCGCGTCGATCGCGTCGCTCATCGCATCCAGTGCGGGGGCGATTTGGGACAACAGCCGCTCACCATCGGCGTTCAGGACGATGGCCTGGTGCCGCCGGTCGAACAGGGGCTTTCCCATAAAGCGTTCCAGCGCCTGAACCCGGCGGCTGAGCGCCGGCGACGACAACGCCAGTTCGCCCGCTGCGGCCTTGATCGAACCCAGTCGGGCGACCTGGACAAAGGCCTCAATGGCCGAAAGGGGCGGGAGCCGTCGCATGCGCGATCTGCATTTTGCACTGCATCATCGCGGATGGGAACCGTCTTCATAAAGATGGCAGTACGGCAATTTAACGATTGCAAAAACTGCAACCACGATCCCCCCTTTCGCACTTGCACAATAGTTAGCGATGCAACAGAAAGATCGGGCCTTTCAGGCATCCTCTCCTAAAACTTTCATGGCCGATCCTGCGGGGTCGGCCTTTTTTTGTTAGCGCAACCAGCATGTGCGCCACTCGCGTCGATGCAACCCGATCCCTATCTCGCGCGCTTCGTGCCCCGAAACGATGGCGCGACACGAGGATGAGGGATTGATGGCCGACGAAGAAACCCGCTCAAGAAAGCTACAAGTCGCCAATGCGCGGCCGGAAGACAGCGGTCGCGGGGTCGCGCATGTCCCACGCGCGATACTGGGCGCGCTGGGCATCACCGAGGGTGACGTCATCGAAATCGTCGGCAAGCGGTCGACCCCGGCGCGCGCAGTCATGCCCTATCCCGAGGATGAGGGGCTGGAGATCATCCGGATCGACGGGCTTCAGCGCGCCAATGCGGGCGCCGGGTCGGGCGATTTCGTCGAGGTCCGCGCCGCCGAATCCAAGCCTGCCACGCGCGTCGTCTTTGCCCCCGCTTCGCATAACCTGCGGCTTCAGGGGTCGGCACAGGCTTTGAAGCGCACCTTTCTGGGCCGTCCGCTGACGCAGGGGGACACGGTTTCCACCGTCGGCCAGCAGCGCGTATCGAACATCCCCGCCAGCGTGGCGCAGCATCTGCGCGCGCCCGCCTATGCGCTGCAGGAAATCCGGCTGGCGGTCATTTCGACCACCCCGCGAGGCATCGTCCATATCGACGAGAATACCGAGATCGAGCTGCGGCCCGATTATGAAGAGCCAAAGGAATCGCGGCGCGCCGACGTCACCTATGACGATATCGGCGGCATGCATCAAACGATCGACCAGCTGCGCGAGATGGTCGAGTTGCCGTTGCGCTATCCCGAACTGTTCCAGCGGCTGGGCGTCGATCCGCCCAAGGGCGTGTTGCTGCATGGCCCGCCCGGCACCGGCAAGACGAGACTTGCGCGCGCCGTCGCGAATGAATCCGACGCGGAGTTCTTCCTGATCAACGGGCCGGAGATCATGGGTTCGGCCTATGGCGAGTCCGAAAAGCGCCTGCGTGAAGTGTTCGAGGACGCGACGCGTGCCGCGCCGTCCATCGTCTTCATCGACGAAATCGATTCGATCGCTCCCCGCCGTGACCGCGTGCAGGGTGAGGCCGAAAAGCGGCTGGTCGCCCAGTTGCTGACGCTGATGGACGGATTGGAGGCACGCGCCAATCTTGTCGTCATCGCCGCCACCAACCGCCCCGAAGCACTGGATGAGGCGCTGCGCCGACCCGGCCGTTTCGACCGCGAGATCATCGTCGGCGTTCCTGACGAACGCGGGCGGCGCGAGATTCTGGGCATCCATACCCGCGGCATGCCGATTGCCGAGGATGTGGACCTGAACGAATTGTCGCGCACCACTTATGGCTTTGTCGGCGCCGATCTGGCGGCGCTTGCCCGCGAAGCCGCGATCGACGCGGTGCGCCGCATCATGCCCAAGCTGAACCTGTCCGAACAGACGATCCCGCCAGAGGCGCTGGACAATCTGTCGGTCACGCGCGCCGATTTCGTTGAGGCGCTGAAGCGCGTTCAGCCATCGGCGATGCGCGAAGTGATGGTTCAGGTGCCGCAGGTCCGCTGGGACGATATCGGCGGGCTGGACGACGCGCAGATGCGGCTGAAGGAGGGTGTCGAACTGCCGATGCGCTCTCCCATGTCGTTCCGGCGCATGGGGATCAGGCCTGCGCGCGGTTTCCTGCTCTATGGCCCGCCGGGCACGGGCAAGACGCTGCTGGCCAAGGCAGTCGCGCGCGAAGCGGAGGCGAATTTCATCGCCACCAAATCGTCCGACCTGCTGTCCAAATGGTATGGGGAGAGCGAGCAGCAAATCGCCCGCCTGTTCTCACGCGCGCGACAGGTGGCGCCCTGCGTCATCTTCATCGACGAACTCGATAGCCTGGTGCCTGCACGCGGCGGCGGTATGGGTGAGCCGCAAGTGACCGAACGGGTGGTCAACACCATTCTGGCCGAAATGGACGGGCTGGAGGAGCTTCAGTCGGTGGTGGTGATCGGCGCGACCAATCGCCCCAATCTGATCGACCCGGCGTTGTTGCGCCCCGGTCGATTCGACGAACTGGTCTATGTCCCCGTCCCCAATGCGGAGGGGCGGCTGCGCATTCTGGAGATCCAGACCAAGCGCATGCCGCTGGCTGACGATGTCGACCTGTCGGCCATAGCCGACCGGGCGGTGCGCTTTACCGGCGCCGATCTGGAGGATGTGGTGCGCCGTGCGGGCCTGATCGCATTGCGAGAGACGCTGGAGGCCAGCGAGGTGACGATGCGCCATTTCGAAGCGGCCTTTGCCGATTCGCGCGCCACCGTCACGGCCGAGATGGAGCAGGAATATGAGCACATGGCCGCCCGCCTGAAACAGGATGCCGTGGCGCTTCAGCCGATCGGCTTCATTGCGCCGGGGATGCTCGAACCACGCGGCCCCAAGGGCTAGGGGCGCAGCGCGGCTGCCAGCCTGCGCCACGCATAGCCCAGCAACAGCAGCAAGGCGGCGGCCGCGACCCAATAGGGAAGCGGCCGCCATGCCTCATACATCGCCACCCCGATCGACGGGCCGAGGACAAAGGCCGCGCCGTTCACCGCCGTCACCTTGCCAGCGACCGCTCCCTGCGATTCCGGCCCGACCGCCAGCGAGGCACCGGCAGTGAATCCCGGCCGCAGGAACCCGAACCCCATCGCGGCCAGGCCATAGCCCATGGTGATGCCGTAAAGCGTCGTCGCCACGCCCGTCGCCGCACAGCCCAGCGCGGCCAGCGCGCATCCGCCCAGCGCCAGCGCGCGGGGCGACAGGTTCAGGATCGGGATCAGCCCCCATTGCACCAGTAACGCGGCCCCTGCCCCCACCATCAGCACGATACCCGTCGGCCCAAGGGCTTCTGCCGGGGGCAGCGCCAGCCGGTCGATCACCAGAAAGCCCATCGTCTGGCCGATCATTGCCTGTGCATGGCCCATTACCAGCCCGACGATCATCCACGCGCGTATGCGCGGGTCGAGATAACCGACGCGCTGGCCGCCCGAACTGGTCGCCGCGACCACCGCCGCGCCGGAAGCCTGTCCACCGACCGAAGGATAGCTTTGCGCCGCACCATGGCTTTCGCCCGGCACGACATCAGCGGGCAACATTCGCGCCGCCGCGATCCCGGTGACTAGGCCAATGGCGGCAAAGACGAACGCCGGGCCCGCCAGGCCCACCTCAACGCCCGCAAAACGGCCAAGCACCAGATAAGGCGCCAGCGCCGGGCCGATGATGGTCCCCAGTCCAAAGGCAGAGCCGATCAGCGCCAGCATACGCGTGCGATCCTCCGGCCCCGTGCTGCCCGCGACCATCGCCTGCACGGCGGGCGGGGCGGCGGCGCCGAATCCGCCGTACAACATGCGCGCGCCGATGAACGCGACAAAGGCGGCACCGGCGGAAATCCAGCCATTGATGCCTGCCATCAGGAATATACCGCACAACAAGACCGATGCGGTGAACCCGGCAATGCCCAACAGCACCATGGCCCGGCGGCCCCGGCGATCCGACCGATTGGCCCAGAATGGGGCAGCCAGAACCCACAGGAGCGCCGACACAGAAAAGGCCGCCGCCACCGCCGTATCAGCAACCCCCAGCGACCGGCCCAGCGCCGGCAGCACCGATTGCAGCGCCGTATTGCCCGCCGCGATCACCAGCATCACGGCGAACAGCAATAGGAACTGGCGGTCGGGTCGGGCCATTGGCGACATGGCTACGCCCGTGCGGATGCGATGAAAAGCGCTCCTTGCCCGTTGCTTCGCTCGGCTGGACGTGCAACCGGGCGCACCAGCCGCTCGTTACAACTTTACGACGCCGTCATGACACGCCATGGTCGCGCCGATTTCCAGCATGAGTAGCCGATGACCCCGATCTCGACGACGCAATCCCGCCGCGCTGCCCGCCGCCCGCATGGCGTACCTTCGCCCTGGGGCATGTTCCTCAAGGGGTTCATCAAGCATCCGGTGATGGTCGGCTCGATCGTGCCGTCCTCGAACAAGCTGATTCAGCGGATGCTGGGCCGGGTCGATTGGGCGAACACCAAGCTGTTTGTCGAATATGGGCCGGGCGTCGGCACGTTCAGCCGGGCCATTCTCGATGCGCTGGGTCCGGACGGCATCTATCTGGCGATCGACACCAATGTCGATTTCGTCCGCTATCTGCGCCAGACGATCCGCGATGACCGGATGCGCGTCGTCCATGGGTCGGCCGCCGATGTATGCCAGATCGTCGCGGACCACGGCTTTCTCCATGCCGATTACGTGCTGTCGGGCCTGCCCTTCTCCACCCTGCCCGCAGGTGTGGGCGATGCCATCGCCGATGCGACGGCAAAGGTCATCCGGCCGGGCGGCGCGTTCCTGGTCTACCAGTTCTCGCCTAAGGTGAAGGAATTCCTGAGCCCGCGTTTCAATCAGATCGATCATGCGCTGGAATGGTGGAACGTACCCCCCGCGCATCTTTACTGGGCGGAACAGGGCCCCGCCGCGCCCGCGCAGGATTAAGCGCCCACGCGCAATTGACGGCGGCGGTGCGCCTCCACACATTCGGGTCATGGAAAAGCTCGACCTGCCCGAATCGGAATGGCGCCGCCGCCTGACCCCGGTCCAGTATCACGTACTGCGTGAAGCCGGGACCGAGCGCGCCTTTTCCGGCCATTTCACCGACAACAAGGCTGACGGCATCTACCGCTGTGCCGGATGCGGCAACCCGCTGTTCGACAGCGACGACAAATATGATTCCGGCTCTGGCTGGCCCAGCTTTACCCGGCCCCTGTCCGAAGAAGCCGTTACCAATCACGAGGATCTGACCCATGGCATGCGCCGCGTCGAAACGCGCTGCGCGGTGTGCGACGGGCACCTGGGCCATGTATTTCCCGACGGGCCGCCGCCCACGGGCCTGCGATTCTGCATGAATTCGGTCGCACTGGATTTCAAAGCGCGTTCAGCCGGCTGACAGGCACGATCAGGCAGGCGGCGCTTGTGCCCCTGCCCCCACCTGCTTAATCGCAATAAGCGATGCCGCCCTCAAAGCCCCGCAAGCCACAGACCCCGCGCTGGCGCCGTATCGCCACATGGACGCTGATCACCGGCGCAGCCGCCGCGCTGATTGCCGCAATCGCGCTGCTGATCGCCGTCTATACCGCGCGCACGTCGCTCCCCAGCTTCGATGAGCTGAAATCGTCACCCAACGGCCAGATGATCCGCGTGCATGCCGCCGACGGTACCGTGATCGTGTCGCTGGGGCCGAGCTATGGCGAATGGATACCCTATCGCAATATCCCGCTGGCGATGCGTCAGGCGATGGTGTCGGTGGAGGATCGGCGGTTCCGATCGCATTGGGGCGTCGATCCGATCGGCATTGCGCGGTCGGTCAAGAACGCCTTCGACAATCGCGGCACCGGGCGGCGGCTTCAGGGTGCGTCCACCATCACGCAACAGGTCGCGCGCACCGTCTTTCTTTCGAACAAATATGATTTCGGCCGCAAGCTGCGCGAAGTCATTCTGGCACTGGCGATCGAGCAGAAATTCTCGAAGGATCAGATCCTCGAACTTTACCTGAACAAGGTCTATTTCGGCGGGGGCGCGTACGGCGTCGACGCAGCGTCGCGGCGCTTCTTCCAGCATCCCGCGACCAACCTGTCGCTGTCCGAAGCAGCGGTAATTGCCGGGCTGGTCAAGGCGCCCAGTCGCTATTCGCCGACCGCCGATGCCGAAGCCGCCGTGGGGCGTGCGGGCGTCGTCCTCGACCTGATGGTCGAAACGGGCGCGATCAGCGCGGGCGAGGCTGCCGCCGCCGAACCGACCCAGGTCCAGATGGCTCCCGAACCGCGCCAGAACAGCGTGCGCTATTTTACCGACTGGGCGTTGCCGCAGCTGGAAATGCTGATCGACGAGACGCAGGCGCCGCTGGACGTGTGGACGACGTTGGACCTGTCGATGCAGGCCGCGGGCGACCGGGCGATCAGCGCCCATGCCCCGGCGGGCACGCAAGGCGCGCTGGTCGCGCTGGACCGCGACGGCGCCGTGCGCGCGATGGTGGGCGGCAAGGACTACGTCACCTCCAACTATAACCGCGCGACGCAGGCGACCCGCCAGCCGGGCTCGGCCTTCAAGCTGTTCGTCTATCTCGCCGCGCTGGAGGCGGGGGCACGGCCCGACGACCAGGTCGTCGATGAACCCGTCAACATCAACGGGTGGAGCCCGCGCAACAGTTCAGGCCGCTTTGCGGGGGCGATGGATCTGCGCTCCGCCTTTGCCTATTCGGTCAATACCGTCGCGGCCAAGCTGGGCCAGCAGGTCGGCTTTGGCGCGGTCGCGGACATGGCCCGTCGCATGGGCATCACCACGCCCGTCAACACCCAACCGGCGATGGTACTGGGCACCAGCAATGTCCGCCTGATCGACATGACCCGCGCCTATGCCAGCGTCGCCAATCGCGGCGTTGCGGTCACCCCCTATGGCATCACTCGCGTCACCGCGAACGGACAGGTCATCTATGCACATGAGGTCGATACCTCTCGCGTGCTGGTCGCGCCCTTTGTCGCGGCGCAGATGACCGACCTGCTGCAATCGGCAGTTGCCACCGGCACCGGCCGCGCAGCACAGATCGGGCGGCCGGTCGCGGGCAAGACCGGCACCACCAGCTCGAACAAGGACGGGTGGTTCATGGGCTTTTCCAGCGGTCTCACCACCGGCGTGTGGATGGGCCGCGACGATGCCCGCGCCGTCGGCGGCTTGCAGGGCGGCCGCGCGCCTGCCCAGGCCTTTGCCGATTTCATGAAGGTGGCGGTCGCCAAGCGCCCCGTCGAACAGTTCGAAACGCAGGTGACCCTGCCCGAATGGCAGGTCGAACCCGATGACGAGAGCTATTTCGGCGAACCCGATAATGGCGCGTTTGTCGGCCCCGACGGCTATCCGCTGGAACCGGCGCCCGTGCCGGGACAGGAGGATTATGTGGTTCCCGGTGAGGAGGGCGACGATTTCGCCCCGCCGTTGCCGGAGGAAGGTCGCGCCAACGAGCGGCTGGACCGCGAATGGATCGACCGCGCGTTGGGCCGCGCGCCGCAGGACCGCCGCCCGGTGGAGGAACGCCGACCCTCACCCTATCGCGAACCGCGACGACCGCCGCCGCGCGAATATCAGGAACCCGGCTTCCCCAACCAGTGAAGCGCCGCGCCGTGGCGGCGTAGCCACGCCATCGCCGGGCGAGGGTCGTGGCCGAGAAGTTGGGCCTCCAGCGCGTGAAACGCCGCGCCGTGATTCATGTGCTGCCGGTGCGCGACTTCATGCGCGACCACGAATGAAAGTACGGCGTGGGGGGCAAAGATCAGGCGCCAGCTATACCGGATCGCCCCCGATGCGGAGCAGCTGCCCCAGCGCGCGCGCGGGTCACCGATCGCCACACGCTCTACCACCACCCCGGCCCGCGCGGCAGCGGCAATGGTTTCCTCGGTCAGCACCGCCAGCGCCTGACGCTTGAGCCAGCGTTCGACGCGGGCGGAAAACCCCTCCACCGGCCCGCCGCTGACCAGCCGGTCGCCGTCGCGTCGCGGCAATCGCGGCGCGCCCGCTTCCCAATCCAGCCGCAGCTTCGTGTCGCCAAAGGGGATCATCGCGCCCGGCACGAAGGGCAGGGGCGTGGGCAGGCGGGCCCGCTGCGCCTCGATCCAGTCGCGCTTGCTCTGTGCCCAAGCAAGTCCGTCGCGCTTCGATCCGCGCGGCGGCAGCGTCAGCCGGACGACGCCGCTGGCCGGATCGACCGACAGGCGCATCCGGCGCGCACGGGGGTGGCGGACGACCTCGATCCCGCTCACAGCGGGCGATCGATCAGATGATGCTCCCAATCGCCCGCATCCTCTTCACTGACAGTCCAGCCGCGCACCGATTCCCCCGCACGGTGAACAGCCTCTGCATCGCCGCAAACCAGATAATGCCAGTTGGGCAGGGGCAGCCCCTCTCCGCGCAGGCGATAGGCGCAGGTGGACGGCAGCCAGGCGATGCCGCGCTGCACCGCGCGCGCCGTCAGCCGGACGCAATCGGGTACATAGGCGCGGCGATTGCGGTAATCGCTGCAACGCGCCGTTTCCCGGTCGAGCAACCGGCACGACACATTTGTCGCGGCCAGCTCGCCAGTGTCCTCATCCTCCAGCTTGTGCAGGCAGCATTTGCCGCAGCCGTCGCACAACGCCTCCCACTGCGCGCGGTCGAGCTTGTCGAGCGGCACGTTCTCCCAGAAGCGACCCTCGCTCACTGCACCCATTTGTCGAGCGTGTCGGCCACGGCCTGACCGCTTTCATCGGCGGGGACCAGCGCGATCGGGCGCCCCTGATCGTCCATCAGATAAACCTGACGACTGTGATCCATCAGATAGCTGCCCGGTGTCGCCCCATCCGTGCGCGCGGCATAGATGGCGAAGGCCTTGCCCACGGCGGCAATCGTCTGTGGGTCGCCGGTCAGTGCGATGGTGCGCGGGTGAAAATTGGACACGAACTGCTTGAGCGCAGCGGGATCATCGCGTTGCGGATCAACGGTCACGAACACCGGCACGACGCGTGCGGCGCGTTCGGGGTCGGTCTTTTCAAACGCCTTCAGGCCCGCGGTGATATTGGCCATGTCGACCGGGCAGACATCGGGGCAAAAGGTATAGCCGAAATACATCACCCGCCATTTGCCGGCCAGGTCCCGGTCGGACACCTGACGGCCATTCTGGTCGGTCAGCGTGAAAGGGCCACCGATCCGCGCGCCTTCCAGCGGGGGCGCTTCGGCAGGACCGGCAGCGTTGCAGGCAGCCAACGCCAGCCCCAGGGACAGCATGGCGGCGCGGACGGCACGGCGAAAAGCACGTTCATTCATGGCATCGCCAGCCATGATCTGTTAGCGAACGAACCGCAAGCCATCGCCCAACAGGAACGTTTGCCCGTGATCCGTATTCCCGCTCGTATCTTTTTCCTTGGCGCCCTTTCGATCGCGGCGCTGAGCGTCCCGGCCACCGCGCCGGCGCAACAATTCTCGGAAAGCTACAAATTTCTGGAAGCGGTGCGAAAGGCCGACGGAACCAAGCTGAACGAGATCCTGGGCGAACCGGGACAGACGATCATCAACGCCCGCGACCGGGTGAGCGGGGAAGGCGCGCTGCACATCGTGACCCGGCGCAGCGATTCGCTGTATCTGCGCTTCCTGCTGCAAAAGGGCGCGAACCCCAATCTGGGCGATTCACGCGGCGAAACGCCGCTGCTGATCGCGGTTGCCAACGGCTTTGACGAGGGGGTCGATATCCTGATCCGCTACAAGGCCAATCTGGACGCGTCGAACAGCGCCGGGGAAACGCCGTTGATCCGCGCGGTTCAGATGCGGCGTTTCGAAATGGTGCGGCAATTGCTGAAGGCCGGTGCCGATCCCGACCAGACCGATATCGTCGCCGGAATGTCGGCGCGCGATTACGCCAAGCGCGATACCCGTTCGCCGGCCATCGCCAAGCTGCTGGCCGATGCGCCCAAAAAGGCGGCCCACCGCTCGACCGGGCCGACGCTGAACTGATCAGCCGCCCTCGATGGCGATACCATCGGGGTCCATCATCGCCATCAGCCGCCGCGCTGCCCGCCGTGCGAGCGCCAGCGTACAGCGTTTGCGGACATGGGCGGGCAGGGGGTGCGTCGCGGGTTCCCGCAACACGGCGGCGTCATAGCGATCAGCAATGATGATACCTGTGCGCTGGGGCAGGAAAGCCTCACCCTCCAGCGGCGTGGTGTCGAACCCCTCCGGCACGGCCCAGTAGAAACGGTCGCAATGGGCCAGATAATCGGTCCATTTGCCATCGCCCAACAGGTCGGCGCGCGACACCTTGATTTCGACGATCACCAGCCGCCCGGCTGCGTCCACCGCCATCAGGTCGGCACGGCGACCGCCCTCCAGCGGGACTTCGGCAATCGCCATCAGGTCGTGACGCAGCAGCAGCCGACAGACGCCGCGCGAAACATCGGCGGCGACCATCGGCAGCGGCGAATCAACGGGCAGGGTGGCCATGCCCGTTTCTAGAACATTTACAGAACGAACAAAAGGCTCAGCGGTAGAATACGTGATTGCCGAGCATCGCCACCTTCGCACGGTTCCAGCTGGGCGACACGTGGCGGGCGTGGAAATAGAGCGCCTTGGGCGCATCGCTTTCCCAAAGCTGCCGTCGCGCGACCTGTGCCACGGCGACTGCCGTGCGCCACGCGGTCTTGCTCGCCGCCACACCCGGCAAACGGCCGCCGCGCACGAAGCTGAACTGACCGCGCTGGGTCAGCACCTTGCACACATCCGACGGAAAGCGGCCCGAACGCGCACGGTTCAGGATCACCTCCGCGACCGCCAGCTGACCGTGCAGCGGCTCACCCTTGGATTCGAAATAAATGCCGGTCGCCAGGCACTTGAGCTCGCGATCGATCCGCGCGGGCACTGCCTGTGCCGCGACTGCTTCACGAAGCGTGTCGAAATCGGCGGTTGTTGCCGATGCGGTAGTGGTTGCGGCCATGGCCGTATCGGCCGGCTCCTCGCGCGTCCATTCGGCGGGGACGATGGGCGAGGGCGGGGTCGGAACCGTGGTGGGATAGGGGGCGTTCATTACCTGCCCCGACATGCCGAGCGCGAAGCCCGGCGTGGAAATGCATACCGAGATGGCTGCACAAAATGTCACCGCCGCGAGCGATGCGGCGTGTGCCCATTGCGTCATTTCAGGTCATACATGTGCGGTTGGCGCGCGACGCGGGTCGAAACCGTCACTTCAATGGACGGACACCGGCGCCGGGCTTCCCCCCGACTGCGTCACCGCCGGGATCGCACCCCGTCAGCACAACGCGCTAAAACGAAGCGCGCCTATTCGTTGTGCGATGCAACGATGTCAACCCGCCGCGATGGTTTCGTCGGCAAAGCGCTCGCCATCTGCGACATCGACCTCCACAACCCACAAATCGGGGTCCCTTTCGCGTCGCCGCCGCCAATAGTCAGAAGCGGTTTGCGAATCGGCATCGCGCGGCCCCGACTCGATCAGTTGGCCCTCCACGCCGAGCCCGCGTTCGCGAAAGCGCGGCCGCTCACCGCGGTCGAGCAACAGGATCAGGATCGCGCCGGCCATGGCATCGCCCTTGGCCAGCACCATCGCGCTGCCGCCGGCATTGTGGACCCGCCGCACCAGCGCCGACACCCGCACCGCGCTGGTCAGGCGTGTCATGGCCGCGAATAGCCGGGGAGTGTCGCAAGTGGGATGCGGGAGCGCATGAACGTGCCGGTCCCGCGCGCGGCCTCTTCCCCGTCGGCGTCGATCAACCGGGCGTCGCCGACGAAAACCCGGCGCTTGCCGCTGATCCAGCGACCCTCGGCAACGACCGGCCCCGCACCGAGCGGGCGCGTGAACAGCAGGTTGAACTGGGTGGTCAGCATGAACCGGTCGGTGACCAGGCTGTTGATCGCATAAAATGCCGCATCGTCGAGCAGCTTGAAATAGCTGGTGCCATGCGCTGCCCCAGCCGCGTGGAAAAAGCGCGGGTCGATGTCGAAATGGATGCGCGCGACGCCCGCTTCGGGAATCTCCAGCCGCGATTCGAACAGCCGGTTGATCGGGGCAGCGGCGTAAAGCGATTCGAGCGCGCGGAAATGCGCCGACTCACCCGAGCCTTCAGGCGGCATCGCGTGCCTCGACACCCGTCAGCAACGCATAGATGGCATCGCGCGACCCCGCGCCACGCAGCTTGTCGGCAAAGCTGCTGTCCCGCAGCAGACGCGACACGCGCGCCAGAGCCTTCAAATGCGTGCCACCGGCATCGACCGGCGATACCAGCAGCAAGAGCAGATCGACGGGCAGCCCGTCGATCGCATGGAAATCCACCGGCGACGTCAGGCGCGCGAACAGGCCGCGGACACGGCGTACCCCCTCGATCCGGGCGTGGGGAATGGCGATGCCGCCGCCGAATCCGGTCGAGCCCAGCCGCTCTCGCGCCATCAGACCGTCGGTTACCCGTCGCGGGTCGAGGTTCATCACCTCTCCCGCGACGGTGCCAAGGGTCTGAAACAGCGTCTTCTTGTTGCCCGCTGCGATGTCGATCCGGATAGCGTCAGGGGCGATAAGATCGCTCAGGTCGGTCACGTCATCCCGCGCGATTGGGTTCGACCCAACCGATCGTGCCGTCATGGCGGCGATAGACCATGTTGTAGTTGCCGGTGCCCAGATTCTTGAACAGCAGCGCGTTGGTGTTGCGCAGGTCGAGCATCATCACCGCGTCGCTGACGCTGGCAGACGGCACGTCGACGCGCGTTTCGGCGATGATCGGGGGCGCGTCCGCCACCTCGATCTCTTCCTCCGCATCGCCGCCGAACACGGTGTATCCCGCGTCATAGCCATTGTCATAGGCCATGGATTCGGCGGCGCTGATCGCCTGTCCCGCGTTCCGGTCCTTCAGGCGGCGCATATAGCGGCGAAGCTGCTTTTCGATCTTGTCGGCAGCACCGTCGAACGCACCATGTGCGTCCTGTCCCTGATTCGAGCTCTTCAGGATCAGGCCCTGCATGACGTGCGAGACGATGTCGCAGGTAAAGCCGTAATCGTGTGGCCCCTTGCCGAACACCACCTGGGCCGAAATCGCGCGAGAGAAATATTTGTCGGCGATCCCCTGGAGACGGTCGGTCACGTGGGTCTTGAGCGCATCACCGGTTTCCACCTGATGTCCCGATACACGGACGTCCATCTTCCTTCTCCTTCTTGTTGTGGCGGCGACCTAGGTTGCGGCCACGGGGGCGTCAACGACCCAGAGCGGGTCCTTGAGACCGGCGATAAAGGCTGCGTGGCGCGCAAGTTCCTCGGCCGATGCTGAAAAAACGCGCGGCGGGCGGGTCGGTGCCCGCGTGACGGCGGCGATTACCGGTGCTTCGGCTGCGACCACCGGCTCTGCCATCAGGCCAAATCCGATCTGGCGCCCACCCGATAATTCGACATAGACCTGTGCGAGCAACTGGGCGTCGAGCAACGCCCCGTGCAAAACCCGGCGGCTGCGGTCGATGCCGAACCGGCTGCACAGTGCGTCCAGTGTGTGCTTTGCGCCCGGCAGCCGTTGGCGCGCGATCATCAGCGTATCGACCATGCGCGTCATGCACACGGCAGGCCGCCCGCATTTGCCCAACTCACCGTTCAGAAAGGCGAAGTCGAACCCCGCATTATGCGCGACCATCGGCGAGTCGCCGATGAAATCCAGCAGTTCCTCGACATGGTCGTGAAACCGCTTCTTGTCGGCCAGAAAAGCGTCCGACAGGCCATGCACCGCCTGCGCCTCTGCCGGCATTGAGCGGTCGGGGTTCAGATAGACGTGAAAGACGCGCCCCGTCTCGACCCGGTTCACCAGCTCGACACAGCCGATTTCGACAAGCCGGTCGCCGCCGGGGAAACTCAGGCCCGTCGTTTCAGTGTCGAACACGATCTCGCGCATGACCCCTTATTCACCCTGCGGTGGATTGAGGCAAGCGAGGACCGCCGCCACCGCCACACGCGTGTCCTCGAGCGGGCCGCCGGTGGGGATGACGAAATCGGCGCGGGCGCGCTTTTCGGCATCGGGCATTTGGCGCGAGAGGATCGCCTCGAACCGCTCTGGCGTCATGCCGGGTCGGGCCAGCACCCGTGCGCGCTGAATGGGCGCGGGCGCAGAGACGACGGCGATCTTGTCGACATCGCGCCAGCCCGATTTTTCAAACAGCAGCGGAATGTCGAGCAGCACCACCGGCGCGTCTGAATTAGCAGCCAGAAACGCCGCGCGGGCATCGGCGACCGCCGGGTGAACGATCGATTCCAGCCGCGACAGCGCCGCCGGATCGTCGAACACCGCACGGCCCAGCGCTGCCCGGTCGACGCCGTCCGGGCCGGTGGCGCCGGGAAAGGCCGCCTCGATCGCGCCAAGCAGCGCGCCGCCCGCACCCTGCAACCGGTGGACTTCGGCATCGGCGTCGAAAACGGGCACGCCAAGGTCGGCGAACATCGTCGCGACCGTCGATTTGCCCATCCCGATCGAGCCGGTCAGGCCCAGCCGGATCGGCCAGGTCATGTCGTCAGCAAGACGCGCAGTTCGCCGTCGCGCGCGCGTGGCGGTGCCGCGTCGAAGAACAGCTCGAACGCGGCGGCCGCCTGGCCGATCAGCATCTCCAGTCCGTCGATCGTCGCCAGATCCCGCACCCGCGCCGCGCGAAGCAGCTCGGTTTCCAGCGGCGCATAGACAATGTCATACACGATGGCGCTTTGGGGCAGCGGCGACAGATCGACCGACAGCGGCGCCTGCCCCTTCATGCCAAGCGGGCTGGCGTTGACGACCAGATCCGCCGGGGGAAGCGGGGCGGCAAAATCGACCACGTCACCCTTCAGCCCGAATGCGGCGAGCAGGCCCGCACCCTTCAGCGGATTGCGCGCCATCAGCGTGACCGCGCCGATGCCGATGCGCGACAATGCGAACAGGATCGCCCGCGCCGCACCGCCCGATCCGATAACAACGGCATGTCCGCCCGCCAGATCGGTATCGGCCAGCGGAGCGTAAAAGCCCGCGGCATCGGTATTGGTGCCGACGATCTCGCCACTTTCATTGCGAAACACGGTGTTGATCGCGCCGATGGACCCGCGCACATCGCCCGGATCGGCGACATGCGCCAGCGCCGCCTCCTTGTGGGGCAGGGTGATGTTGCAGCCCCGCCAGTCAGGGTCGAGGGTCCGGCGCGCGAAATAGGCGCTCAGCTCATCGCTGGTCACATGCGTCGCGCGATAGTCGGCTTCGATCCCCAGCGCCTTCAGCCAGAAACCGTGAATGACCGGCGATTTCGTATGGGCGATCGGGTCGCCGATCACTTCCGCATAAGCCATGGTCATGCCGGCATCAGGCCGCGCGTGCGGAGGTAATCGAGCAAGGGCAACAACGGCATCCCCAAAATTGTGAAGTGGCTTCCATCGACACGCGCGAACAACTGAACGCCTGGCCCCTCGATCCGGTAACAGCCCACACATCCGGAAATGACGGGCCATTCGGCATCGAGATAGCGGTCGATAAAGGTGTCCGACAGCGTGCGAACGCTCATCCGTGCCCGGTCGATATGGCGCCAGACCGCGCGACCGCCCTCGAAAATCACCGCCGCACTGTAAAGCTCGTGCGTGGTCCCTGACATGGCGCGCAGATGCGCCGCCGCGTCGTCGCGGTCGACCGGCTTGTCGAGCAGGCGCCCGTCGGGCAGCGCGACGATCGAATCGCAACCCAGCACCAGTCCCGGCACACCCAGCGACGCGACCTTGGCGGCCTTAAGCTCGGCCAGTGCATCGGCGGTGTCGCGCGGCGACAGGCCGCGCGCGGCAAAGCTGGCCTTTGCCGCATCCTCATCCACCAGTGCGGCGACCGCTTCATGCGGGACACCGGCGGCGGTCAGCATCGCGCGGCGGCTGGCGCTTTGGGAAGCAAGGGTCAGTGTCATCGCGGTCGTTGCGCCTGATAAAGAGTGATGACCGCCGCAGCCGTTTCCTCGATCGAGCGGCGGGTGACGTCGATCACCGGCCAGCCATTGTCGGCGAACATGCGCCGGGCATAGGCGACTTCCCGGCCAACGGCTTCCTGATCGACATAATCGGTTTCCGGCGCCTGATTAAGGCTGAGCAGGCGATTGCGCCGCACCTGGATCAGGCGGTCGGCACTGGTGGTCAACCCTACGACCAGCGGGTTTTTCAGTTCGAACAGCTTGGTCGGCGGCGGGCTTTCGATAACGATGGGGATGTTCGCGACCTTGAATCCGCGATTGGCCAGGTAAATCGATGTCGGCGTTTTCGACGACCGGCTGACGCCCGCCAGCACGATTTCCGCCTCTTCCCAGTTTTCCCAGTTCAGGCCGTCATCATGGGCGATGGTGAACTGAATGGCATCCACACGCGCGAAATAGGCCGCGTCCAACATGTGCTGACGCCCCGGCCGCGCATTGGCAGCCTCTCCCAACAGGCCGGAAAGCGCCGCATTCACCCCGTCCAGCGGGGCGACGGCAGGCAGACCCATGGCCCGGCAACGCGCCTCCAGCGTGCGGCGGATCACCGGATTGACCAGTGTAAACAGAACCAAGCCGGGGTTCTGGGCGATTTCCTGAAGGATGCGCTCCAGATGCGCTTCCGACCGCACCATCGGCCAGAAATGGCGCAGCGTTTCGACGTCATCATACTGGGCCAACGCCGCTTTGGCGATGTTCTCCAGCGTCTCACCGGTCGAATCTGACAGGAGATGAAGGTGCAGGCGGTTCACCGGCTGGACCGATCTGTGGAAAACATGGGGAGAGTCGCTAGCGCAACTCGTGCCAGCCGCCAAGGCGTGGATGAACCGCCGATTCGTCCACAAGTGACTCACATTTCGTCAGCCGGACCCGATTTTCATCCACAGGCTGTGGATAATGTGTATGAAAGATTCGAATCGCAGCACCGCCGCTGAGTCATTCGGGTCAAGTTGTTGGCATTTTCGGTGGCTGAATCTAAGCCACGATATCCACGCGCCAACCTCTATCCACATCCAGATAGAGTCTTTGTTTGTTGCCTGAAGGAAGCCTGTTTGCGCCGTTCCCCCGCACACCGCCCGTTGCTCGCGACCCTAAAAGGCGAACGTCAGTCGATTCCGCCAATGTGGCTCATGCGTCAGGCCGGACGTTATCTGCCTGAATACAGAGCGTTACGCGCGGAAAAGGGCGGGTTCCTGGCGATGGCGCTGGACCCGGAATCCGCCTGTGAAATCACGCTGCAACCAATCCGCCGCTTCGGTTTCGACGGTGCGATCCTGTTTTCCGACATTCTGACCGTGCCGATGGCGCTGGGTCAGGATCTATGGTTCGAAACCGGCGAAGGCCCGCGACTGGCACCACCGCTGGCCGATGGCGCGGCGATCGACGCGCTGACGCCCGGCGCACCCGATACGCTGGATCCCGTTTACGCTGCGGTCGAGAAAATCGCGGGCGTATTGCCGCCCGAAGTCACCTTCCTTGGCTTTGCAGGATCGCCCTGGACGGTCGCCACCTATATGATTGCGGGGCAGGGCAGTCGGACTCAGGAAGCGGCGCGACGGCTGGCCTATGGCGATGCGGCCGCGATGCAGCGGCTGATCGACCGGATCGTCGCCACCACGATCGAATATCTGGCCCGCCAGCATGAATCGGGCGTGGAGGCGGTGCAGCTGTTCGACAGCTGGGCCGGGACGCTCAGCCCCGAACAGTTCGAACGCTGGGTCATTGCGCCCAATGCCGCGATCGTGGCCGGACTGCGCGCGCGTTGCCCGGAACTGGTCATCATCGGCTTTCCAAAGGGAGCGGGGGCCAAGCTGGTCGACTATGCCACCCAGACCGGCGTCGATGCGGTCGGTGTCGACGAAACCGTCGCGCCCGAATGGGCTGCGCGAGCGCTGCCGGCAGGCATGCCGGTGCAGGGCAATCTTGACCCGCTGGCGCTGATCGCTGGCGGCGACACGCTGGCGCGCGCGGTCGACCGCATCCTGGCGGCATTTGCGGATCGCCCGCATGTCTTCAATCTGGGCCACGGCATCCTGCCCGACACGCCGATCGCGCATGTCGAAGCCCTGATCGACCGGGTGAGGGGTACGCGATGACGGGTATGCTGGGTGCCGCCTATCCCTGGGTAAAGGCCGCGCACATCATCTTCGTGATCTTCTGGATGGCGGGCATGTTCATCCTGCCACGCTATCTGGTCCATCATCAGGAGGGGCTGGCCATCCCCGGCGAGCCGGAACGCTGGATCGCGCGCGAGGACAAGCTGAGGCGGATGATCCTGACGCCCGCGATGATCCTGGTATGGCTGCTCGGCCTGTTGCTGGCCGCCAATCTGGGCCTGTTCGAAGGCGGGGAGGGGCTTGGCTGGTTGCATGCCAAGCTGGTGCTTGTGCTGGCCCTTAGCGGCTATCATGGCTGGGCGGTCGGCTATGCACGCAAGTTGCGGACCGGGCGCGCGAACCTCTCGGCCCGCACGCTGCGTATGGTGAACGAGGTGCCGGCCCTGGCTGCGGTGCTGATCGTCGTGCTGGCGGTCGTCAGACCCTTTTGAGCCGTTGACTTGGGGCCGCGCGGTTCCTAGGTGATTCGTACGGTTCGTCCTGCCGGTTCGCGGCGGCACGCACACGTCCTTCCTCCAGCATCGCAGCCGGCGTCCTGCCGAGCCGACCGACGCTCATTTTCCCAACCGGACGCACCCCATGCACCTCAAGGACCTAAAGAAGAAAACCCCCGCCGAACTGGTCGAAATGGCCGAAGCTTTGGGCGTGGAAGGCGCATCGACCATGCGCAAGCAGGATCTGATGTTCGCGATCCTCAAGGTCCAGGCCGAAAATGGCGAACAGATCATGGGGCTGGGCACCATCGAAGTGCTGCCCGACGGTTTCGGTTTCCTTCGCAGCCCGGAAGCCAATTACCTTGCCGGGCCGGACGACATTTATGTCTCGCCCAATCAGGTCCGCAAATTCGGCCTGCGCACCGGCGATACGGTCGAGGGTGAAGTTCGCGCGCCCAAGGATGGCGAGCGTTATTTTGCGCTGACGCGGCTCGTCTCGGTCAATTTCGACGATCCCGATGCGGTTCGTCACCGGGTCAATTTCGACAATCTGACGCCGCTTTATCCCGAACAAAAGCTGCGTCTGGACCCCGCGGACCCGACGCAAAAGGACAAGTCGGCGCGCGTCATCGATATCGTATCGCCGCAGGGCAAGGGCCAGCGCACGCTGATCGTCGCGCCGCCGCGCGTCGGCAAGACGGTGATGTTGCAGAACATCGCCAAGGCGATCACCGACAATCATCCCGAAGTGTTCCTGATCGTCCTGCTGATCGACGAACGCCCTGAAGAAGTCACCGACATGCAGCGTTCGGTGAAGGGCGAAGTCATCAGCTCGACCTTTGACGAACCGGCACAGCGCCACGTGCAGGTCGCCGAGATGGTGATCGAAAAGGCCAAGCGCCTGGTCGAGCACAAGAAGGATGTCGTCATCCTGCTCGATTCGATCACGCGCCTTGGCCGCGCCTACAACACGGTCGTTCCGTCGTCGGGCAAGGTGCTGACCGGCGGTGTGGATGCCAATGCGCTTCAGCGTCCCAAGCGTTTCTTCGGTGCGGCCCGCAACATCGAGGAGGGCGGCTCGCTGTCGATCATCGCGACCGCGCTGATCGATACCGGCAGCCGCATGGACGAAGTGATCTTCGAAGAGTTCAAGGGCACCGGCAACTCCGAGATCGTCCTCGACCGCAAGGTGGCCGACAAGCGCATCTTCCCGGCGATGGACGTGGGCAAATCGGGCACCCGCAAGGAAGAATTGTTGGTCGAAAAGCCAATTCTGTCCAAGATGTGGGTGCTTCGCCGCATCCTGATGCAGATGGGCACCATCGATTCGATGGAGTTCCTGCTCGACAAGATGAAGGATTCGAAGACCAACGAGGATTTCTTCGATTCGATGAACCAGTAAGCTGGCGGGGCGTTCCGGCGACAGCCGAACGTCCACCGTCCGAACCAGCGGCGCGGGCTATGCTCGCGCCGTTTCGCTGTCTAGGAACTATCCATGCTCGATCTTATCTACAGCGCCGCCGCGGCAACGGGCGGCATCGGATCGCCGGCCGAAATCTGGCAGCATATTCTTGCCGACTTTTCGAACATCACCGAACCGGCGGCGCTTGCGGCGTTCGGGTCGGTGCTGATGATCGACCTGGTGCTGGCGGGCGACAATGCGATCGTCGTCGGCGCGCTGGCCGCCGGCCTTCCCGCGGATCAGCGGCGCAAGGTCATCCTGATCGGTATCGGCGCTGCGCTGGTGCTGCGTATCGCCTTTGCGCTGATCGTCAGCTGGTTGATGGGCGTTGTCGGCCTGATCTTTGCCGGCGGCCTGCTGCTGCTGTGGGTCAGCTGGAAGTTCTGGCGCGAAATCCGCTCGGGCGGCCATAGCGAGGGCTCACCCGAAATCGCCGGTGACGAGGATTCGGGCCTGCGCTCTGCCAAGAGCTTTGCCGGGGCCGCCTGGGCCGTGGCGGTGGCCGATGTGTCGATGAGCCTCGACAATGTGCTGGCCGTTGCAGGGGCTGCGCGCGAGCATCCCGGCATTCTGGTCGTCGGGCTGCTGCTGTCGGTAGCGTTGATGGGTCTGGCCGCGAACTTTATCGCCCGGTTGATCGATCGCTATCGCTGGATCGCCTATTTCGGGCTGGCGGTGATCGTCTTTGTCGCGCTGCGCATGATCTATGAAGGCTGGGTCGGGACCGAAGATACGCTGGGCGTGATCAGCTTCTTCGCCTGAACTTGTCCGATCGAACCAAAATTTGGGGGAAGCGAGCGATCGCTTCCCCCTTTTTCGTGTCAGCCCAGATGTTCGGCAAAGAACGCGCGTGTCCGCGCATCGGCTTGGTCGGCAGCGGCGGGGGAGCGACGCTTGCCCATTTCGGTGGCAAAGCCGTGATCCTCACCGGGATAGTCGTGCAGTGTGACCTTTGGGTGGTCGTCCAGCCCGTCGTGCATCTTGGCTTGCGTAGCGTGGTCGACGAACCCGTCTTCGCCCGCAATGTGCAGCATCAGCGGATTGGCGATGGCGTGGCGCTCATCCAGCAGACCGTCGATGCCCACTGCATAATAGCCGACGCTGGCGTCGCTGTCGGTCCGCGCGGCGGTCATATAGGGGAGCCGTCCGCCAAGGCAGTAGCCGACGACGCCGACCTTGCCCCCGTCACCAAGACGCGCCCGCGCAGCGCGGATGGTCGCTTCAATGTCGCGGATGGCAAGGGTCTGATCGAACTGGCCCATCAGATCCAGTCCCCGCTGCATCTGTTCGGGCACATCGGGATTGAGCTGAATGCCCGGTTCGATCCGCCAGAACAGGTCCGGGGCGACCGCCAGATAGCCGTCGGCGGCAAGCTTGTCGCACTTGGCACGGATGCCGGGGTTCACCCCGAAAATCTCCTGAATGACGATGATGGCCGCGCGTGGCGTGCCGCCCGGTTCCGCGACATAGGCTGAAAAGCTGCCTGCGCCGTCGATGCTGTCGATATTGATCTGGCTCACCGTTTTCCCTCTCGGTTGCGTGCGCGACCCGAACGTGCCTATCGTCGCTCAGGTTCGCTAGGCGGAGTGAGGAATGAAAATCAACGTCGAGGTGGACTGCACCCCCGAAGAAGCAAGGCGCGCCATGGGCCTGCCCGATTTCACCCCCATCCATGAACGCTATGTCGCGATGATTCAGGAATCGATGGAAAAGGGCGCCAGCCCTGAACTGATCGAGACGCTGATGAAAAGCTGGGCGCCGATGGGGGAGGCGGGGCTGACCTTCTGGCGGCAGTTGTTCGACACGTCGGGCAAGGGCTCGCGCGACTGATATCATGAACGATACCATCGTTGCGCTGTCGAGCGGCGCACCGCCAGCGGCAATCGGCGTGATTCGGCTGAGCGGGCCTCATGCCCTTGCTGCGGCGACGGCGCTGGCTGGTTCTCTGCCCCCTGCGCGCGAAGCGAGGGTGCGCCGGTTGTCGCACAATGGTGCGCTGCTCGACCACGCGCTGGTACTGATCTTTCCTGCGCCCGATACTGCGACTGGCGAGGATCTGGTCGAATTGCACGCTCATGGCGGACCGGCGGTAATCGACGCGATCATCGCGGCGCTGCTGACGCAGCCGGGCGTTCGCTCTGCCGAGCCAGGGGAGTTTACCCGCCGCGCGCTGACCAACGGACGGATCGACCTGACTCAGGCGGAGGCGCTGGCAGCGCTGCTCTCGGCACAATCGCAGGCGCAGCATCGTGCAGCAATTCTAGCCGCCGATGGCGTGCTGCGACGCAACATAGACGATTTTGAATCCCGTTTGTTGGCGCTCAGCGCGCGGATTGAGTTGATGCTCGATTTCGCTGATGAGGAAGATGCGGCGAACGACGCGGCGCAACTAGCCGCAGTGCGTCACGGTGTAGATGCGCTTGCTGCCGAGGTCGAAGCCTGGCTCGCCTACCCCACGGTGGATGCGCTTCATAACGGATTCCGTATCGTCTTGGCGGGGCCGCCAAATGCTGGCAAGTCGACGCTGCTGAACAGCCTTGTCGGACGCCAGGCTGCAATCGTGTCCGACATTGCGGGAACCACGCGCGACCGGATCGAAGTCCCTGTGGTGCATAACGGCGTGCAGTTCCTGCTGACGGACACGGCGGGTCTGGCCGAAGCGACTTCGGACCCTGTTGAGGCGATCGGAATCGAGCGAGCGGCGGCGGCGATCGACGCTGCCGATCTGGTTCTTTGGCTGGGTGACAGTCCGCCATCCCGTCCTGAAATGCTGTGGCTGCTTCCACGCGCCGATCTTCCCGGGCGGAAGGATGCCAGCGGGGAGCGGCTGACTGTGTCGGCAAAGGCGGGCGTCGGCCTGGATGCGTTATGGCAAGCAATTCACGAACGCATCCGGGGCCGCCTGCCGCCAGAAGACGGGCGGGCGCTTAATCGACGGCAGCGGGACTGCATGGTTGCAGTGCATCGCAACTTGATCTGCGCAGGTTCGTCTGCGGACCCCCTGCTGATCGCCCATCACCTAAGCGAAGCAAGGCGCAATTTGCATCGATTAACGGGGCGGTCGGATACCGAGTCCATGCTCGATGCGCTGTTCGAACGATTCTGCATCGGAAAATAGTGTTCCACGTGGAACATTTTGACGGCTACGCGGCGCGGTCGTAATAACGGCATCATGCAATATGATGTTATCGTCATAGGCGGTGGCCATGCCGGCACCGAGGCGGCTGCTGTGGCTGCGCGTCTGGGCGCGAGGACCGCGTTGATAAGCTTCGACGCAACCAAAATCGGTGCAATGTCCTGCAACCCGGCGATCGGTGGCTTGGGGAAGGGGCATCTAGTCCGAGAGGTTGACGCCTTTGACGGGTTGATCGCGCGCGCCGCCGACGCGGCTGCGCTCCATTATCGCATGCTCAACCGCAGCAAGGGCACCGCTGTGCAGGGGCCGCGCATTCAGGCGGATCGGCGGCTCTATGCCGCAGCGATTCAGGCGATGCTCGCGGCGACCTCCAATCTGACCGTCGTCCAAGGCGAGGCAGAATCGTTAGTTGTCGAACAGGGCCGCATCGCCGGCGTTATGCTTGCCGACGGTCAGAAACTGACTTGCGCCAGCGTCGTACTTGCCAGCGGGACGTTCCTGGGCGGGCGCATTTATCGCGGTGAGGAGCGGGACGAAGGCGGGCGGATCGGTGAGCGTGCTGCCACGCGCCTCGGACAGCAATTGCGCTCGCTCGATCTGCCCATGTTTCGGCTCAAAACCGGGACGCCTCCGCGCCTTGATGGCCGGACCATCGACTGGGGGCGGCTGCCCGAACAGCCAAGCGATGTCGATCCGTGGACCATGTCGCCAATGACGCGGCAGCGCGAGTTGCCGCAGGTGTTTTGCGGCGTCACGCGCACCAACGCGCGGACGCATGAGATTATCGCGGCGGCGCTGCATCGCTCGCCGCTGTTCACTGGCGCGATTGGCGCCCAAGGGCCGCGTTATTGCCCATCGATCGAGGACAAGATCCACCGCTTTGGCGACCGCGACGGGCATCAAATCTTCCTCGAGCCTGAGGGGTTGGACGATCCGCTAATCTATCCGAATGGGATCTCCACATCTCTGCCCGTAGACGTTCAGGCCGCGATGATCGCGAGCATCGACGGTCTGGAACGGACGCGAATTGTCACGCCGGGATATGCCGTCGAATATGACCATATCGACCCGCGTGCGCTCGACCATATGCTGGGCGTCAGGGCGCTGTCCGGCCTCTATTGTGCGGGGCAGATCAACGGCACCACGGGCTATGAAGAGGCTGCCGCGCAGGGGCTGGTGGCGGGGCTTAATGCGGGTCTCTCCGCGCTGGGGCGGGCGCCGGTGACCTTCGACCGCGCGAACAGCTATATCGGGGTGATGGTCGACGATCTTGTGCTTCAGGGCGTGACCGAGCCGTATCGAATGCTGACGGCGCGAGCAGAGCACCGGTTGCGGTTGCGCGCGAACAACGCCGAGACACGCCTGACGCCGATGGCGATCGAACTGGGTTGTGCTGGCGAGGCGCGGTGCCGCCGGTTTGAGCAGCGTTCGATCGCCCGCGCTGAAATTGAGGCAGCGTTCGACACCCGAATGACCCCGCATGCCGTCCGCGCTTTGGGGTTCGACGTCGCGATGGATGGCGTACGCCGATCGGTGCGCGAGTGGCTGCGCTTCCCAAATGTCGTGGCGCATCGTTTGACCGATACTGACGGCTTCGATCCTGAGGTGCTGGCGGAGGCGGTCGAGGATTCGCATTACGCGCCCTATCTGGAGCGACAGGATTCCGAAGTGGCGATGATGAAGGGCGACACGGACGTGCGCTTGCCCGCCAGCCTGGACTATGCCGCAGTACCAGGCCTGTCGTCCGAAATGGTCGAACGGCTGGGCGCCGCGGGGCCAGCGACGTTGGCCGAAGCGGGACGGATTCGCGGAATAACCCCTGCCGCTCTGACGGCAATCCTGCTCCACCTTCGGAAACTTGCGGCATGAACGAGGAACAGGCCCGCGAGTGGATCGCCACCCGCTGGGGCGGCGGGGCAGTGGACCGGCTGTCGGCGTTTGTCGCCCTGCTTGTCGCCGAAAGCGAGCGTCAGAACCTGATCGCCCGATCGACGCTTACCGAGGTGTGGCAAAGGCATGTTCTGGACTCCGCGCAACTTGTCCCTCTGGCCGAGCAGGCAGGTGAGGGCGCATGGCACGACGTCGGCACCGGCGCAGGATTGCCGGGGCTCGTCGTGGCAATCCTGCAATCACGCCCGGTGGTGCTGATCGAGCCGAGGCGGAAACGGGTTGAGTTCCTGTCGGCCGTCGTCGATCAACTTGGTCTGAATGCAACGACGTATCTGGGTAAGGCGGAGTCGCTTCGCACCTTGGAACCGGCAGCGGTTATTTCTGCACGGGCGGTGGCGTCGCTTGACGATTTGTTTGCGTCATCAGCGCATTTGAGCGCCCCCCAGACGCTCTGGTTGCTGCCGAAGGGCAAATCTGGTGAATCCGAACTGGTCGATGCGCGTCGAACATGGCAAGGTGTGTTCCACGTGGAACAAAGCCTCACGGCTTCTGAATCTGGAATCATTGTTGCGAAAAAGGTGCAGCGCCGATGATCGTCATCACCGTCGCAAATCAAAAGGGTGGGGTGGGTAAGACCACCAGTGCCATCAACGTGGGCACCGCGCTCGCCGCCACCGGCCAGCGCGTGCTGCTGATCGATCTTGACCCTCAGGGTAACGCATCGACTGGACTGGGCATCGGCCAGGACGAGCGGGAGCAGTCGAGCTACGACCTGCTGCTTGGTGAGCTGACGCTGGATCAGGCGGCGATCGCAACGCGCGTTCCGGGTCTTGAGGTCGTTCCCGCCACCGTCGACCTGTCTGGAGCAGAGGTCGAGCTGATTGAATTCGACGCTCGAACTCACCGGCTGAATCAGGCGATCGCGCGCAGCGAGGCGCAATGGGACGTGGTGCTGATCGACTGTCCGCCGTCGTTGGGCCTGCTGACCATCAATGCTATGGTGGCCAGCCATGCGTTGCTGGTGCCGCTCCAGTGCGAGTTCTTCGCGCTGGAGGGATTGAGCCAGTTGCTGTCCACGGTTGAGCGCATCCGGGAACGCTTCAACCCCGGACTGTCGATCCTAGGCGTCGTGCTAACCATGTATGACCGCCGTAACCGCCTGACTGATCAGGTGTCGGACGACGTGCGTGCAGTGTTGGGTCGCGTCGTGTTTGATACGGTGATCCCGCGCAACGTGCGGCTGTCCGAAGCACCCAGTCACGGCGTGCCTGCGCTGATCTATGATCATCGTTGTGCGGGTTCGCAGGCCTATATCGCGTTGGCGCGGGAAGTAATCGGGCGGATGCCCAGCTTGGCGAGGGCAGCATGAGCGAAACGGCACCGAAGAAAAGCCGCCCGTCAGGCCTGGGCCGCGGTCTGAGCGCGTTGCTCGGCGATTCCGCGCCGCGTACCGAGTCTGGCGGCACGGGCGATCGCGCGGCCGGCGGGGCAAGTGTCCGCTATCTGCCGGTCAGCTCGCTCGCCCCGCATCCCGGCCAGCCACGCCGGCATTTCGATGAGGGCGCGCTGGAGGAACTGGCGTCGTCGATCGCGCAGCGCGGGATCATTCAGCCGATCGTCGTGCGACCGCATGGCAAGGATTATCAGATCGTCGCCGGGGAGCGACGCTGGCGCGCTGCTCAGCGTGCGCGGCTGCATGAGGTCCCGGTGATCGTCCGCGATCTGGATGATGCCGAAACGCTGGAAATTGCGCTGGTCGAGAATATCCAGCGTCAGGACCTGAATGCGATCGAAGAGGCCGATACCTATTCAAAGCTGATCCAGGAATTCGGCCATACGCAGGAAGCGCTGGCCAAACTGGTTGGCAAATCACGCAGCCACGTAGCCAACCTGTTGCGATTGCTGGACCTTCCGGTGGCCGTGCAGAAGCATGTCATCGACGGTGCGCTCAGCATGGGTCATGCCCGTGCGCTGATCAACGCGCCCGACCCCGAGACGCTGTCGGACCGGATCATCGCCAAGGGGCTGTCGGTTCGCGAAACGGAAAAGCTGGCGCGCGCCAAGGGTGGTGCCGAGCCGCGCGGTACCCGAAAGACGACGCCCGCCCCGTCCAGCGATGCCGATATCGCTGCATTGGAGCGTCAATTGGGCGACGTATTGGGCCTGAATGTCCGCATCGCGCATGGAGACAAGGGCGGGACGCTGACGCTCAGCTATTCGACGCTGGATCAGCTCGACATGGTCTGCCAGCGGCTGTCGGGCGAGATCATCTGATCCCGCCCGACGCGCTGTCGGTCAGGCGGCGCTGACCGGCGGCAGCTTGGCCAGCAACTTGTCCAGCGTGATCGGATATTCACGCACACGAACGCCGCACGCATTGTAGATCGAGTTGGCGACTGCCGCGCCGACGCCGCAAATCCCCAGCTCACCCACGCCCTTGGCTTTCATGGGCGAGGATTTGTCATCGGTTTCGTCGAGGAAGAACACGTCCTGCACTGGAATATCGGCGTGCACCGGCACATGATATTCGGCCAGGTCGTGGTTCACGAAATAGCCGAAGCGCGGATCGACGACCAGTTCCTCCATCAACGCCGCGCCCGCCCCCATCACCATCGCGCCGATGACCTGGCTGCGCGCCGATTTGGGGTTGAGGATACGGCCAGCAGCGAACGCGCCGCTCATCCGGCGAATACGGACCTCGCCGGTGACGGAATCGACGCCGACCTCGGCAAAGTGGCCACCGAACGTGCCTTGGGCATAACGCTGGGTCAGGTCGCCGAACTTGATCGTGTCTTCGGCGGAAATCCCTTCGGCACCGGCGACTTCGCGCAACCGGACGCGCTTGTTGCCCTGCTGGACAAAGCCATCGGCGAACTCGGCAGTCGCGGGGTCGAATTCGGCCTTTTGTGCGATCGCGTCGCGCAGTTTGACGCAAGCGGCATAGACGCCCGCCGTCGAGCTGTTGGCGCCCCACTGGCCGCCCGATCCGGCGGAAACGGGGAAGGACGAATCGCCCAGCAGGACGATGACGTCATCCACTTCGACGCCCATCATTTCCGCCGCCGTCTGAGCGATGATGGTGTAGCTGCCGGTGCCGATGTCGGTCATGTCGGTCGCTACCGTGACCTTGCCCTTGGAATCGACACCGACGCGAGCGGCCGAATCCATCGCCAGATTGTCGCGGAACGCCGATGCCATGCCGTAACCGATTAGCCAGCGGCCATCCCGCACCTGTCCCGGCTTCGCCTTGCGCGCCGACCAGCCAAAGCGTTCGGCACCGATCCGCAGGCTTTCGACCAGCTGGCGCTTCGAGAAGGGGCGTTCGGGCTTTTCGGGGTCGACCTGCGTATCGTTGATGATGCGCAGTTCCACCGGGTCCATGCCCAGCTTCTCGGCCAGTTCGTCCATCGCCACTTCCAGCGCGAGAAGGCCGACGGCCTCGCCCGGCGCGCGCGTGGCGTTACCTTCGGGCAGGTGCAGCGTCGCCAGGCGATGCGCGGTCATGCGGTTGGCACCGGCATAAAGCAGCCGCGTCTGGTTCGCGGCCGTTTCCGGTCCGCCGCCGGGCAGATCGCCCGACCACACTTCATGCGCGATGGCACCGATACGGCCATTGCGATCCGCGCCGATGCGGATGCGCTGGATGGCCGCGGGACGGTGGGTGGTGTTGTTGACCATTACCGGACGCGGCATCGCGATCTTCACCGGCCGTCCGGCCGCGCGTGCGCCCAGTGCCGCCAGTATGGCATCGGAGCGGACCCACAGCTTCGATCCAAAGCCGCCGCCAATGAACGGCGACTGCACCCGGATCTTCTCCTTCGGAATCAGCAGCGTTTCCGACAGGTCGCGACAGGCCCAATCGATCATCTGGTTCGATGTCCAGACGTTCAGCTGATCGCCGTCCCATGCGGCAATGGTTGCCATAGGCTCCATCGCGGAATGCGACTGGTCGGGGGTGGTATAGGTTTCGTCCAGCTTCACCGGGGCGCTGGCAAATGCGCCTTCGAAATCGCCGACGGCGGTGTCGGCGGAGCGGCCGGGCTTCTTGGCGTTGCCACGTTCCTTCTCCAGCTCGAACGCGCCGGTGCCGCGCGCATATTCGACGCGCACCAGATTGGCGGCGGTACGCGCCTGTTCGAAGCTTTCGGCGACCACGACGGCCACCGCCTGATGATAATGCTCTACCTCTGGCCCGGCGAGCAGCTTGGCGGTGATGGCCTTGGCCTTGCCCAGCTTGCCCGCATTGCCGTGGTGGACGATGGCAATCACGCCGGGGGCGGCTTCAGCCTCCCGCGTGTCGATGCGGGTGATGCGGCCGGTGGCGATGGTCGCGGGTACGATCGCACCATAAGCCTGGTTGGGAACGACATCGTGCCGCTCATAGGCATAGGGCGCGCGGCCCGTAGTCTTGAGCGGGCCGTCGATGCGGTCGATGGGTTTGCCGACCACGCGCATGCGGTCGATCGGATTGGTTTCGGCAGGCTGGTTGAACTGCATTGGATCAGCTCCTTGCCTCGGCAAGAATGTGGGAAATGGTGCGCTGGGCCAGCGGCACCTTGAAGGCGTTTTGCGTCGTCGGACGCGCGTTGGCGAGGATGCCCTTGGTCAGCGCGGCGTCATCGCCGTTTTCCAGCGCTTCGACACGCCACGGCTTTGGGGCAACGCCGCCCAGCGCAATGCGCGCGGGGCCGTTCTGCGGCACGATGGCCGCCACCGACACCAGCGCAAAGGCATAGGAGGAGCGGTCGCGCACCTTCTGATAGACATGCGTGCCCGCCACCGGTGGCGGCAGCGTGACGGCAGTGATCATCTCACCGGGCTCCAGCGCGCTTTCGATATGCGGGGTGTTGCCCGGCAGCTTGTGAAAATCGGCGATGGCGATGGTGCGCGTGCTCCCGTCGCCCTTCACCGTTTCCACCCCGGCATCCAGTACGCGCATGGCAACCGCCATGTCGCTGGGATGCTGGGCGATACAGGCTTCGCTGGTGCCGATCACGGCCAAGCCGCGATTGAACCCGCCAAGGGCGGCACAGCCGCTTCCCGGCTTGCGCTTGTTGCATGGCTTTGCAGTGTCGTAGAAATAGGGGCAGCGCGTGCGTTGCAGCAGGTTGCCGCCCGTCGTCGCCTTGTTGCGAAGCTGTCCCGATGCACCCGCCACCAGCGCGCGTGTCAGCACGCCATAATCGCGGCGAACGCGCGGATGCGCGGCCAGATCGGTGTTGCGGACCAGCGCGCCCACACGCAGCCCGCCCTCTGGCGTTTCCTCGATCTGGTCGAGCCCGACGCGGTTCACGTCGACCAGATGCGTCGGCGTTTCGATTTCCAGCTTCATCAGGTCGAGCAGGTTGGTCCCGCCCGCAATGAACTTGGCGCCCGGCGTGCGCGCGATGGCGGCAGCGGCCTCGGCAGCGGTCGTGGCGCGTTCGTAGGTAAAGGCCTTCATGCGCGGCGCTCCTTGGCCTCACCCGCCACATCGGCGATCGCGTCAAAGATATTGGCATAGGCGCCGCAGCGGCAGATATTGCCGCTCATCCGTTCCTTTACTTCCTCCATGGAGAAGGCAGGCGCGGCGGCGACATCCTCAGTCACGTGGCTGGGGATGCCGTCCTTGATCTCGTCCAGCACGGCGACGGCCGAGCAGATCTGGCCCGGCGTGCAATAACCGCACTGATAGCCGTCATGACGCACGAACGCTGCCTGCATTGGATGCAGGTCGGTGGGGCTGCCCAGGCCCTCGATCGTCGTCACCTCGTCACCCTCGTGCATGACGGCCAGCGTCAGGCAACTGTTGATGCGCCGCCCCTCGACAATGACGGTGCAGGCGCCGCACTGGCCGTGGTCGCAGCCCTTCTTCGTGCCGGTCAGCTTCCAATGTTCACGCAGCGCGTCGAGCAACGTGGTGCGCGGATCGAGTTCAAGCCGCGCAGCCTTTCCATTGACCTTCAGCGTGACGGGTACGCGCGGAATGCTGCCGCCGGGGGTGGATTGAGGCTTGGCGTCGGCAACGATCGGCACGGTTGCGGTCGCGGCGGTCGCCACGCCGCCGGCGAGAACGCCGCGCCGGGAAACGTCGAAAGCGGTGGATGTCGGCATCATCGGCCCCCATGGCTTGAACACTCGACGCCAGGAAACCGGCGTCGTTTCAAACCATGTTAACCGATCAGTATGATTTCCGCTCCCCCTGATTTAGCGGAAATTGTCGGCGTATGCCTGGAGCTTCAGCTTGCGCACGGGGGCGGGGATGACGTGGGCGTCAATCCCTTCGCGCTCGGCATAGGCCATGGCGGCTTCAACCGTGGGAAAGCGCAAGATGACCTGTTCGCGCGTGTCACCTGAACCGGCCCAGCCGGTCAGCGGATCGGGCCGCTTGGCTTCACCCGATTCGAATTCGAGCACCCAGCGATGGGTCAGGGCCTTGCCCGAAGACATGGCATTTTTCGGCTGCTGATAAATGCGTGCGGTCGGCATGGGGATTCTCCTAACGCGATTCGCGGCGCCTTGCATCCGCCTTTTTGGTCCTGAGCGTCGGGTCGGCGGCGCTAGGATCGTCGGGCCAGGGATGGCGCGGATAGCGGCCCCGCATTTCGCGCGCGACATCGGCCCAGCTACCCGCCCAGAAGCCGGGCAGGTCGCGCGTCGTCTGGATGGGACGCCCGGCGGGGGAGGTGAGGCTGAGGACCAGCGGCACGCGGTCGCGCCCGATCACCGGATGTTCGGCGACACCGAACAGCGCCTGCACGCGCAATTCGACGCGCGGTCCCCCTTCGGCGGCATAATCAATGACATGGCTGGATCCCGCCGGGCTTTCGAAACGCGCGGGAGCAATGCGATCGACCTCCCGCATCGCGTCCCAGCCGATCAGATTTCGCAGCGCGTCGGTCAACTCGCCCGGCGCGATGGCGTCCAGTCGCCGCTTGCCCGCCACCAGCGCGGGCAGCCAGTCATCCAGCCGCTCGATCAGCGCGGCATCGTCGAGCGCATGACCGGCATAGGCGGCGCGGGCGCGCAGCGTCTGGCTCCCCTCGCTCCAGGGAAGCAGGGCAGGGCCGTGGCGGCGCACGCCATCGACCAGTGCCGCCTCGATCGATTCGGGTGTCGCGCCCGAATCGGGGCCGCGTGACAGGGCAATGGCACCTAGCCGCCGCGTTCGTTCGGCCACGACACCGCCGGTGGCGCGGTCGAAGCGGACTTCGCGGTTCGTCTGAATGCGGTGGGCGAACAGCGCCTCGACCGTGGTTTGCGCGATTGCCGCAGCCGACAGGATGCGCGCGCCCGCCGCTGACCCCTGTGTCTCCGCCACGGCCAGCCATTCGCTGCCTGCCAGGCTGGAATTGGGGTCCAGCACCAGTCCCCGGCCGCCTGCGGTCGCCCAGCGCTCTCCGCTGGCATCGCGGCGGCGCGCGATCCGGTCGGGGAAGGCGAGGGCGATGCACGCCGCAACCGGGTCGGGCAGGTCGCCGGGCGGTCCGGCAGATACCATATCGGCCCAGCGCGCGGCCATGCGCCGTGCTGCGTCCGCGCGCTGCCCGCGCTCCGCCCGCCAACGGCGCAGCCGGAGGTCAAGATCGGGGTCGTTGCCGCCCAGCCCCCGCTCCCCCAGCAGCACCGCCAGTTCGGCGGCGATCCGCGCCATGCCCAGCTCTCCACCCCGCGCCAGCATATGCGCCAGCCTGGGCGACAGCGGCATGCGGGCAATGGCGCGGCCATGCGGCGTCGGGCGGCCATTCGCCTCAATCGCCTCCAGCGTGGTCAGTCGCTGTCGTGCTTCGTCGATGGCGGCGGCAGGCGGCGGATCCAGCCAGTTCAGGTCGCGCGGATCGGCAACGCCCCAGATCGCGCAATCGAGTGTCAGCGCCGACAAATCGGCCTCTAGAATCTCTGGCGGGTCGAAGCGCGGCATCCCCGCCGTCGCCGCCGCTTCCCACAGGCGATAGGCAGTGCCCGGCCCCTGCCGCGCGGCGCGGCCCGCGCGCTGCGTCGCCGCCGCCTGGCTGGCGCGTTCGGTAACCAGCCGGGTCATCCCCGCCGCGCGGTCGTAACGCGGGCGACGCGCCAGACCCGAATCAACGACGATGCGAATGGAATCGAGCGTCAGCGACGTTTCCGCGATCGAGGTTGCCAGCACCAGCTTGCGCGCGCCGTCCGGCTCGGCGGCGATGGCGGCGCGCTGGGTGGCAGGGGGGATGTTGCCGTGCAGCCGGTGCAGGCGGATGCCGGGCGTGTCGCCCAGCCGGTCCGCCACCCGCTCAATCTCACCAACGCCCGGCAGGAAGGCGAGCAACCCGCCCTCGCGCTCCCGCAATGCCTGTCGGATGGCGGATGCCATGGCATCCTCGACCCGTGCATTCGCGTCACGGCCCAGATGGACGAGTTCCAGTGGATGGCTGCGGCCCGCACTTTCGATGACGGGCGCACCACCCATCAGACCGGCGAAACGCATCCCGTCCAGCGTGGCGGACATGGCGACCACGCGCAGGTCGGGGCGCAACCCGGCTTGCGCATCCAGCGCCAGCGCAAGACCGAAATCGCTGTCGAGGCTGCGTTCATGCACTTCGTCGAACAGTACCGCCGACACGCCCGCCAGTTCGGGATCGGCCTGTATCCGGGCAACGAAAATACCCTCGGTCATCACCGTCACGCGGGTTGCCGCCGAACGCTTGCTGTCCAGACGCGTGGCATAGCCATAGGTGCGCCCCACCGGCTCTCCGGCCAGCGCCGCCATGCGTTCCGCCGCCGCCCGCGCGGCAATGCGGCGCGGCGACAGCAGCAGCACTTCGCCCGCGCACCACGGCGTCGATAGCAGGGCAGGGGCGACCGCCGTCGTCTTGCCCGCGCCCGGCGGCGCGACCAGCACGGCGGACGGCCCCTCGGCCATTGCGGCGAGCAGATCGGGCAGGACGGCGTGGATCGGCAGGTCATTCATCGCGCCTTGCGCTACCCTTCAGGGAGCCAAGGCACAATTCATGCGTATGCCACCATCGCGCAGCCCCAAAATCGCGCGATGGAGAACCCCTATGGCAAAGGCACTGGCAAGCTTCGCGATCAGCCCCACGGGCGACGGCTATATGCTGATGATCGAGGATGAGGATGGCGACACGATCGAACTGACCGCGACGTTCGAGCAGCTCGACCTGATCGCGGAAGCGGTCGATCAGCAGCTGAACAGCGATGAGGAAGATGTCCTCAGCATCGAAGAGGAAGAGGAATAAGGCGCGGACGGGGCGGCCGGCTGGCCGCCCCGCCTGACTCAGCGCCAGCGGTAATAGCGGCGGTCACCGCGCCAGTCGCGGCGATAATCGCGACGGTCATGATGCCAGCGGCGCGCATCGCGCCAGCCATGGCGGCGATCGCGTTGGAAATGTCGCCGCGCATGACGGCGATCGCGCCGGAAGTCGCGGCGATCCTGGCGCCAGTCACGTCGATGATCACGCCAATCGTGCCGCGCTTCATAACGATGTGCCCCCCAGGATTGCGGCGCCGCCGAAGCGGCAGCGGGCATGATCGCGGCGGCAATGGCAGCGAAAAGAACGGGTACACGCATGATCTTCTCCCGATAACGGGCCTGACTGGCCGATGGAGAGAAGATGACAGGGCTACGCTGAACCGACTCCAACAGTCCGTTCATGTGTGCGGCAGAAAAATAATAATCTTGTTTTTATAAGGCGTTAGGTGAAGGGGTCTGCGTCCCGCCGCCCTTGCAGCAGGGTGAGCTGCGATCAATATGCGCGGGCGACTGCGAATTCGACGGCTTCGACCATCGCGTCCTTGGCAGCGCCGGCGCCGAATATGCCGATGGCGTCGATCGCGAGTTGCCCATAATGGCGCGCGCGCGCCAGCGTGTCTTCGATCGCATGAGTTTCGCGCATCCGCCGGATCGCCTCCGCCAGCGCGGCATCATCGCTTTTGCCGTCGCGAATCGCATCCATCCAGAAAGCGCGGGCCGCTTCGTCGCCGCGCGCATAGGCAAGGATAACGGGAAGCGTCATCTTGCCTTCGCGGAAATCGTCGCCCGCATCCTTGCCCATCGTATCGGAATCGCTGACATAATCGATCGCGTCGTCGACCAGCTGGAATGCGATACCCAGGTTGCGGCCATAGGCGTCGAGCGCCTGTTCCTCTGCCTCCGACCGTTCGGCGACGACCGCGGCGATCCGGCATGCGGCGGCGAACAGTGCGGCGGTCTTCGCGCCGATGATGTCGAGATAGCGTTCTTCCGACAGGTCGAGGCGGCGGATGGCGGTCAGCTGATTGACCTCACCCTCGGCGATGACAGCGCTGGCATTCGACAGGATTTTCAGAACCTTGAGGCTGCCGTCCTCGACCATCAGCTCGAAACTGCGGCTGAACAGGAAGTCGCCGACCAGAACGCTGGCAGGATTGCCCCAGATGATGTTGGCGGTGCGCTTGCCCCGGCGCAGGTCGGACCCGTCGACCACATCGTCGTGCAGCAGGGTGGCGGTGTGGATGAATTCCACCGCCGCGGCCAGCCGGTGATGGCGCGTGCCCGTATATCCGATCAGCGCCGCACTGGCGAGCGTCAGCATCGGCCGCATCCGCTTGCCCCCGCCGGCGATCAGATGGCCGGCCAGCTTTGGGATCAGGGGGATGTCGGATTGCATGCGGTCCAGGATCACCGCGTTGACGCAATTCATGTCATCCGCCGTGATCGCGATCATCGGATCGAGCGAAGCAGGCGGGCGCGACCCAAGGCGATGCACGGTAGCAGTCATCGCGGGCCGACTTGGCCTTTCAACGGCACAAACGCAAGTCGCTTGCGCATGGGCCGACCAAAGGCCATCAGGCGCCGACCGTAGGGGAAGGGGCCGCTTCGTGACCGACGACACGCTCAAGCGCTATCGACAGAGCATCGACAATATCGACATGGCGCTGGTCTGTCTGCTGGCGGAACGCTTCAAGGTCACCCAGGCGGTCGGACAGCACAAGGCCGAACACGGCCTGCCCCCCGCCGATCCGGGGCGCGAGGAAGCGCAGATCGCGCGGCTCAGGCGGCTGGCGGCGGAGGCCGATCTGGACCCCGAATTTTCCGAGAAATTCCTGCGTTTCATCATCGACGAGGTGATCCGCCATCACGAACGCCTGCGCGGCTGAACCGGCGGGCGGAACAACGGCGCCGGTGCGGGCGTCCTCTTGCGCGACATGAGCGAAGGGACGAACGATGCGCGACGATTTCCTGATCTTCACGCCGGATGATGTCGATCTGTCGCGCTCGCCGCTGCGTGGGACATGCGACGCGGACACCTTCATCCTCGGCGCGTTCAATCCGGGGTTCACGCGCCTGCCGTCGGGCAATCTGTTGATGATGGTCCGCGTCGCCGAAGCGTTGAGCGATCCCGTCGCGCGGTCGCTTCGCTTCGATGGTGAGGGGTACCGGGTCGATCAATGGCCCGCCGACCGGGTGGATTCGTCCGATCCGCGCATCCTGAAGCTGACCGGCGATCCGTGGCAGCCACTGGCGCTGACGTCATTGTCCTGGCTGTTGCCGGTCGAGCTGTCGAACGATGGCGAGACGGTGGTGGCGATCCATTACGACCGCGCGATCGTGCCCGTCGCCAGCTATCAGGCCTGCGGGGTCGAGGACGCGCGCATTTCCCGCATTGGTGACGAATGGGCGATGACCACCTGTTCGGTCAGCCCGGAACGGCTTTGCACGACACTTTATCGTTCGACCGATGCGATGGACTGGCGGCTGGAGGGGATCGTCCTCGATCATCAGAACAAGGACATGCTGATTTTCGAAGGGCAGGCGGGCGGCCGATATTGGGCACAGACCCGGCCTCTGGGTGAAACCTGGTTCGCCTATCCCCCCGACAGCGAATGGCGCGCTGGGCCAGCGATCCATCTGGCGACTTCGCCCGACCTGCTGCACTGGAAACCCTATGATAAGCCAGGGATGCGGCCGCATGCCGCCACCGTCGCGACCGCGCGCATGGGTGGCGGCACCCCGCCGATCCGCACGCCGCGCGGCTGGCTGACGTTGTGGCATGGGGTGGAGCCGGGGGCGGAAGTGGGGATTTACCGCACCTACTGGTCGATCCTCGACGCGGAAGATCCGGCCAAGGTGCTCGCAACCGATCACGCCCCGCTGATCGAACCGGCGCCGCAGCTGACGGCGCATCTGGCCGAAAGCAAATATCTGGACAGCGTCGTGTTCACGACCGGCATTGTCGATGCGGGCGACCATTATCTGGTGGCCAGCGGCGAAGCCGATCTCGCTTGTCGCCTGACGCGGATCGACAAGGCGCGCTTCGCATGACGCGTGCGTGGTGGCGCGGCGCGGTCCTGTATCAGATCTATCCACGGTCCTTTCAGGATTCGAACAGCGACGGCGTGGGCGACCTGCCCGGCATCACCGCGCGATTGCCCTATCTGGCCGAACTGGGCGTGGATGCGGTGTGGATCTCGCCGATCTTTCCGTCGCCAATGGCCGATTTCGGATATGACGTGGCCGATTATTGCGGCGTCGATCCGCGGTTCGGGACGCTGGCCGATTTCGACGCGCTGCTGGCGCGGGCGCATGAGCTGGGCCTGAAAGTGCTGCTCGACTTCGTGCCGAATCACAGCTCCGACCAGCATCCATGGTTCGTCGAAAGCCGCGCGTCGCGCCATAATCCCAAGCGCGACTGGTATATCTGGCGCGATCCGGCGCCGGACGGCGGCCCGCCCAACAACTGGATCAGCGATTTCGGCGGACCGGCGTGGGAATATGACGCCGCAACCGGCCAATATTACAGCCATGCGTTTCTGAAAGAGCAGCCCGACCTGAACTGGCGCAACCCGGATTTGCGCGCGGCGATGATGGATGTGCTGCGCTTCTGGTTCGATCGCGGTGTCGACGGATTTCGAATCGACGTGCTGTGGCACATGGTGAAGCACCCCGACTTTCCCGACAATCCGCCCAATCCCGATTACCGGAAGGGAATGGGGGAGATGTGGCGCGTGCTGCAGCTTCATTCGACCGACCAGCCCGAAGTGCACGACATCGCCGCCGAAATGCGCGCCATTGCGGACGGCTATGGTGAGCGGTTGCTGATCGGGGAGATCTATCTGCCGGTCGAACGGCTGATGCACTATTATGGCAGTGCTGATGCGCCGGGCGTGCATCTGCCCTTTAATTTCCAGCTGATCGATGCGCCATGGGATGCGCGCGCGCTGGCGACACTGATCGAAGCATATGAACTGGCGCTGCCCGGCGATGGCTGGCCCAACTGGGTGCTGGGCAATCACGACCGCCCGCGCGCCGCAACGCGATTTGGTGCGGCACAGGCGCGGGTGGCGGCGATGCTGCTGCTGACGCTGCGCGGCACACCGACTCTTTATTATGGGGATGAGCTGGGCGTGGCCGATGTCGCCATCCCGCCCGAACGCGTCACCGATCCGCGTGAGTTGCGTGAGCCGGGGCTGGGGCTGGGCCGCGATCCGGTGCGGACGCCGATGGCTTGGAATGACGAGCCGCACGGAGGATTTTCGACAATGGAGCCATGGCTGCCGCTCCACCCCGACTGGCGGACGCGCAATGTCGCGACTCAGCGCGGGGCGGCGGAATCGATGTGGCGGCTGCACCGCGACTTGCTGGCGCTGCGCCGAGCGACACCGGCCCTCGCGACCGGCGACTGGCATCCGGTCCATGCCGATGATGCGGTGCTGGCCTATGAGCGGCGGCAGGGTGAGCAGCGGGTGCTGGTGGCGCTAAACCTGACGAACGCGGCGGCGCGCCTTGAACTGCCCGAATGGGCGCGGTCGCTGTCGCCGCGCATGGGCACGCTTGCCAACCTGTCCGCGCCCGATGGCGAGGGGCTGACGCTGAAACCCGATGAAGGTCTGATCCTGGCATGAAGATCGCGATGATCGCCCCCATCGCCTGGCGCACCCCACCGCGCCATTACGGGCCATGGGAATCGGTGACGAGCCTGTTGACCGAGGCACTGGTCGAACGCGGCATTGACGTGACCCTGTTCGCCACCGCCGATTCGCTGACCACCGCCAAGCTCGCCGCCGTGGTCCCTGCGCCGTATAGCGAGGACGGCAGCGTCGACGCCAAGGTGTGGGAACACCGCCATCTGGCGCATGTGTTCGAACGCGCGGGCGAGTTCGACCTGATCCATAATCAGGCCGACTTTCCGGCCCATGCCTTTGCCAATCTGGTCGACACGCCGATGGTGACGACGATCCACGGCTTTTCGTCGGACCGCATCCTGCCGATGTATGCGCCCTATCAGGACCGGGTGCATTATGTGGCGATTTCGGACGCGGACCGGCATCCGGCGCTTCGCTATGCGGCGACGATTCACCATGGCATCCCGCTCGCCGACTTCCCCTTCGACGCGCGGGGCGGGGAGGATTTGTTGTTCTTCGGCCGGATGCACCCCGACAAGGGCGCGGCGGAGGCGATCGCCGTCGCGCAGGCGACCGGGCGGCGGCTGGCCATGTATGGAATCGTGCAGGATGAGGGCTATTATCAACGCGCCGTCGCGCCGCATCTGGACGGCGCGCACATCCGTCACCCCGGCGCGGTCGGCGGGGCCGAGCGCATCGCGGCGCTGGGACAGGCACGTGCGCTGCTCCACCTGATCAACTTCGACGAGCCGTTCGGCCTGTCGGTGATCGAGGCAATGGCCTGCGGTACTCCCGTCATCGCCATGCGGCGCGGATCGATGGCGGAGCTGATCGAGGACGGCGTGACCGGCTTCCTGGTCGATTCGCTCGATCAGGCAGTGGCGGCTGTAGCGCGAATCGATTCGATCGACCGCAATGCCTGTCGCCGCGCAGTGAAGGCGCGCTTTTCGGTCGATCGAATGGCCGACGACTATATCGCGCTGTACGAACGCGTCCTTGCTCGCGCCTAACCGCGATAGACGTTGGGGACGACTGGCCCGTCGGTCGCCATCACCGGTTTCTGGACAAAGGGCAGAGCAATTGCCGCGATTCCCAGCAGCGCCGTAACCGTCAGCGTGACGACGGTGCCGAACTGACGCGCGGGCAGGAAGCCGTCCATGCCGATCGGATGAGCGATTCGGCCGAGGATGAACGCACCGCCGCCCAGCGCCAGCCACAACGAAGTGCCCGCCGTCCATTCGATCGCCGCGATCAGGATCAGCACGATGGGGGCGTATTCAATGAAGTTGGAATGGGCACGCATCCGTTGCGCCAGCCGCGAATCGCCGCCGTCACCGTATGCGATTTGCCGAGCCAGGCGGATTCGGACGATTCGCACCGCCAGCCACAGGTTGATCAGCGCCGCGGCACCGGCCGTTGCCAACGTAACAGGCAGCCCCATCGTGCATCCCCCTGGTTCGCCCGATGCTTGCCATTGGCGACCATGACTTGCAACGTACGGGAAAATCGGTATAGGCGCACGCTCGCTTCGCGACCAGCCCCGGTATTCGCGGTGAAAGGATGCGTGCCTAATCCGCACGCTTGCCGGACCCGTGCAGTGGGCGTATCGCGACCCCGACGTTACAGATTCGAAGAAGGTGTGCCGAGATGGCCGTTCCCAAGAGAAAGACCTCGCCGTCGCGGCGCGGCATGCGTCGTTCGCACGATGCGCTGAAGGTCGAGTCGTTCCAGGAGTGCCCGAATTGCGGCGAACTCAAGCGTCCGCACATCCTGTGCGGGTCGTGCGGCCATTATAATGGCCGTGAGATCGTTGCGGTCGAGGCCTGAGGACGAAACCGCTTAATCACGGGGACCGACGAGAGGACATGGCGAGCAGCACCCGGATCGCCGTCGATGCGATGGGCGGCGATGGCGGGCTTTCCGTCATGCTCGACGGTGTCGAGCGCGCCGCTGCGGAGCGGTCCGATCTCGCGTTCCTGCTGGTTGGCGATCAATCGGCGATCAACGCCGCGCTGGCATCGCGACCTGCCTTGGCGGGTCGCGTCGATGTTGCGCATGCCGCTGAGACCGTCGCTTCGGATGACAAGCCGAGCAGCGCGATCCGCCGTGCCCGCGTCACGTCGATGGGTCTTGCCATCGATGCCGTGAAGCAGGGTCAGGCGGGCGCGGCCGTGTCCGCCGGAAATACCGGCGCGCTGATGGCGATGGCGAAGCTGTCGCTGCGGACCATGCCCGGCATCGACCGTCCGGCGCTGGCGGCGCTTCTGCCCAGCCTGGGTGCCAACGACACCGTGATGCTCGACCTCGGCGCCAACACCGAATGCGATGCTCGCAACCTGGTGCAGTTCGCGGTGATGGGGGCTGCCTATGCGCGGACAGCGCTGGACCTTGAAAAGCCGCGTGTCGCCCTGCTCAACATTGGTACCGAACATCTGAAGGGCACCGACATCATCCGTGATGCCGCTGCCCGTCTGCGCGGTGCCGCGCATCTGCCGCTCGACTTCACCGGCTTTATCGAGGGTGACCGCCTGTCGCGCGGGCAGGTCGATGTGATCGCCTGCGACGGGTTTACCGGCAATATCGCGCTTAAAACGGCTGAGGGTACCGCGCGATTCGTCGCGGACCTGCTGCGCCGCGCCTTTTCCAGCTCGATCCGATCAAAGATCGGTTTCCTGATCTCGCGCCCCGCGACCAAGCTGCTGCGCGACCATCTGGATCCCAACAATCATAATGGCGCGGTTTTCCTGGGCCTGAACGGGCTGGTGGTGAAAAGCCATGGCGGCGCCAATGCCGTGGGCATCGCCAATGCGCTGAAACTGGCGGCCAAGCTGGTCGAGGACGACCTGACGCGCCGGATCGGCGACGATCTGGGCAATATCGAGGCACGCGCGGCATGACGATTCGCTCGGTAATTGCGGGCACCGGATCGGCGCTGCCCCGGCGACGCGTCTCCAACGACGAACTGGCCGAGCGTGTCGACACCAGCGACGAATGGATCGTCGAGCGGACCGGCATCCGGTTTCGCCATCTGGCGGCAGAGGACGAAACTACGTCCACCCTCGCCACCGATGCGGCGCGCGCTGCACTGGAAGCAGCGGGAATCGATGCTCAGGGGATCGACCTGATCGTGCTGGCGACCGCCACACCGGATCAGACCTTTCCCGCCAGCGCGACTCGCGTTCAGACGGCACTGGGCATCGACGATTGCGTCGCATTCGACGTGGCGGCGGTGTGTTCGGGCTTCCTCTACGCGTTGCAGGTCGCCGACTCGATGATCCGCGCGGGCGCTCATCGGCGTGCGCTGGTGATCGGGGCGGAGACATTCAGCCGCATTGTCGACTGGGAAGATCGCACCACCTGTGTCCTGTTCGGCGACGGCGCCGGTGCCGTGGTGCTTGAGGCTCGTGAGGCCGAGGATGAGGGCATTCTGGCCGTCCGGCTGCACGCTGATGGCCGCCATAACGGGCTGCTTTATGTCGATGGCGGCCCTTCGACCACCGGCACCGTCGGCAAGCTGCGCATGAAGGGGCGGGAGGTTTTCCGCCACGCTGTCGTCAATCTGGCGGCGGTGATGCGCGAAACGCTGGCCGTGACGGGGCATCAGCCCTCCGATGTCGATTGGGTCGTCCCGCATCAGGCGAACGCCCGCATCCTCGACGCAACCGCGCGCAAGCTGGAGCTGCCGCCCGAACGCGTCGTCGTGACGGTCGACCAGCATGCGAACACGTCGGCCGCATCGGTGCCGCTGGCGCTGGACACCGCGATCCGCGACGGACGTATCCAGCGCGGCCAGCTGCTGGTGCTGGAAGCGATGGGCGGCGGCTTCACCTGGGGCGCGGCTGTCGTCCGTTATTAGGACGGCCGCAGCACATCCCCCCAAGGAGCGGCGTTGCGTGTTTGCCGCGTTCTGATAGGGTTAGGTTCAACAAACGCTTTAAGGGCAGGGGCATGGAAGCTGTCGGGACTCTCACGCGCGCCGATCTGGCCGACTCGCTTCATCGCGAAGTCGGGCTGTCGCGCACCGATTCGTCCAAGCTGGTCGAGCAGATTCTCACTCATCTGTGCGAAGCGCTGTCGCGCGGCGAAAATGTGAAGATCTCCGGTTTCGGCAGTTTCATTCTGCGCGACAAGGGTGAGCGCGTGGGCCGCAATCCCAAGACGGGCGTCGAAGTGCCGATCGCGCCGCGCCGTGTTCTGACCTTTCGCGCCAGCCAGATGATGCGCGACCGCATCGTCTCAGGCGGCTGACGGATCTGCCGGTGAATGGGCCTGCCAAGGCCGACACCGCCTTTCGCACGATTGGCGAGGTGGCCGAGGAAACGGGCCTGCCGCAGCATCGGCTGCGTTATTGGGAGCAGCGTTTTCCCGAACTGCGTCCGCTGACCCGCGCCGGCCAGCGGCGTTATTACCGGCCGGAAGATGTGGCGCTGGTGCGCCGCATCGACGATCTGCTGAACCGGCAGGGCTATACCATTCGCGGTGTGCAGCAATTGCTGGCGAGTGAGGCGGCGAGCGGCCGTCGCCGCGCCGCGGGACCGGCCGCGCCCAAGCCGGTCAAGGCGCCCGAACCCGAGACATCGCCGTTGCGCGAATTGCGCGACCTGCTGGCGGCGGCGCTCGACCGCGACGCGGCTTGAGGACTCTCGACCCCGTCCGCGCCGGACGCTAAAGGCGCGGCTTGGCCAACACTTCGCAAACCCGTCCGCGCGCGCCCATGCGCCCTCGATTCGATCCCGTCGGCACGGCAGCGCGCCGCGCCGCGCTGCGCGTTCTGGACGCGGTGCTGCGTCGCGGACAGCCGATCGAGGCGGGCCTCGCTCGCGCGGGGGAGGGGTTGTCGCCCGCCGATCGCGGGCTGGCGCACGCCATCGCGGCCGAGACACTGCGCTGGCTGGCCGATCTCGACACGCTGATCGACGGTGCGACGCGACAGCGGCTGCCCGACGATGCCAAGGCGCGCTTTGCGCTGCGGATCGCGTTGGTTCAGGCATTGCGGCTGGGTACGCCGCCCCATGCCGCCATCGCAACCGCACTGCCGCTGGTTGATGGCGGGCCGCGCAAACTGGTCCATGGCGTGTTCGGCGCGCTGATGCGCGGTGGGGCGGCTTTGCCCGACCTGCCCAGCCTGCCGCCCGAAGTCGCCGCGCGCTGGCTTGCCGCTCATGGTCAGGCGATGGTCGACGCCGCCCGCGCCGCCATTGCCGCACCGCCGCCGGTCGACCTGACGCTGGCCGATCCCGGCACGACCGCTGAGTGGGTGGAGCGGCTGGGCGGCATCAGCCTGATGCCGGGCCATGTGCGCCTGCCCGCCGGTGCCGATGTTCCCGCGCTGCCCGGCTTTGCGGAGGGCGCTTGGTGGGTTCAGGACCTGGCCGCCACCATCGCCGTGCGGCTGATGGGTGCGGGGGCGGGCACCGCGCTCGACCTGTGCGCGGCGCCGGGTGGCAAGACGATGCAGCTTGCGGCGGCGGGCTGGTCGGTGACGGCTGTCGACATTGCCGAACAGCGGCTGATCCGCCTGCGCGAGAATCTGTCGCGCACGGGTCTGAGCGCCGAACTGGTCGCCGCCGACGTCACGCGCTGGCGCCCCGATGCGCCAGCCGATGCGGTGCTGATCGACGCGCCGTGCAGCGCGACCGGCATTTTCCGTCGCCACCCCGATGTGCTGCACCGCGCGCACCCGCGCCTGATTGACGAAACCGCTGCGCTTCAGGCCACGATCCTGTCGCGCGCCGCCGATTGGGTTCGGCCGGGCGGGCAACTTGTCTATGCCGTCTGCTCGCTGGAGCCGGTTGAGGGTGAGGGGCAGCTGGCGACATTCCTGTCGGCCCGCGACGATTTCGTCGTGGAGCCGATCACGGGCGATCAACTGCCCGCCGGTGTAACGCCGCGCGACGACGGGAAGCTTCGCACCCTGCCCACCATGCTGGCCGATAGCGGGCGGCTGGACGGGTTCTTCATCGCACGCCTGCGTCGTCGCCCATAATCCGCGTTGCCGCCTGCGCGCACGCTGCTTAAGGAAGCGCGATCATGCAGCAGCCTGTCCGTATTGCCCCATCGATCCTGTCCGCTGATTTTGCACGGCTGGGCGAAGAAGTCCGCGCGATCGACGCGGCTGGCGCCGACTGGATCCATATTGACGTCATGGACGGGCATTTCGTCCCCAATCTGACGATCGGACCGATGGTGGTAAAGGCGCTGCGCCCGCACAGTGCCAAGCCGTTCGACGTGCATCTGATGATCGAGCCGGTGGACCCGTTCCTCGACGCCTTTGCCGAAGCGGGCGCCGACTGCATCTCGATCCATCCCGAAGCGGGGCCGCACGCGCACCGCAGCATCCAGCGGATCAAGGCGCTGGGCAAGCGCGCGGGGGTAGTGCTGAACCCCGCGACCCCGGCCAAGATGCTGGATTACCTACTTGAGGATGTCGATCTGGTCATGGTGATGAGCGTCAATCCCGGCTTTGGCGGCCAGCGCTTCATCGAAAGCCAGCTGCGCAAGATTTCGGCGATCCGCACCATGATCGACAAGCTGGGCAAGGCGATCGACCTTGAGGTCGATGGCGGCATCGACCCGTCCAACGCCTCCCGCGTCATCGCCGCCGGTGCCGATGCACTGGTCGCGGGAACCGCGGCCTTTCGCGGTGGCCCGGCGGCCTATGCCGACAATATCCGCGCGTTGAGGGGCGGTTGACCGATCGGCTGGACGATCCCGGTGCCGACGGGATCGAAGAAGGCAAGCGGCTGATTCGCCAGGGCGGCGACCGGGGCCTGTCGCTGTCGGATCGCATTGCGGAGCGGTTTCAGCGGCTGGCATGGCGCACGCCGCTGCACACGCTGAAGCTGAGGGGGCGTCATCCGCTCAAATTGCTGACGGTGGCCGACGACCCGTTTTTCGGTGACGTCGATCGTGGGCAGGCGCTGCTGGACGGGCAACTGGCTTTTCGCGGCGAGAGCCACGATCTGACCGCGCTGCGGCTCGACCGCGCGAGCTTTTCGCGTGCCTATGCCGAACATCTCCACGCCTTTGCATGGTTGCGCGACCTGTCCAGCGTGACGACCCGTGCGGTTGCTGCGCCAATTGCCGAAGCGATCATGCGGCAATGGATCGCGGCTTACGGTCAGACGGTGTCCGAACCCGCATGGCGTCCCGACCTGTGCGGCCGCCGTATCCTGTTCTGGACCGCGCATGCGCCGCTGATCCTGTCGTCCACCGACCTTGTTTACCGCTCTGACGTGCTGCACGCGTTGGCGCGCAGCGCCCGTCACCTGGATCGCACAGCGGACAAGGCGCCTGCCGGGGCTGCGCGCATCGCGGCATGGTGCGGCGTGATTGCGGGCGGTCTGATGATCCCTGGCGGCGACCCGCGCCGCGCCTTTGGCGAACACGGCCTTCAACGCGCGCTTGCCGCGTCGCTGACTGATGATGGCGGCATCATCGGCCGCTCGCCCGTGGCCCTGTATGACGCGATCCAGCTACTTACGATGCTGCGTGGCACCTATGCCGCGCGCCGCATGGAGCTGCCCGAAACGGTGGCAGAGCGGTTGCAGCGCATGGTCAGCGCGCTGCTGGGCTGCTGTCACGGCGACAAGTCGCTGTCCAGCTGGCAGGGCGGTGCACCGCTGGACCCCGAACTGGTGGTCCAGACCATCGAGGCGACCGGCGTGCGCACCCGTCCGCTGCGTCAGTCGCGTGACTGGGGGTATCAGCGATTATCGGCGGGCAGCACGCTGGCGATCATGGACGCCGCACCGCCGCCGGTCGCGCGGGTGGTGGAGGGCGGCTGCGCCTCTACCCTGGCGTTCGAGCTGTCCGACGGACCATGCCGCATCGTCGTGAACTGCGGCGGCGCGCGCGCGTCGCTGGCGCAGGTGCCGGGCGCGCTGACCGAGGCGCTGAGGACCACGGCCGCGCATTCGACGCTGGTGCTGGGCGATTCGAACTCGACCGCGCTGAACGCCGACGGCACGCTGGGCAAGGGCGTTGCCGAGGTGGAGCTGAGCCGCCAGGAAACCGAACCCACCAGCCGGATCGAGGCCAGCCATGACGGCTATGTCCGCCGTTTCGGGCTGAAGCATCGCCGGTTGCTGGCGCTGGGCAATGACGGCCGCGATCTGCGCGGTGAGGACATGTTGTTGCCCGAAGGGCGCAAGCGCAGTCGCGATCCGGTGCCCTTTGCCATTCGTTTCCATCTGGCGCCGGATGTCGAGATTGCGCCGACATCGGACGGCCAGGCCGCGTTCTTGCGTCTGCCGGGGCAACGGCTGTGGCAATTCCGGGCAAAGGGTGCGGCCCTGACGATCGAGGAAAGCATCTGGGTTAACGCCGCCGGTCGTCCCATCGCGACCAGCCAGCTGGTCCTGTCGGGCGAGGCGGCGCCGGGCGGAGCGAGTGTCAGCTGGGCGTTTCACCGCTCACGTTGAACCACGGGCTTGCACCCATGCGCCACCGCGCCTAACCGCGCGGGCCATGAGCACCATCCAGATCCGCCGCGCGCTGCTTTCGGTTTCCGACAAGACCGGCATCGTCGAATTGGGCCAGACACTGGCCGCCAAGGGTGTCGAGCTGGTTTCGACCGGCGGCACGGCAAAGGCATTGCGCGACGCGGGCCTGAGCGTTCGCGACATTTCCGACCTGACCGGATTTCCGGAAATGATGGACGGTCGCGTCAAGACGCTGCACCCGATGGTGCATGGCGGCCTGCTGGCCGTGCGCGACGATGCCGAGCACAAGGCGGCGATGGACGCACATGGCATCGGCGCGATCGATCTGGTGGTCGTCAATCTCTATCCCTTCGAAGCGACCGTGGCCAAGGGCGCCGAGCGCGACGAAGTGATCGAGAATATCGACATTGGTGGCCCGTCGATGGTCCGTTCGGCGGCGAAAAATCACGCCTATGTGGCGATCGTCACCGATCCGGCCGATTATGTGCTGCTGGCAAACGGTGAGACGACGCTGGATCAGCGCCGGACGCTGGCGGCCAAGGCCTATGCCGCCACCGCCGCTTATGACTCGGCGATTGCCCAGTGGTTCGCCTTCGCCGATCAGGGCGCGACTTTTCCCGCGACGCTGCCGCTGGCCTTCACCCGCGCCGACGAACTGCGCTACGGCGAAAACCCGCACCAGTCGGCGGCGCTGTACCTGCCGCGCGGCGCCCATGCCAATGGCATTGCCCAGGCCAGCCAGCTTCAGGGCAAGGCGCTGAGCTATAACAATTACAACGACGCCGATGCCGCGCTGGAGCTGGTGAGCGAGTTTCGCGATGGCCCGCCGACCGTCGTCATCGTCAAGCACGCCAATCCGTGCGGCGTGGCCAGCGCCGACACGCTGATCGACGCCTATCGCGCCGCCTTTGCCTGCGACACGGTGTCGGCATTTGGCGGCATCGTCGCGGTCAACCGCCCGCTGGACGGCGAAACCGCGCGCGCGATCACCGAGATCTTTACCGAAGTCGTCGCTGCGCCCGATGCCGATGACGAGGCAAAGGCCGTATTCGCGGCCAAGAAGAACCTGCGTCTGCTGCTGACTGGCGAGTTGGCCGATCCGGCGCGCACCGGCCTGACGGTCAAGTCGATTGCCGGGGGCCTGCTGGTCCAGTCGCGCGACGGTGGCACGCTGGCCGACCTCGACCTCAAGGTCGTGACCAAGCGTCAGCCGACCGAGCAGGAACTGGCCGATTGCCGCTTTGCCTGGACGGTTGCCAAGCACGTCAAGTCGAACGCCATCGTCTATGCCAAGGGCGGTTCGACCGCCGGTGTCGGCGCGGGCCAGATGAACCGGCTGGAATCGGCGCGCATCGCCGCGTGGAAGGCGCGCGACGCGGCCGAAAAGGCGGGCTGGGCCGAAGCGCGCACCATCGGTTCGGCGGTCGCGTCGGACGCGTTCTTCCCCTTTGCGGACGGCCTGCTGGCAGCGGTTGAGGCGGGCGCGACGGCGGTGATCCAGCCCGGCGGCTCGATCCGCGACGACGAAGTGATCGCCGCCGCCGACGAAGCGGGGTTGGCGATGATCTTCACCGGAATGCGCCACTTCCGCCACTGACCCCGGTGCAAATGGCCAAGCGGGCTGCTATCGCTTGGCCATGCCGCATCTCTATCTCGTCGACGGTTCGGGTTACATCTTCCGCGCCTATCACCGGCTCCCGCCGCTCACCAACCAGCATGGGGAGCCGGTGGGGGCCGTTTACGGCTATACCACCATGTTGTGGAAGCTGGCGGACGAGCTGCACAAGGCCGATGGCCCGACGCACATGGCCGTCATTCTGGACAAATCCAGCAAGACGTTCCGCAACGACCTGTACGACCAGTACAAGGCGCATCGCCCGCCGCCACCTGAGGATCTGGTCCCGCAATTCCCGATGATCCGCGATGCCACGCGGGCCTTCAGCCTGCCGTGCATCGAGGAAGAGGGGTGGGAGGCGGACGACCTGATCGCCAGCTATGCCAAGGCCGCGCTGGCGCAAGGGTGGCAGGTCACGATCGTCAGTTCGGACAAGGACCTGATGCAGCTGGTCGAGGACGGCAGCCTCGACTTGTACGACACGATGAACAATCGTCGCCTGGGCCGCGCCCATGTCGAGGAAAAGTTCGGCGTCGGCCCCGAAAAGCTGGGCGACGTGCTGGCGCTGATGGGCGACAGCGTCGACAATGTGCCCGGCGTCCCCGGCGTGGGGCCGAAAACGGCGGCCAAGCTGATCCTTGAACATGGCGACCTCGAATCTGTGCTGGCCGCCGCGCCCGACATGAAAAAGGGCAAGCTGCGCGACAACCTGATCGAACATGCCGAAATGGCGCGGCTGTCGCGGCGGCTGGTCGAATTGTCGTGCGACGTGCCGCTGCCCGACCCGCTCGACGCGCTGGAGATGCAGGGCATTCCCGACGCGCCGCTTCGCGCTTTTCTTGAGCATCACGGCTTCCGCTCGCTGATCGCCAAGCTGTCCGCCGTCGCCGATGCCCCGGTCGCGGCGGCTGTCGCGCCGGTCGCGCAGGAAGAAGAACCGCCGTGCAATCACGACGGCTATGAAACCGTCACCGACGTAGATGCGCTCGACCGCTGGATCATCGCGGCGCGGCATCAGGGCTGGATGGCGGTCGATACCGAGACGACGGGCACCGATCCGATGCGTGCCGATCTGGTCGGCATCAGCATCGCGCTGCACCCCAATCTGGCGTGCTATATCCCGATCGCGCATGGCGGCAGCGACATGTTCGCCGAAAAGCCGGTGCAGCTGGACCGTGCGCTGGTGCTGGAACGCCTGAAGCCGCTGCTGGAGGACGAAAGCGTCCTCAAGATCGGTCACAACCTGAAATACGACTTCATCATCCTGTCGCGCTGCGGGATCACGGTCGCGCCCTATGACGATACCATCGTCATGAGCTTCGACCTTGACGCCGGGCTGCACGGGCATGGCATGGACGAGCTGGCGGCAACGCATCTGTCGCACCAGTGCATCGCGTACAAGGACGTGGTCGGCACGGGCAAGAAGCAGCTGGGCTTCCACGAAGTCGACCTTAAGGCCGCGACCCGCTACGCTGCCGAGGATGCGGACGTGACGCTACGCCTGTGGCGCCGGTTCAAGCCGCGCCTGCCCTATGAGCGAGCGACCACCGTTTACGAGCTGGTCGACCGGCCCCTGGTGCGCGTGATCGCCGAAATGGAAATGGCCGGGGTCAAGGTCGACGCCGCCACGCTGTCGCGCCTGTCCGAAGAGTTCGCCGGGCAGATGGCGTCGCTGGAAACGGAGATTCACGGCCTTGCCGGCGGCCCCTTCACCATCGGCAGTCCCAAGCAACTGGGCGACGTGCTGTTCGTGCAACTGGGCCTGAAGGGCGGGCGAAAGGGCAAATCGGGCGTCTATTCGACCGATGTGAACGAGCTTGAACGGTTGGCGGGCGAAGGCGTGGAGATTGCGCGCAAGGTGCTGGACTGGCGTCAGCTGTCCAAGCTGAAGTCGACCTATACCGACGCGCTGCAACAGCAGATCAACCCGCAGACGGGCCGCGTTCACACAAGCTACAGCCTGACCGGCGCGCAGACCGGGCGGTTGTCGTCGACCGACCCGAACCTTCAGAACATTCCTATCCGCACCGAAATCGGTCGCCAGATTCGCGACGCCTTCGTCGCGGAACCGGGCAATGTCATCCTCGCCGCCGACTATTCGCAGATTGAGCTGAGGCTGGCCGCACACATCGCCGATGTGCCCGCGCTTCGCGATGCGTTCGCGGCGGGGGAGGACATCCACAACCGCACTGCCACCGAATTGTTCGGCGAAGTGAACCGCGACACGCGCGCGCGGGCCAAGACGATCAACTTCGCGATCCTCTATGGCATTTCGCGCTGGGGCCTGGCCGGGCGGCTGGACGTGTCACCGGACGAAGCGCAGTCGATGATCGACCGCTATTTCGAACGCTTTCCCGGCATCAATCGCTATATTGCCGATACGCTGGCCGAGGCCAAGGAGCGCGGATATACGACGACGCTGTTCGGGCGAAAGACGCATTTCCCCCGGATCCGCGCGTCGAACCCCAATGAGCGGGCCGGCAGCGAACGCGCCGCCATCAACGCACCGATTCAGGGTACCAGCGCCGACATCATCAAGCGTGCGATGACGCGCATGGGCCCGGCACTGATCGAGGCTGGGTTGCCCGATGTTCGGATGCTGATGCAGGTGCATGACGAGCTGGTGTTCGAATTGCCCGCTGGCGATGTGGAGACAGCGCGGCCGGTGATCGAGCGGGTAATGGCGACGGCCGCCGAACCGCTGGTCAAGCTGACGGTGCCGCTGGCGGTCGAGATCGGCGTGGGGCCAAGCTGGGGCGCGGCGCATTGATGCGGGCGCGGCGGGGCCAAAGCGTTGCGCGTTTGTCGCATCGGTAACGCAATCGCTGCAACAGGGCTTTGGCGTTTCGATGCTTTCGCCTAGACGCGGGCGACCGTGACAGCCACCACCCCCGACCCCGCTCGCCCCGACGACGATATCGCTGCGCTGGCGAAAGGCGGGCGCACGAATGTGTTGGGATTCGTGCTGCGGCTGGCGGCGCGGTTGCCGTTCCTGTTCATCGCGGGCCGCGTCTACGGCCCCGAAATCGTCGGCCGGTTCGCCATCGCGGTGCTGGTGGTCGAACTCGCTGCGCTGCTCGCAACGCTGGGGTTGAAGCGCGGACTGGCGCAGGCGCTGGCAAAGACCGACCGACCGCACGCGCATGTCGTGTGGGATGCGATCGCGGTGGCGCTGATCCTGTCGCTGATCGCCAGTGCCGTGCTGTTCGTCTTTCCGCAGATCATGTACCCCAACAGCGAGGTGATCGGGTTCGAGCGCCTGTTGCCGCTGGTGGTGTTCGCCGTTGCCTGTTCCGACATTTCGCTGGCGGCGCTGGCCTATCGCCTGAACGTCAAGGCGGCGGTAACGGCGCGCGCGGTGGTGGAGCCGTGGACGATCAGCATCGCGGCGTGGCTGCTTTCCTATGTCTCGGCGCGTGACGGGCTGATCATCGCCTATGTCCTGTCGATGATCGCGGCGCTGATCGCCAGCCTGGTGCCCTTTATCCGCAGCTATGGCCTGCCTACGGGCTGGCGCCCGCATCTGACGCCGATGTTCGCACTGGCGCGCGCCAATGCGCCGCTGGCCGGTGCGGATGCCATCGAATGGGGCACGCGCAATGTCGACCGCTTCATCCTGGGCCTGGTGTTCCCGCCCACCGTGGTCGGCATCTATTACATGGCGCAGCAGGTCGCATCGCTGCCGCAAAAGCTGAAGACCAGTTTCGATCCCGTGCTCGGCCCCGTCATCACCGCGCGGCTGGCGGTGAATGATCGTGCGGCGGTGGCGGCACAAATCCGCCAGGTGGGTTTCTGGATCATGGCGGCACAGGCGGGGCTGGCACTGATCGGCGGCATTCCGGCAGAGGGCGTGATGGGGGTTGTCGGCCCCGAATTCGTCGCCGGGGCCGGGGCGCTGTGCTTCCTGCTGGTGGCCGAAGTGCTGGCCGCCAATGGCGCGGTCGCTGAATCGGGGCTGGTCTATATCGCGCGCCATCGCAACCTGATGGTGTCGATCGCGATCATCGGGGTGCAGGTGGCCCTGACCTTTGCCCTGTTGTTCGTCGCGCGTTCGCTGGCCTGGCCTGAAGGCTGGGCAGCGGCGATGCCCGCAGTCGCGCTGGCGATGTCGCTGGCGCTGGGATCGGTGGTGAAGGCGTGGCTGGCCGCGCGGCTGTTAGGCGCGCCGGTATCGGCATGGCGCTGGCCGTTCGTGTGGGCGGTGCTGGCAACCTCGATCGTCGGCTGGGCCTTTGTCCAGTTGCCGCCCGAACTGGAATGGGCCGAGCTGATGATCGGCATTCCGACGATGCTGCTGGTCTATTGCGCCATCATCTGGCGCTGGGCGTTCAAGCAAGAGGATCGGGCGCTGTTCCATCGCACATCCGCCTGATGTTCCCTTGATGTTCGCATGCCGCTATAGGAGCGGCGGTGAACGACGAAGCGCCCCCCGTTCGCAAGATCATCCATGTCGACATGGACGCCTTTTTCGCGTCGGTCGAACAGCGCGATGCGCCCGAATTGCGCGGACGCCCGGTGGCGGTCGGGCACGGTGCGGCGCGCGGCGTGGTCGCGGCGGCAAGCTATGAGGCACGGGCATTCGGCGTGCGATCCGCGTTGCCGTCGGTCACGGCCATTCGTCGCTGTCCCGACCTGATCTTCGTGCGGCCGCGCTTCGAAGTGTACCGCGCCGTCAGCCGCCAGATCCACGGCATCTTCGCCGACTATACCGACTTGATCCAGCCGCTGTCGCTGGACGAGGCCTATCTGGACGTGACGCACAACAGGCGCGGCATCGAAACCGCCTGGGCCACCGCGCGCGAGATCCGCGCGCGAATTCGTGAGGAGACAGGGCTGACCGCGTCGGCGGGCATTTCGTACAACAAGTTTCTCGCCAAGCTGGCATCCGACCATCGCAAGCCCGACGGGCAATTCGCGGTGACACCCGATATGGGCGCCGACTGGGTGGCCGGATTGCCGGTCGAGCGGTTTCACGGCGTCGGCCCGGTGACGGCGGCCAAGATGAAGCGGCTGGGCATCCACACCGGGGCCGACCTGCGCGATCGCCCGATGGCGTTTCTGGTCGCCAATTTCGGCAGTTCCGCCGAATGGTATCACCGGATCGCGCGCGGGCAGGATGACCGGCCCGTCAATCCCAACCGCAACCGCAAATCGTCAGGCAGCGAGACGACCTTCTCACGCGACCTGACCGACCCCGCGGCGATCGAGGCGGAACTGATCGGGCAGGCGGACGAGGTGTGGGACTGGTGCGTCTCGCGTGAGACATGGGGACGCACGGTGACGGTAAAGGCGCGCTACAGCGACTTTCGACAGGTCACGCGCAGCCGCACCACCCCCGCGCCGGTGCGAAGCCGCGAACAACTCCACGCGACCGCCCGCGCATTGATCGCCACGCTCTATCCGCTTGAGCGCGGACTGCGGCTGGTGGGTGTGACGGTTTCGAACTTTGGCGAAGGCGAGGGCGACGATGCGCCCTCGCTGTTCGACTGATCGCGCTTATTGTGTCGGGAAACCGCGACGCTTGAACAGCGCCTGCACATCGGGGTCGCGGCCGCGGAAGGTGCGATAGGCTTGCTTGCGGTCGGTTTCGTTGCCGGTTTCGAGCAGCACCGTGCGGAAACGGTCGGCCACACCCTTGTTCCAGACGTCGCCCGTTTCCTCGAACGCGGCCCAGGTGTCGGCGTCCATCGTTTCCGACCAGAGATAGCTGTAATAGCCCGCTGAATAGGCGTCGGACGAGAACAGGTGATTGAACTGCGGCAAGCGGTGCCGCATCACGATTTCGTCCGGCATGCCGATTTCGGCCAGCGCCTCCCGTTCGAACGCGTCGGGATCGGTCACCGGCGTCTCCCGGTTGTGCAGCTTCATGTCGACGATCGCCGACGACAGATATTCGACCGTGTCGAAGCCCTGGTTGAAGGTCTGCGCCTTCTTGATCTTTTCCACCAGCGCCGCCGGGATCGGCTGACCCGTCTTGTAATGCTTGGCAAAGCGGTTCAGCACGTCGGGGGTCAGCAGCCAGTTTTCATTCACCTGGCTGGGATATTCGACGAAGTCGCGCGGCGTGCCGGCAAGGCCGGGATAATAAGGCTTGCCCAGCAGGCTGTGCAGCGCGTGGCCGAATTCATGGAACAGCGTGGTCGCATCGTCCAGGCTGACCAGCGTCGGCTCACCCGCCGCGCCCTTGGTGAAGTTGTTGTTGTTCGACGCCAGCACGATGCGTTCGCCGCGCAGGCCCGTGCGCGTGCGATAGGCGGTGGCCCATGCGCCCGACCGCTTGCCCGCACGCGCGAAATTGTCGAGGTAGAACACGCCGACCGTCTGGCCGCCGCGCGTCACTTCGAACGTGCGGACATCGGGGTGGAAGACCGGGATGGTGCCGGTATTTTCCTTGAACTGAAGGCCGTACAGGCGACCGGCGGCATAGAACATGCCGTCGACCATGTTGTTCAGCTCAAGATACGGCTTCACCTCTCCTTCATCGAGGTCGTACTTCGCCTTGCGGACCTTTTCGGCGTAGTAGCGGTAGTCCCAGCCCTCGATCTTGATCTTCGGCCCCTTGCCGGCGGCGGCTTCCTGATCGGCCAGCTTCTGCATGTCGGCCACTTCCTCTGCCACGCGCGCGCGGGCGGCGGGCCAGACCGACATCATCAGCTTCATCGCGGCTTCGGGCGTTTCCGCCATCGTGTCGTCCATGCGATATTCGGCGTGGTTCTTGAACCCCAGCACCTTTGCACGATCCTGACGCAGTTTCAGAATCGTGGCGATGGTCGCATTGGTATCGTTCGCGTCGCCATTGTCGCCGCGATTGATGTACGCCTTGTACACCTTTTCGCGAAGCGGACGGTTGTGCGCGTACATCAGGAAGGGCTGCATCGACGAACGGGTGTTCTTGACTGCCCATTTGCCCGCTTGCCCGCGTGCCTTCGCCTCGTCAGCAAGGCTCGCCTTGAAGCTGTCGGGCAGGCCGGCCAGATCGGCCTCGCTGTCGATGATGATCGCCGTTTCCTCATCCGCCAGCACCTTGCGGCTGAAGTCGGTATAGGCCTTGGCTAGTTCGCCGTTGATGCGCTTGACCTCGGCCTTCTGGCTTTCGTTCAACAGCGCGCCGGACGTGACATAATCGCGATAGGTGCGTTCCAGCAGGCGCATCTGCTGTGCGTTCAGGCCCAGCGTCTGGCGCTTGTCGTACAGCGTCTTGACCCGCTGGAACATCTTGGGATCAAGGCTGAGTTCGGTCGCAAACGCCGACAGCTTGGGGTTCCATTCGGCGGCGATCGCCTGAACCTCTGGCGTGGCGAGGTTGCTGTTATAGACGCCCCACACCGGATATACGCGGTCAAAGGCGTTGATCGCCCTTTCCTGTGCCTCGATCGTGTTGGCGAAGGTGGGGGCGGCGGGGTTGTCGCGCACTGCCACGAACTGCGCCCGTGCCTCCGCCATGGCGCGTTCGAACGCGGCGGGGAACATGGCGGGCTTCACCTTGTCCCACCGGGGCACCCCGTCGAACGCGCCGGTCCATTCGGCGGTCATGGGTGTGGGATCGACGGCAGCGGGTGCGGTGGTCTGGTTCTGGGTCATGGCATTGGCCTGCGCGCTGAGGGCAAGCAACGAAGCGGTGGCGAACAGGATCGCGCCGGTGGCAGATTTCATCGGGTTTCCCAAAGGCATGAGGAATGGTTGCAACGATAACCACTCCGTCACGCCGGGCGCAAGCAATGCTGCCGATCAGTTTGCCAGCAGGGGCTGGGGTTTTTCGCTGTTGTGATAGGCGACAACCCGCGCGACGACATTCTGCATCAGCTTCTGCCGCTCGCGGATGGGGCGAGTGGTGTCACCGATCATCACCGCCACGGCATAGCTGCGGCCATTGGGAGCGGTCAGGATGCCGACATCGTTGAACCCGGCGGTACGCCCCATCAGATCCTGCCCGGTGCCGGTCTTGTGCGCCAGTTTCCAGCCCGGCGGCACGCTGGCGCGAAGGCGCGCATGGCCGGTGCGCGAGCTTTCCATCGTCGCGATCAGCCACTGGGTAGAGGCGGGCGACAGCAGCTCCCCGCGCTTCAGCTTGGTCAGCGCATTGGCGATCGAACCGGCGGCGGCGCCGTCGATCGGGTTTGCGACATAGCTGTTGAACGCAGTCTGGCGCACATTGGGCGGCAGCTTGGCACGTGCCGCCTGGAACGCGCGGCCCATGGCGTAGTCCTGCCGCCAGGGCAGCCCCGCCGTGCGGCTTTGCAACAGGCGCTCGCCGGGACCGAACTTGATCGCGCCCAGCGAATGACGCTTGATAAAGGCGTTGACCACCGCCGGCCCGCCGACATGGCGCAACAACCGGTCATTGGCGGTATTGTCGCTCATGGTCATCGCGCGGCGCACCAGTTCGCGCACCGTGGTGTTGTAGACCCCGTTCTTCAGAAGCGACGCGATCGGCTGGTGGAACAGCGTCAGGTCTTCCTTGGTGACGGTGATCGGATCGTCCAGCCTTACGCGGCCCTGATCCACCTGATCCAGCAGGGTCAGCGTCACCCACAGCTTGCTGACCGATTGCTGCGGCATCGGCACGTCGCCATTTTTCGCGACCATCCACCCCGCGTCGATGCTTTTGACCGCAACGCCCACCTTACCGCCAAAGCTGCCGACCAGGCCGTTGATGTCGGTGACCAAGGGCGTGGGAGCGGGAACCACAACTTCACGCGGTCGTTCCTGCTTGTGAACATAACCGGGCGGCAGCAATTCGGTGATGCGTCCGTCGCGATGCTGCGGGGCCGCCCCGATCAGCATGAGCGGCGCAAGTCCGCCAAGCGTCAATGCACGCTCAAGCACCGAAAATTGAGTCAGCACCATCTCAGTCCGCCAAGCCCCCCGTCACGGTCGCCACCATGGTGCAGCCGGGCCATGCCGGGCAAGCCATGCGCGACGCGGCTGCGACGAATACATCTATGCTATCGACGGATGACGGACAACCGGCGAATACCGTTAATTCAGATGCTTCCGCACCGGTTCAAGGGATCAGAACCGTGTCGGCGGCGGCGTCCAGCGTGTCGGTATAGTCGAGCGTGTAATGCAGCCCCCGGCTTTCATGCCGGTGCAGCGCGGACCGCACGATCAATTCCGCCGATTGAAGCAGGTTGCGAAGCTCGATCAGGTCGGGGGTCACGCGGAAATGCCCGTAATAATCGGCCACTTCCTCCTGCAGCATCTTGATGCGGTGCTGCGCGCGCTCCAGCCGCTTGGTGGTGCGAACGATGCCGACATAATTCCACATGAAGCGGCGGATTTCGGTCCAGTTCTGCTTGATGACCACTTCCTCGTCGCTGTCGGTGACGCGGCTGTCGTCCCATGGCCGGATGGCGGGCGGCGGGGGCAGGTCGTCCCAATGCGCGGCGATATGGTTCGCGGCCGCTTCCCCGAACACGAAACATTCGAGCAGCGAGTTCGACGCCAGGCGATTGGCGCCGTGCAGCCCCGACTGGCTGACCTCTCCCGCGGCATACAGGCCGGGCAGGTCGGTGCGACCGTCACGGTCCACCACCACGCCGCCGCAGGTGTAATGCTGCGCCGGCACCACCGGAATGGGTTCGCGGGTCATGTCGATGCCCAGTTCGGACAGGCGCGCATGAATGGTCGGGAAATGCGCCTTCACGAAATCCGGCCCGCGATGGCTGATGTCCAGATGAACGAAGTCCAGGCCGAAACGCTTGATTTCTGCGTCGATCGCGCGGGCGACCACATCGCGCGGTGCCAGTTCAAGCCGTTCGGCATCGTAATAGGTCATGAAGCGCTTGCCGGTGGTCGGATTGATCAACCGCCCCCCTTCGCCGCGCACCGCTTCGGTAATCAGGAAGTTCTTGACCTCCAGATGGAACAGGCAGGTCGGGTGGAATTGCATGAATTCCATGTTCGACACACGCGCGCCCGCGCGCCACGCCATGGCAATGCCGTCCCCCGTCGCGCCCCGCGGCGCGGTGGAGAATTGATAGGTGCGCCCCGCACCACCCGTCGCCAATATGGTCGCGCGGGCAGTGTACAAGTCGACCTGCCCAGTGCCGCGGTTATAGGCATAGACGCCGTGGACATGCCCCGCGCCCGAATAACGCATTTCGTGGCGGCTGGTGGCCAGGTCGATGGCGACCATGTCGGGCACCAGCGTGATGTTGGGATGCGCGTGCGCCGCGCGCAGCAACGCGTCCTGCACGGCCCATCCCGTCGCGTCATCGACATGAACGATGCGCCGGTGGCTGTGCCCGCCCTCCCGCGTCAGGTGCCAGCCATTGCCACCATTTTCGGCCACGTTGAACGGCACGCCCAGTGCCGCCAGCCGCTCGATCGCAGCGGGTGCGCGTTCGACCACGAATTCGACCGTCGCCCGGTCATTCAGGCCAGCACCCGCGACGATGGTGTCGCGGACATGATGCTCGAACGTGTCGCCCGGTTCCAGCACGGCGGCGATGCCGCCTTGCGCCCAGGCGGTCGACCCTTCGTCCAGCCGTCCCTTGGCCAGCACGGTGACGCTGAAGCGGTCCGCCAGGTTCAACGCCGCCGTCAGCCCCGCCGCGCCCGACCCGATGACGAGGACGTCGCTGGTCATCGAAACTCCTTCCCGTGAAACAAGCCCGCTTTGCGCGCGGCGATCAGCCATTGGCGGCGCGCGTCAGGTTGAGGAATACGTCCTCAAGGTCCGCCTCGCGCGTGGTCACGTCGACGATACCGAATCCGTCGCGCGTAATCGCGGCCAGCACTTCGCCCGCGTTCGCGCGGTCCTTGCGATAGGTGATGGCCAGCGTGCGTTCGTCCAGCACCTCGACCTTTTCGAAGCACGCATTGCCGGGCGGTGTCGTCACGTCGCGGTCGAGGGTCACGACCACCTGCTTTTCCTGCGCCATGCCGATCAGCGCGCGGGTGGGTTCATTGGCGACGACGCGCCCATGATTGATGATGGCGATACGGTCGCAAAGCTCTTCGGCTTCTTCGAGATAATGGGTGGTCAGCACCACCGTCACGCCGCGTGCGTTGAGGCCGCGGACATAATCCCACAACTGGCGGCGCAGTTCGATGTCGACGCCCGCCGTCGGTTCATCCAGCACGATGACGGGCGGCGAATGGACCATTGCCTTTGCCACCATCAGCCGCCGCTTCATCCCGCCCGACAGCGTGCGGGAATAGGCATTCGCCTTGTCCTCCAACCCCATGGCACGCAACAGGTCCATGCTGCGGCGCTTCGCCTTTGGCACGCCGTAGAAACCGGCCTGATTCTCCAGCGTCTCGAACGGCGTGAAGAACGGGTCGAAGGTGATTTCCTGATTGACGATGCCGATCGACGCCTTGGCATTGCGCGGGTGGGCGTCGATGTCGAAGCCCCAGATCGACGCCGTGCCACCGGTCTTGTTGACCAGCCCGGCCAGGATGTTGATCAGCGTCGACTTGCCCGCGCCATTGGGGCCGAGCAGGCCGAACACCTGCCCCCGCGGCACGTCGAACGTCACGCCGTCCAGCGCGCGCTTGCCCCCCGCATAGGTTTTGCACAGGTCGCGGATCGAAATGGCGGCTTCGGTCATGAACGCCACCTAATGCGCCCGCGCGCCAAAGTCAGCCGCTGTTGCGCAATGCGGTTGCGATTGCGTTGATCGACAACAGGATGCCTTCGCCGATGCGCGGATCGTCCTCACCCGCGCGGTGCCGCTTGAGCAGCTCGATCTGGAGCAGATTGAGCGGTTCGATATAGGGCAGGCGCAGCCGGATCGACGTGTCGAGCGCGGGGTTTTTCTCCAGCAGCCGGGTCTGGCGCGTAATGGTCAAAAGGCCGTCATGCGTTTTCTGCCAGCCATCGCGGATCCGCCCGAAGATTTCGTCTCGCGCCGCTTCGTCCTCGACCAGACGGGCATAGCGTGCCGCCACGCCCATGTCGGACTTGGCGAGCACCATTTCCATATTGGCCAGCGTCGCGGCAAAGAAGGGCCAGCCCGACGCCATTTCGCGCAGCAACCCCTTGTCGGCGAATGCGTCGATCGCCTGTCCGACGCCGTACCAGCCCGGCAGCATGACGCGCGCCTGTGCCCAGCTGAACACCCACGGAATCGCGCGCAGATCCTCGATCGCGTCTGATTTCTTGCGGCTGGCGGGGCGCGAACCGATCTTCAGCCCCGAAATCTCTGTGATCGGCGTCATCTGCCGGAAGAAGCTGCGGAACCCGTCGGTGTCATAGACCAGCCCGCGATACGCCTTGAACGCGGTGGCCGACAATTCGTCCATTGCCGCGCCGAAACGCTCGGCATCGCCCGCCGACAGCCGTTCCGGTTCAAGGCTGGCGAGCAGGGTAGCCGATGTCATCGCTTCAAGATTGGCGATGGCGCTGGCGCGCGTGCCATATTTGGCGGCGATGACTTCGCCCTGTTCGGTGATGCGGATGCGGCCCTGCACCGTACCCGGTGGCTGTGCCTGAATCGCGGCAAAGGACGATCCGCCGCCGCGCCCCACCGCGCCGCCGCGCCCGTGGAACAGCTGCATGCCGACGCCCGCCGCCTCGAACACCGGCGCCAGCGCGGTCGAACCGCGCGACAATTGCCAGGTTGAGGTCAGATAGCCGCCATCCTTGTTCGAATCGGAATAGCCGATCATCACTTCCTGATGGCCGCGCGCGGTCGTGGTCGCGGCGATTTCCGGCAGCGCCAGATATTCGCGCATGATGTCGGCGCCCGCCTCAAGATCGGCGACGGTTTCGAACAGCGGCACCACCATGACATGGGCAACCGGCGGCTCGCCGGGGATCCACAGGCCCGCTTCCTTCAGCATCAGATGGACTTCCAGCAGGTCGCTGACCGACTGCGCCATCGAAATCACATATTGGTTGATGCACTGCCGCCCATAGCGCCCATGCGCGGCGGCGGCGGCGTGCAGGATCGCGAGTTCGCCCGCCGTCTCGTCCGAATATTCGGCATAGGGGCTGGTCAGCGGCCGGGGGCTGGCCAGTTCACGCCGCAACACGGCGATCCGCGCCTGTTCGTCCAGCGCGGCATAATCGACCTCCACACCAGAGACCTTCAGCAATTCAGCCACGACGCGCTGATGCACGGCCGAGTTCTGGCGCATATCCAGCGTGGCGAGGTGGAAGCCAAAAACCTCGACCGCCCGGATCAGCCGGCCCAGCGCGCCGCCCGACGCCAGAATTCCCTCGCCCTTTGCCGCCAGTCCGCGCGCCAGTCCGGCCAGTTCCTCACGCAGTTCGGCGGGATCGCCATATGGCTCGCCCGTCAGGGGGCCGGGACGCGGGGCGGGCTTGCCCACCAGCGCGCGGTGGGTGGCGGCCAGTCGGGCGTAAATGCCCGACAGCGCCCGGCGATAGGGTTCGTCGGCACGACTGGCGGCGGTGTCGCCGCTTGTCTCGGCCAGCTTGCCGACCTCGCCATTGACCGGCGTGATCTCGGTAGAGATCGACAGTTCGGCGCCCAGCGCATGCACTTCGGCCATGTAATGGCCCAGCGCCGCCTCAGCCGCGCGGGCAAGGGCAAGGGTCAGCGATTCGGCGGTGACATAGGGGTTGCCGTCACGGTCGCCGCCGATCCAGCTGCCGGGCCGCAGGAAAGCGGGACAGCGCGTGCCCAGCGCCCGGTCCCAGCGGGCATAAAGCGCGGGCAGCGCGGGGAGGAACACGTCGCGCAGATAGCTGAGCGCCGTTTCCACCTCGTCCGCGACGAACAGCCGTTCGCGGCGCAGCACCCGCGTCTGCCACAGCAACGCGATCTGGCGCAGGATTGCCTCGTCGATATGGTCGCCGTCTTCGGTCTCTTCCAGCCCGCGATCCTTGAGCGCCATCAGTTCGGCGATGCGGTTGCGGTGGTCGATCATCGACTTGCGCCGCACCTCGGTCGGGTGGGCGGTCAGCACCGGCGCGACCAGCGCATTGGCCAGCAGGTCCAGCACACGCGCCTTGTCGATGCCGTCGGCTTTCAACCGGGCAAGCGCATGTTCGACATCGGCGCCCTCATCGCGGGCGATGCCCTGCCGGTCTTCCGCCAGGTTTGCGAGCATCGAAAACAGCATGAATCCGCGAACGAAATCCAGCGTTTCGTCCAGGCTCAGCCGGTCGAGACCCGGATCGATCGCATCGGCACCTGCGACCCCGCGATGGCGGTCCACTGATGTGGAGCGAATATATTCGATCCGCTTGAACAGCGCTTCGCCGCCGAAAGCACGGATGACATCACCCAGCAGCCGCCCGAGAAAGCGGATGTCCGGATTGTTCGCGATGGGGGGTAAACTGGCCATGTGCGGGTGCTGCACCCCAGCGGGTATCAGGTCAACGCATCAATACGAATGCAGGACATTCGTTGCACGCAGCAAGATTTCAGTTCTGTGACGCCAGGCTCAGCAAAACGCGCGCGGTCCCGCGACCGACAATACCCAGTTCACGTGCCGCCGCCTTGGAAAGATCAATCACGCGCTTGCCCGAAAAGGGGCCGCGATCATTGATGCGGACGATCACGCTGTTGCCCGTCAGTGCATCGGTTACACGAACCAGACTGCCAAAGGGCAGGGTGCGATGGGCGGCAGTCAGTGTGTCAGGATCGCATTTCTCACCGCTGGCGGTGCGATTGCCGGCGATTTCACGGCCGAAGAAACTGGCAAGGCCTTCGCCTACCTTCTCGATCACCGAGGGGCTTTCGGTTGCCGAAGCCGCTTCTTCCGCCAGCGCGGGGGTTGCGACGAACAGGGCAAAACCGGAACCGATCACGGCGAGCGAGCGTTTCAACGACACATGTGATCCCCCATGGCACCCGCGACGCTGGGCGGGCAGGGAGGGATTAGCACGCGAAGTTCGGCTTTGCCTGAACAAGGCGATCGTTTCGCCGCTGGAATCTCACCATCAATCCGAAAATGCGCGGCTGTGTGCCGCTTGCTGGCGCTGGATAGTGGTCACGAAGGCGCGCTCTCTGCAACACGGCAAGCGCGGGCTAATTAAACAACGAAATTGCTTTATTCTTTGATCCCCGGTCGGTAAGTTGCGCGAAAGATCACGCGTTCGACGTGACGACAGGGAGATCGGATAATGGGGTTTCGTCGTAACCATTCCGCCGCATTCTGCCGGATCGCAGGGCTGGCGATATTGGCGGCCGCCACCTCGCCGCTCGCGGCGCAGGCGCCCGTGACGACGCGCACGCCCGCGACTCCGCTGGTCGCGCACGACCCTTATTTCAGTATCTGGAGCTTCGAGGACCTGCTGGCCGAACGACCGACCCGCCACTGGACCGGGAGCGAGCAGCAATTGAGCGGGTTCGTCCGCGTCGATGGCAAGCTGTTGCGCTTCATGGGCGGCGGCGGCGGGGAGGCGATGGTCCAGCGATCGCGTTCGATCACGCCGACGACGACCGCCTATGAGATGGAAGGCGGCGGCATCCGGCTGACCGCGACCTTCTTCACCCCTGCGCTGCCCAACGATCTCGACTTGTTGTCGCGCCCAGTCACTTATCTGAGCTGGTCCGTCCGCTCCGCAGACGGGCGCCCTCATGCCGTCCAGCTGTATTTTGACGCCAGCGCGCAACTGGCGGTCGACAGCGAGCAGCAGCGCGTCACCTGGGGCAGCGCGCGGGTCGGTGACATGACCGTCATGCGGATCGGCACCAGCGAGCAGGCGGTGCTGCAAAAGGTCGGTGACAATCTGCGCATCGATTGGGGCTGGGCACAACTGGCGGTTCCGCAACAGCCGGGCGCGACCACCGCGATGATCGGCATGGGCGATCGCGGCGCGTTCATGGAGGGCAAGCAATTGCCCGCCGACGATCTGGCGATGCCGCGTCTGGCGCATCAGAACCGGCCCCTGATGGCCACGCGGTTCGATTTCGGCACCGTCGGCGCCGAGGCCCAGACCCGCCGTGCGATGCTGGCCTATGACGACATCGACGCGATCGAATATTTCAAGCGGCGGTTGCCCGCTTATTGGCGACGCGACGGCATGACCATGGCCGAACTGCTGTTGAAGGCGGAGGCTGAGGAAGCGTCGCTGCGCGAACGCGGCGCGGCGTTCGACCGCGAACTGATCGGCGATCTGGAGCGGGCCGGCGGGCGCGAATATGCCGAACTCGCGGTTGTCGCCTATCGCCAGACACTGGCCGCGCACAAGCTGGTGGCCGATATCGACGGACGGCCGCTTTATTTCTCGAAGGAAAATTTCAGCAACGGCTGCATCGCGACCGTCGATGTCACGTACCCGTCGTCGCCCTTTTTCCTGCTGCTGAATCCCGGCCTGCTCGAAGCACAGCTGCGACCCATCCTCGATTATGCGAAGATGCCGCGCTGGCGCTTCCCCTTTGCGCCGCACGACCTTGGCACCTACCCACAGGCGAACGGTCAGGTTTATGGCGGGGGTGAAACATCCGCCGACGACCAGATGCCAGTCGAGGAAAGCGGCAACATGCTGCTGATGATCGCCGCGCTGGCCAAGGTGCGCGGCAATGCCGACTTTGCGGGCGAATATTGGCCCTTGCTGTCGCGCTGGGCCGATTTCCTGCTCGACAAGGGGCTGGACCCCGAAAATCAGCTGAGCACCGACGATTTCGCCGGGCATCTTGCCCATAATGCCAATCTGTCGATCAAGGCGATCAGTGCGCTGGACGCCTATGCCGAACTGGCGCGGATGCTGGGGAAATCGGGTGAGGCCGGTCGTTACCGCACCGCCGCGCGGAACATGGCGCGCCAGTGGCTGACCATGGCCAGGGACGGCGACCATACGCGCCTGGCCTTCGACAAGCCGGGCACGTGGAGCCAGAAGTACAACCTTGTCTGGGACAAGGTGCTGGATCGCAACCTGTTCCCCGACGCGCTGGCGCAGAGCGAAGTGCGTTTTTACCTGACCCAGCAGGGCCCCTTTGGCCTGCCGCTCGACAATCGCAAAACCTATACCAAGCTCGACTGGATCGTGTGGAGCGCGACGCTGGCCGACAGCGGCGCCGATTTCCGGTCGCTGGTCGCCCCCGTCCATCGTTTCATGCGCGAAAGCCCGACGCGCGTGCCGCTCAGCGACTGGTATGAAACGACCGACGGACGACAGGTCGGCTTTCAGGCGCGGTCCGTGGTCGGCGGCGTTTATATGAAGATGCTGTCCGATCCGGCGCTCTGGCGGAAATGGGCCAGCCGCGCGCGCGGTGCCGGAGACGCGAAATGAGCCGCGCGACCCTGTACCGCGCGCTGGCCGGTGTAGCCCTGATCGCAGTGGTCGGCGCACCCCTTACGGCGCAGGACGGGAAGCGGGCGCCGGTCGATCTGGTCGATGCCCGCGTCGGTACCGCGCCGCTCGACCGACAGGAACTGATCGGCAACGCACCGCCGCCGGGTGAGCCGGTCTATTCGGGCATCACGTCCCCCGGCGCACGACTGCCGCACAGCGGGGTCGAAGCGGCACCTGTGAACGTCAATCTGGACCTGAACTATCCCACCGGCGTTCCGACGCCCTATCATTACCCCAACCCGTCGATGATCGGCTTCACGGGCGGCGGGGGTCCGACCTATGGCGGGCGTGCCGAGCCGATGGTGATGCCGGTTGTCGGCGACTGGACGGTGCCGCCCGCTTATACCCAGTCCGCCTATGACAAGGGGCGGGAGGTCGCGCGGCCCGGCTATTATTCGGTGTTCCTAGACAGTTTTCGCACCCGTGCCGAACTGACCGCCACGCGCGCGGCCAGCCTGATGCGCTTTACCTTTCCACAGACCGACCGGGCGCATGTGCTGGTCAATCTGCGCCGACGCGGTGGCGAAGTGGAGGTTGTGGGCGACCGCACCATCCGCGGCCATGCCGCGCGCGACGGCGACCGGGCGGAGCAGGCCTATTTCATTGCCGAATTTTCCAAGCCATTTACGGGCATGGGGACGTTTCGCGGCGTTCTGGACCGACCCGCATGGGGCATTGGCGAAAAGGACGTGCAGGCGGGGCGGCGCAGCATTTCGGGCAATTTCGCGGGCGCCTATCTGAACTTCACGACGCGGGATGGCGAAGCGGTGCTGATGCGGATGGCGCATGGCCACAGCTATGCCGATGCCGAGCGGAAGCTGCGTGCCGAACTGCCCGATTATGATTTCGACAAGGTGCGGGGCGCGGCGCGTGCCGAATGGTCCGACCTGCTGGGCCGGATTCAGGTGTCCGGCGGCACCGAAAAGCAGCGGCGGCTATTCTACTCCACGCTGTTTCAGTCCTTTGCCAGCCCGCGCCTGATCGCGCGCAAGGGTGAGCAGTTCGCCGACGCCAAGGGGCGGGTTCGCACCGCGACGCATGACCGATATGGGCCGGTTCCTTTTTGGGATACGGGCCGCAACCAGATCGTGCTGCTGGAGCTGCTGGAACCCGATGTCGTGCGCGACATCATGGCGTCCGAGCTCGATATGGCGCGGACGCGCGGCTATATGAACACGTCGTTCCACGCGGATAACGCGGTGTTCCTGTATTTGGGGGCGATGCGGCGCGGCATCCCGTTCGATTATGCCGCCGCCTATGAATATCTGCGCCGCAATGCCGTCGATCCAAAGGGGCCGCGCGATTATCTGGCGGAGTATATGGCCCGCGGCTGGGTGTCGGACATTGTGCCCGACGGCAATCCCAGCCCGCCTTATGCCGGCGGCAAGGCGGGTGCGGCCAAGACGCTGGAATATGCGTGGGACGATCACGCCATGGCCGAACTGGCCGAGCGGCTGGGCAAAAGTGCCGACGCCGCGCTGTTCCGCAAGCGGGCGGCGAACTGGCGTAACGTGTTCGACGCCACGACGGGCTTCGTGCGCGGGCGGACCGAAGACGGCAAGTGGATCGCGCCGTTCGATCCGCAGGAGCCCTATTACAACTTCATGATGAAGGAAGCGTCGGGCTGGTCGACATTGTGGCTGGTGCCGCACGATGTCGGCGGGCTGGCGCGCGGCCTGGGTGGACGTGCGGCATTCAATGCCAAGCTCGACCGGTTTTTCGCGACGCCCTATGCGCCCAAGGGCGTGTGCCGCGATTGTACCGGACTGATCGGCCAGTTCGTGCAGGGCAATCAGCCCGATCAGCACGCGCCCTATCTCTACGCATGGGGCGGGCAGCCATGGAAGACGCAGGCGCTGACCCGCCGCATCCTCGATACGCTCTATGGCAGCGACGCGGCAGGGCTGGGCTTTCCCGGCATGGACGATCAGGGCGCGACATCGTCCTGGTATGTGATGAGCGCGATGGGCTTTTATCCCGTCGATCCGTCAAGCGACGTCTATGTCATCGGCAGTCCCGTTTTCGATCGCGTGGCGATGCGGATGGGCGGTGGTGCGACATTTGAGGTGGTGGCGAAGAACAACTCGCCCACCAACGTCTATATCCAGTCCGCCACGCTGAACGGCCGCCCGTGGAACCGTCCGTGGTTCCGCCATGCCGATATCGCAAAGGGCGGTCGGTTCGAGTTCGTGATGGGGCCCAAGCCCGGCAAATGGGGCAGCGCGCCCGACACCGCGCCCCCGTCGATGACGCCCATGCCCTGATCCCCGGTTAGCCTCGCCAGGCGCAAGCCCCCCGGCCCGAACCGGCGAGGTGCTGTCCGGGGAAGCCCGCTCTCTCCCCAAAAAGGGCTTCCCCGGACAGTCTGTTTCAGGTGGACAGGCGTCCGTGTGACGGTGGACGATCCGCCTTGGCCATGCCGAACCGCGATGGGCGGTCGCCCATGGCAAAGACCAGTGTGCCGCCCTGCGCCAGATCGGCGTGGCTGATCCAGTTGCGCGTCCATGGCCGCCCGTTCCACGTCACTGACTGGACATAGGGGCGGTGGGGTGCGTTGCCCGTGGCACGTACCGTCAATCGCCGCCCGCCGCCCAGCCGCATCTGCGCTTCATCGAACAGGGGTGAGCCAAAGACGTATAGCGCGCTGACCGGATCGACCGGGTAGAAGCCCAGCGCCGAAAAGACGAACCACGCGCTCATCTGCCCGCAATCGTCATTGCCGATCACGCCGTCGGGATCGTTCTTGTACATCTCCACCAACAGCCGGCGCACCATCGCCTGCGTCTTATGCGGCGCGCCGCAATAGGCGTAGAGATAAGCGCAATGGTGGTTTGGTTCGTTGCCGTGCGCATATTGGCCGACCAACCCGGAAATGTCGGGCGGCGCATTGTCGGGCAGTGTCGAGGGCGCGTTGAAAAAGGCGTCGAGCCGCGCTTCATACCCCTTGTCGCCGCCGAACAGCGCGATGTGTCCGTAAATGTCGTGCTGGTTCAGGAAGGTGGTCTGCCAGCCATTCGCTTCGGTATAGTCGCGATATTTCTTGGGGTCGTGGCCGATCTGGATCGGGTCATAGGGCGACCACCAGCTGCCGTCATCGAAACGCGGCCGGGCAAAGCCGATCGAGGGGTCGAGGACGTTGCGATAGTTCAGGCTCCGCTTGCGCAGCGCCGCGGCATCGGCACTGGCCCCCGCCGCATCGGCAATGACCGCCCCCGCCCAGTCGTCATATGCATATTCCTGTGTCCGACTGACCGACTCCCATATCCGGTCCGCGGGAATCCAGCCGCGCTTGATATAGAAATCGCGGCCCAGCGTGCCGTCGACATCGGGCATGTCGGCGTCGAAGGCACGGCGGCGCAGCGCGGGCCATGCGGCGGCATAGTCGGCCTCGATCCCCTTGGCCTTTGCCTCTGCCAGCACCGATACTGCGTGCCAGCCGATCATCGTGCCCGTCTCGATCCCCTGAAGCTGCCAGACCGGCGCACCATAGCGGCTCTGCTGTGTCTGGCGGATCAGGTCGCGCGTGAACATCGTCGCACGCTCGCGATCGATCAGCGTGATCAGCGGGTGAAAGGCGCGATAGGTGTCCCACAGCGAATAGGTGCTGAAGGCAGGCGCGTCGGCGCCCGCGCGGTGGACCTGGCGGTCCATTCCCATGAACCGTCCGTCGCTGTCGGTGAACAGCGTCGGGGCCAGTAGCGCGTGATACAGCGCACTGGCCATTATGGTGCGCTGATCGGGGGTGCCGCCGTCAACCTTTACCGCATCCAGCGCGGCCATCCAGCGAGCGCGGGCGGCGCGGCGGATGCGGTCAAAGTCCCAATGGGACGCTTCTGCCGCCAGATTGGCGCGGGCGCCGGCCACGTCCACGGCGGACACGGCGCAGCGGATCAGGATCGGCGCGGCACCGGCATCGTCATAATGCAGCGCGACCTTCAGCTTGGCGCCCTTCACGCCGGTGGTCCCGGCGGGCTGTTCGGCATCGTCGTCGCCATAGAAGGTGACACGGTCGGGCTTGCGGGACAGCTGCATCGCGAAATGGATGCGCCGTCCCTTGGCCCAGCGATGCACACGGCGGCTGCCCGTCAGCGTGCCGTCGGCGTCGATCGCCAGCGATGCGTCGTCGACCAGCGTTCCCTTGTCCCACGGGTCAAGGATCATGTGCGCGAAGTCGACCAGGATATGGCCGGGCCCCGCCGGAAAGGTATGGCGATGCCAGCCGGTGCGGTCGGTCACCGTCAGCTCGGCCCGTACGCCTTTTTCCAGCGTGACCCGGTAATAGCCGGGTTCGGCATGTTCATCGCGGAAACGCTGGCGGTATCCGTCGGCGAAATCTTCCGGCGTACCCGGCTTCAGCCGCACAGGGCCGGTGGTCGGTACCACCAGCACGTCCAGCATGTCGCCAATGCCGGTGCCGGACAAATGGGTGTGGCTGAACCCCATGATCGAGCCGTCCTTGACGTGATAGCCCGAACAGGCATCCCAGCCCGACACATTGGTATCGGGGCTGAGCTGGATCATGCCGAACGGCAATGTCGCGCCGGGATAGGTATGGCCGTGACCGCCGGTTCCGACGAAAAGATTGGGCGGCGTGGCGGTGGGCGCGGCGGAGGCGGTGCGTGGCAGGGCGCCGGTCAGCGCCAGCCCCCCGGTTCCAGCCAGCAATTGTCGGCGCGTGGGGGTCATGCGAAACGCTCTTTCAACAGGGCCGGTCGATGTCGTTCGATGTCGAGGATCAAATCCCCGAACAGCCCGTTGGCCCAGGCGAACCAGCTGCGGGTGAACTTCGCCGGATCGTCCTTGTGAAAGCTTTCGTGCATGAAACCCGTGCCCGCATGGGTATTGCTCAGCCAGCGCAGGCAGCGGCGAACCTCTCCATCGTCGTCGGACAGCAGCGCGCGGCTGATCAGCGACATCGGCCAGATCATGTCCATGCCGATATGCGGCCCGCCAATTCCCTCGGCCGCGCTGCCCTTGAAGAAATAGGGGTTGCGCTCGCTCCAGGCCAAATCGCGGGTGCGCCGCCACAGCGCGTCGTCGCGTGCCGCCGCGCCAAGCAGGGGTAGTGCCGACAGGCTGGGGACATTGGCATCGTCCATGAAGATGGCATTGCCATAGCCATCGACTTCAAATGCCCAGACCTGACCGCCCTGGCCGTCGCTCATGCGGCCATGGTCGCGCAGCGCGGCCTCGACCTCGTCCGCCAGGGCGCTGGCGCCTTGCGCGGAAGCGGCATCGCCGCGCGCTTCGTTCAGCACCTGCGCCAGCATCCGCAGGGCGGACACCGCAAACAGGTTGGACGGGATCAGGAACGGAAAGACACACGCATCGTCCGAGGGGCGAAAGCCCGAATGGATCAGCTCCACCTTGCGCGTCGGCGCGCCAAAGCCGCCGAACATCAGTGTTTCGGTGGGGGAAGGGTCGACGCGCTGAAAGCTGTAGGGACCGGAGCCATCCTTTCGCTGCTGCACGCGCAGGGTCTGGACCGCGAGCGTCATTGCCTGTGCCCACAATGCATCGAACGGCGTCTTGTCGCGCGTTGCTGTCCAATAGGCATGGGCCAGCCGCATCGGGTAGCAGAGCGAGTCGATCTCCCATTTCCGTTCGGCCACGCCGGGCTTCATGTCGGTCCGGTCCCCCCGCGCGGACAGGCTGGACAACGCCGCCGGGTCGGCCATGAACGCGTTGGCATAGGGGTCGATCAGGATGCAGCGCGCCTGACGCTGGAATGCGCCGTGGAACAGGTGGCGCAGATCGGCGTCCTTTGGCGTCAGATGGACATAGGTCTGAAGCTGGGCCGAGCTGTCGCGCAGCCACATCGCGTCGATATCGCCGGTGATGACGAAGGTGTCGGGCTTTCCATCGACCATGCCCAGCCGCACCGTCGTATCGAGCGTGTTGGGGTAGCAGTTCTCGAACAGCCAGGCGAGTTCCGGGTCGGCGATCCGGGCCTTTACGCGGGCGATTTCCGCCTCGACAGCCTTGCTGGTGAAGCCGCGCTGCGCGGCGGGCGGGCGCTTGCTGGCAAAGGGCTGGGCCAGCGCGCGGCCGGGCAGCGTCGCGGCGAGCGCCGCCAGGCCGGCGCCGGCGATAACGGTACGACGATCGGCCATGGTCACTTCGCCCCTCCCTGCGGGCGACTCATCGAGAAGGGTGCATCAGCCTTTGCCGCGCCCCAGGCGGGGTTGGGCTTCGGCCCCATGACGAAGCGCAGCGTACCCCCGGCCTGCAACGCTTCGCGTGTCAGCCAGGGCTTGTCATGACGCTGGCCGTTGAAGGTCGCGGACTGGATGTACGGATTGCCGGGGCCGTTATTCTCCGCCTCGATCACCAGTTTGCGGCCATTGGGCATGGTCAGCGACATGTGGCGGAACAGAGGGCTGCCGATGGCATATTGGCCAGTGGCGGATGCGACCGGGTAGAAGCCCAATGCCGAGAACACATACCAGGCCGACGTCTGGCCATTATCCTCGTCGCCCGGATAGCCATCGGGATCGGGGGAATAGAGCTTGGTCAGGATGTCGCGCACCCGCCCTTGCGTCTTCCACGGTGCGCCGGCCCAGTTGTACAGATAGGGCATGTGCTGGATCGGCTGGTTGCCATGGGCATATTGGCCCATGTCGACGATCTGCATTTCGCGGATTTCGTGAATGACCTGTCCGTAATAGCTGTCGTCGAACAGCGGCGGGGTGGTGAAGATCGAATCCAGCCGGTCGACGAACGCCTTGTCCCCGCCCATCAGGTCGATCAGGCCCTGCGGGTCCTGCATTACTGACCAGCTATAATGGAGCGCGTTTCCTTCGGTGAACGCGTCGCCCCATTTCAGCGGGTTGAACGGCGTCGCCCAGCTGCCGTCGCGGTTGCGGCCGCGCATCCAGCCCGTTTGGGTGTCATAAAGCTTGCGATAATTCTGCGCCTGCGCCGCATATTTGCGCGCGTCATCGGTCTTGCCCAGCGCTGCCGCCAGTCGGGAGAGCGAGAAATCGGCCGTCGCATATTCCAGCGTGCGCGCGGCATTTTCGTTGATGCCGACGTCATAGGGGACATAGCCCAGCTGGTTGTAATATTCGACGCCCTCGCGCCCCACCGCCGTCAGCACGCGTCCGCGCGCGTCGCGCGGGCGCCCTTCCGACGTGGTCGCGTTCTTGACCATCGCCTCATACAGCTTTTCGACGTCAAAGCCGCGGACGCCGTTGATATAGGCGTCGGCGATGATGTTGGCCGAGTTGGAGCCGATCATCACGCTGCGATGACCGGGGCTGGCCCATTCGGGCAGCCAGCCCGATTCGGTATAGGTGTTGACCAGCCCCTGCATGATCTGGCCGTCGAGTTCGGGATACATCAGCGCGAACCACGGGAATACCGCGCGCCAAGTGTCCCAGAACCCGTTGTCGGTGAACAGCGGGCCGTCATGCACCTTGCCGTCATAGGGGCTGTAGTGAACGGTGCGCCCGCGAGCGTCGATTTCGTGGAAGGTGCGCGGGAATTGCAGCATTCGGTACAGCGCCGAATAGAAGGTGCGCCGGTTGCGTTCGTTCGGGTCGCTGACCTGCACGCGCTGAAATTCGGTTTCCCACGCGGCTTTCGCCTTGGCCTTTGTCTGGTCAAAGCTGTCGCGACCGATTTCGCGTAGGTTCAGAACCGCCTGTTCGGGGCTGATGAAGGACGATGCGACCTTGACCCCTACCGTTTCGCCCTTGCGCGTCTTGAAGCTGACAACGGCGCCGACATGCGCGCCCTCCCGCTTGCGGTCGGCGCTCAGCGCGCCGTTGCTGTCCCAGGTGCGCGTGACGGTGAAGTCATGGTCGAATTCGGCGACGAAATAATTGTGGAAATTGGCCGGCACCCCGCCGCTGTTGTTGCGGGCATAGCCTGTGATGCGCCGCCGCGCGGGGTCGATCTGGACCATCGACCCCTTGTCATACGCGTCGAGCAGGATGTGCGCGTCGTCGCTTTCGGGGAAGGTGAAACGGAATTGCGCGGCGCGGTTGGTCGGCACCACTTCGGCGGTAACGTCGTAGTCGGCCAGATAGACCTTGTAGCCATAGGGGCGCGCTTCTTCGGCCTTGTGGCTGAACCAGGATGCGCGTTCCGACTGCTTGATCTTCAGCGGCCCCGTCTCTGCAAACAGTGAGAAGGCGGCATAATCGTTCATCCACGGGCTGGGCTGGTGCGTCTGCTTGATCCCGTTGATCTTGTGCGCGTCATAGACATAGCCCCAGCCGCTGCCCATTTCGCCGGTTACCGGGGTCCAGAAATTCATCCCCCACGGCACGGCCACCGCGGGATAGGTGTTGCCATAGGACAGTTCATAGCTGGAATCGGTGCCCATCAGCGGGTTGGCAAGGTCGACCAGCGCTTCCTGTTCGGCCTGTGCCTGCCCGGCTTGCGCGCTCGCGACGGGCAGCGATGCCGCCACCAGCGCCGCCGCCGCGGTCGAAGCGGCCAGGTTCCGGGCGGTGTGCAGAATCGTTTTCAGGCTCATGATGCTCCCCTTGTTCGCTTGGTCAGCGCTGTGCTGTGGCACCCGGCAACGGGCGCGGGCCGACACCCTTGTTGGTCAGCCGCACCGGCTGGATCGTGCCGTCGGCATTGAAGGTCATGCGGTCGATCGCAAGCTGTCGCCGCTCTCCGCGCGTTTCGTTCAGTGGGCGGCGGTGATAGGCGATGTACCATTCGTCGGTGCCCGGCACGTTGACCACCGAATGATGGCCCGCTCCGCGCGCGATCCGCATGTCCTGCGCCAGGATCTTGCCCATCGGTTTGAACGGTCCGGTCGGGCTTGAGCCCATGGCATAGGCGACGCTGTAGTCGGGGCCGGTCCAGCCGCCTTCGGACCACATCAGATAATAGACGCCCTTGCGTTCGATCATGAACGAACCCTCGACATAGCCGGGGGGCGTGATTTCCTTGAACATCGAACCGTCGGGATGCGGCACGATGGAGCGCAGGTCCGCGCTCAGCCGGACGACGTTGCAATGGCCCCAACCGCCATAGAAAAGATAGACCTGCCCATCGCGATCGCGGAAGGCGAAGGGGTCGATCGGCTGGGCGCCATTGTGGAACGTGCCGATCAGCGGCTTGCCCAGCGCATCGCGAAACGGCCCTTCCGGCCGGTCGGCGACGGCCAGCCCGATACCGCCCAGTTCCTTGTCGCTCTGAATGTCGTTGGCGCTGAAGAACAGGTAATAGCGGCCATTGGCGTGAATCGCCGATGGCGCCCAGATGGCATAGGCGGCCCAGTCGATATTCTCGACATCCAGCACGCGCTCATGCCGGGTCCAATTCACCATGTCGGGCGAGGAGAAGGCGTCGAAAAAGGTCTGGAAGCCATAGGATGGCCGCACCATCCGCTGCTTGCGTGCCTGTTCCTGCGCCGGGGTGAAGCGCGACGGCGCGCGCGGCGCCCCGTCATGGTCGGAATAGGTCGGGTAGATCCAGTAACGCCCCTCGAACACATGGATCTCGGGGTCGGCATACCAGCCCTTCACGATGGGGTTCGCGGCATAGCCGATGCCCGCCGTCAGCACCGCCGCCGCCGCGATGATGCCGATCCGTAGCCTTCCCGTCATGCCGCTCCCCTTTGTTTTCTTGTGGGTCTGCCGAAATGGGGGACGTTACGCCACGCCCCCCAATCGGTCTGGCTTCAGTTCGCCTTAGAAGTTGTACGACAGGCCGACATAGGCCCGGCGACCGAAATAATTGCTGCGCACGAACCGGTCTTCGGTGTCGTTGCCCAGATATTGCCGCTCTTCCGACTTGGTCAGGTTGATGACCGATGCCGTCAGCAGCACGCCTTCGAACAGTTCATAGGACGCATTGATGTCCACCTGTTCATAAGGGGCGGTATAGACGTTCAGGCCCGATGCGAGCCCGCCGACCACTTCACCGCGGCGGTTATAGGATGCACGCAGCAGCATCCGGTCGTTTTCATAGAAGACCGAACCGTTGAGCTGCGTCTTGGCGCTGCCGACCAGTGCCGACGAGCCGACATCCTCACCATCCAGCGTCACCTGCGCGACCGAGGTGTCGTTATAGGTGAAGTTGACCTGTGCGCCGAGGCCGAAGGGCAGGGTGTGCTGGGCATAAAGCTCGACACCCTGCGACACCGCGTCGGACCCGTTGGCGATCGTGGAATAGGGCTGGATCAGCACCTGTTCCCCGGCGACTTCACGCGTCACGTCCAGCACCAGCGGCACGACGAAGTCCGACACGTCCTTGCGGAACAACGTCGCGCCCAGCACTGATCCGCGCTGGAAATACCATTCGATGCCAAGATCGTACTGCCATGCGGAGAACGGGTTGAGCTGTGAATTGCCACCGCTGCCCGACCAGCCTTCGAACTCGCCGAACTGGTTGCGGTCGAACGCATATTCGGCCGAACGATAGGTCAGCGAACGCGCGCCGCCCAGATCGCTGAATGCCGGGCGCGAAATCACCTTTGCCGCCGCGCCGCGCATGAGCAGGTTGGGCGTGATTTCGTATGAGACGTTCAGGCTGGGCAGCCAGTCGGTATAGGTCTTGGACTCGTCCAGCTGGACGTTGATCAGACGGCGGCGCTGCTCGAGCGGGATGACCTGGCAATTGCCGTCCGATCCGATCGGACGATTGGGATCGAACGGACCGGCGGGGCCGTCGACGCAATAATCGTCCAGATATTCCAGCCGGTCCGAGGTCACACCCGACTGACGTGTATTGGCGACACGCAGACCGAGATTGCCGCGCAGTCCGCCGCTTTCAAAATTGGCCTGGACATAGCCGGACCAGACCCGCTCCCCGACATTGTACAGATTTTCGGGTTCGGGGACGAGCACCGCTGGACCATAGGTGTCGTTCAGATAACCGATATAATTGTCGAAATTGATGCCGGGGAAGATGTTGGCGTTAAAGCCACCGGCGATGTTTCCGATCGGCTGGTCATAGAAATATTCCGGCCGTGCCACGGCGCCGTCGGGCGTGTCCTGAAATCGCTGTTTGGTCGCAGGATCGGCATACCATTCATAACGCGCCGTTTCGCGCTGGATGTCCAGATCGCGCCACTTCACGCCCGCCTGGATCGATGTCAGGAAGCTGTCGAAACGCTGGGTCAGGTCCAGCTGGGCATAACGCTGCGACAATTCGCTGTTGGTAAAGCCGCCGCCGGTCGAGCCGATGTCGATCTGGGCAATGCCGTTCCTGATATTGTCTTGCAGCTCAGGAGAGAAGGTGAAGTTCGGGCGGCTGCCCGACAGGTCCCATTCGCTAACGAAATTGCCGTTCGCTTCCTGTCCGGTGACGGTCAGGCGCGGCTTTGCGGCAACGCCAAAACGGATCGACGGGCCGCCGGTCGCGCGCGTCTTGCCGAACTTGGCAATCGCGGTGAACCGGTCGCCTTCATACGCGACCTCGGTCTCGAAGGTGTTCGACACCTGCTTTTCGCGGCTGAAAGTGCCGGCGATCTGCGGCGTTTCCATCGTGCAGGGCGGCGTGCTGGTCAGGCACCCGGTGCCTGCCGCCGGCACTTCGAACCGCGCCGACTGGAAGATCGTGCCGCTGGGGTCCAGCTTCGCGTCGCTGAAAAAATTGCCATAGCCCCATTCGGGGATTTTCAGCACGTTGCTGGTAAAGTCGCTGCTATATTCGAAGCGGAAGAAGTTCGACGTGACGGTCACATTGTCGAACGGACGCGCCTGAACCGTCGCCTGGATGCCGTAACGGTCGCGCTTCTGGTCGAACACCTCGGCATTGACCGACTGCGGCGCCCAATAGCCCGAATAGCGCGTGCCCCCCTGCGTCGAATTGCCGCCGCCGGGCCAATAGGAAATGGCGTCGTCATTTTCGAACGGATTGCCGTTCACGTCGGTTGCAGGCGTCAGCACTTCACCCGTTGCCGGGTCACGATCGCTCCACCAGCGCCAAGTTTCGGTCGTGCCGCGCAGTTCGCGGTTCGAGCGTTGCTGATAGACGCCGCCGACAAGGACGCCGAGCGTTTCGTCGGCATTCTTCCAGGAATATTGCGCGCCGATCTGCGGCTCGAACTTTTCGGTCGTTTCGGCATAGGTGCCCTCGACCGAGATGAAGCCCGAACCCGACGGTACATCGAAGGGGCGGCGGGTATTCAGGATGATCGTGCCGCCGACGCCGCCTTCCTCCAGCCGCGCTTCGGGCGACTTGTAGACTTCGGTCGAGGCGATGAAGTTCGACGGCAGCAGGACATAGTTGAACGAACGCTGGGGATCGCCCGAATCGGCGCCAGCCAGGAAATTGCCGTTGAGCAATGTCAGCGTCAGGCCGGGCTGAAGGCCGCGAATGCTGACGCGGCTACCTTCGCCACCGTCGCGGGTGATGATCACGCCGGGCACGCGCTGAAGCGCGTCGGCCACGTTCTTGTCGGGGAATTTGCCGACATCCTCGGCCGTGATCACGTCGACAAAGGCGTTAGCCTCCCGCTTTTGCGTCAGGCTTTCCTCGATCGAGCGGCGATAGCCAGTGACGACGATATCGCCGGCGGTGGGATCCTGAGCCGCGGGCACATTGGCTGGCGGCGGGGTGTCGACCGTCTGGGCCAGCGACGTGCCGGCAGTACCGACACAGGCACCCGCCGTCATCAGCAGGCGAAGCGTGTAGTTGCGAAGTCCCGGCCGCGTGCGGCCGCGCATGAATCCCGTCATCGACTATCCCTCCACAAACCGATTGTGTGTCCGATTCTCATTTCCCAACCCGCAGCGAGCATCGCGGCGGCTGCGGCCGAACATCTGCCACTATACGGCAATACCAAAAGCAAATTGTCAATTGGATAGATTGCGAGCAGTCGGGTGAAAGCGCGTCGCGCGTGGCCGCGCGGCAACACAATGCCGCACGCCTAATGCTGCTTCGATGTCGTGGTTCGGCGGTTGCCGAGCGAAATCAGGTGCTTTGGAATGCCTGCGCGTCGACGGGGCCAGCCTTCCAAAGCGCACCAGGCGTCGGAAGCAGGAAGTGGCCGAACGGTAGAATCGCCGCGCCGACAGCGGGCGCATCCTTGGCGAGTTGCGCACGCACGACCGGGGCGACCGCGGGCGATCCGTCACGCGAAGCGGCCATGCGCGCGTTGATGCGATCCGCAAGTCGATCGAGCAGGGCGGCCGGCAGGCGCCCGCCCAGCAGGATCAGGCCGGGGTCGATCAGGCAGTTGATCGCCTCGATCGGAGTGGCGAGCAATGTCGCGGCGTGGGTGGTCCAGCGTTCAAGCGAGTCGGCAACGGCCGGTTCGGGATCGTCCGCCAGCGCGGCCGATAGCGGGTGGCCGTCCGCCGCCAGATGCGCGGCCAGTCCCGACAGCGACACCCACCGCTGAATTGGCTCCCCAGACCCCATGTCGCCGGATGCATGCATGAAGCCCAGTTCGCCGCTTCGCCCATTGGCACCGCGCACGTAATTGCCGTCGACGACAAAGCCGCCGCCCAGACCCGAAGACATCAGAATATAGAAAAAGCTGTGATTCTGCTGCCCCAGGCCGAACTGCATCTCGCCGATGGCGGCGGCGGCGGCGTCGTTCTCGACAAAGACGGGCAGGGCGAACGGATCGCCGAACAGTCCCGCAACATCGACGCTGTTCCATTCGGAATAGGCATCAGGCCTGCCGGGCAGGTCGACCGAGCCGAGATCGTCGGGAATGGCCACGCCGATCCCGATCAGCTTGGCCGGCTCTACATTCGCCTTGCGCAACAGCTTCTTGATCGAGCGGCGATACAGCGTCCGCACCTGATCGGGCAGGGCATATTCGACATCTTCCGACACGCTGGCCAGCGTTCGACCGGAAAAATCGACCAGCACGATGCTGACATGGTCGCGGTCGACATTAACGCCAATCGAGTTGCAGGCGTCGTGCCGAACCACCAGCTTGGTGGGGGGCTGGCCCCGGCCGCCGCGCCGCTGGCCCGCTTCCTCAATCATGCCGTCCTGAAGCAGGCGGCGCGTGATGTTGGCGATGGCCGGGCCCGTCAGGCCGGTGATGCGCGCCAGCTCCACGCGGGTCAGCGATCCGCCCACGCGAATGGCGTGCAGGGTGACCCGCTGGTTATGATCCGCCGCACGAACCAGATTGGTGCCCGACAGGCGGGGGCGGGCGATGGGCGTACCGTCGTTCAACACGCCACTCCCGTCGCTGGCGTCGGACGCGAACGCAAGACTGGCTTCGGCTTCATCGGCTGCTCCCGGCACATATAGGCACGACCATAGCGCAAGCGACGCGTTCGGCCAGTGGTCTTGAGGTACGTACCTGCACCTGGCCGCTTCCCTCCCGCTTTGAATTATGCAATTTGATGTATTAAAGGGGCTAGGAAGACCCAGGGGCATCGGCTCCGCATCGCAAGGGGAGGAATGGGTGCGTCCAGCGACCGAATGTCTGTCCGCGTCGCGACAAGGCGCAGCGCAATGAGCCGGGTTGAGCCCGCAGGCCGATTGGCGGGGGTTGAGCTGGGCGGCACCAAATGCCTGGTCACGCTAGGCAGCGGTCCCGACCGCATTGACGAACAGCTTATGGTGTCGACCACCACGCCCGACGCCACGCTGTCGGCGATCGCCGATATTCTGAGCCGCTGGACCTATGATGCGCTTGGCATCGCCGCATTCGGGCCGATCGGTGTCGATCCGGCGCGCGGCGATTACGGTGTGGTGCTGGCCACGAACAAGCCCGGCTGGCCGGGCGCGCCGGTGCTTGAGCAGCTGAGCGCGGTGCGGCTGGTCCCGGTTGCGGTCGACACCGACGTCAACGGTGCTGCACTGGCTGAAATGCGTTGGGGCTGTGCCAAGGGGCTGGACGACTTCGCCTATGTGACCGTTGGGACGGGTGTCGGCGTGGGGCTGGTGGTGCGGGGTCGCACGACCGGCGGCATCGGGCACAGCGAGATCGGCCATCTGCGCATTCCGCGACCGGCCGGGGACAATTTCGAAAGCGTCTGCCGCTATCACCCCGACTGCGTAGAGGGGCTGGCATCGGGCACTGCCCTGCGCGGGCGGCTGAACGGGCGTGCGGTTGAGGATGTCGGGCCGGACGATCCGCTATGGACCCCGATTGTCGAGGCGCTGGCCGCCATGTGCCATGCGATCGTTGTCACCACCGGGCCGCGTCGCATCGCCATTGGCGGCGGCGTGGCCGTGCGTCAGCCGCATCTGCTGCCCCGGATCGACACGGCGCTGCGGGCGAGCCTGGCGGGTTACATGCCGCTGCCCCCTGTGCCCTACATCGTGGCGCCCGCATTGGGAGCGATGGCGGGTCCGCTCGGCTCGATCGCGGTGGCCGCGACCGCGCTGTCGCGCGTTCCCGCCTGACCCTCAGCGCGCCGCGCTCATTGAATAGGGGCGCTGCGCAGGGGCCGTTGCCCAGTTGCGGTTGGGCGTCGCCTGCATCGTGAAGCGAAGCTCGCCGCCCGCCATCAGTTCGTCGTGCCGGATGAAGCTGCGCGCCAGCGGGCGACCGTTCAGCGTCACGCCCCCCACATAGCGGTTGGTGTCGGACAACTGATCCGCGACCACGGTAAACTGCTTGCCATTGGGCAGCGTCATGCCCGCACGCTCTACAAAGGGGCGGCCCAGCACATATTCGTTCGACCCCGGCGCGACCGGGTAGAAACCCAGTGCCGTGAACACCAGCCATGCCGACATCTGACCCAGATCGTCATTGCCCGACAGGCCGTCGGGTGCCGCCTTATACTGGCTGTCGATAATCTGCTTCAGCCGCTCCTGTGTCCGCCACGGCTGGCCGGCATAGTTGTAGAGATAGGCGACGTGGTGGCTGGGTTCGTTGCCGTGGATATATTGGCCGATCAGGCCGGCAATATCCTCTGCATGGCTGTAATCGATGCCCGACATGTCGAAGTCGAACATCGCATCCAGCTTCTTCACCGCCGCGGCATCACCGCCCAGCAGCCTGAACATCGCGGCCTGATCCTGCGGCACGAACCACGAATATTGCCAGGCATTCCCCTCGGTATAGTCGCTGCCATAATTGATGGCGGTGGGATCGAAGGGGGTGCGGAAGCTGCCATCGGCCTTTCGCGCGCGCAGGAAGCCGGTCTTTGCGTCGAAGCTGTTGCGCCAGTTGCCCGCGCGCTTTTCGAAGCGGGCGGCGACGTCGCTGCGCCCCATGGCCCGCGCCATGCGCGCGATGGTCCAGTCGTCATAGGCATATTCGACCGTCTTTGACGCCGCTTCCGGTTCGCGGTCGATGGGCACGTAGCCAAGCTGCATATAGTGATCCAGCCCGCCATATTGACCATAGCTGGCACTGGCGACCATCGCATCCAGCGCGGCGTTTTCATCGAAACCGCGCAGGCCCTTCAGCCATGCATCGGCGATCACCGGGACGCCGTGATAGCCGATCATCGTCCACGTCTCGCGCCCGTGGAACTGCCACACGGGCAGGATGCCGTGCGGGCTGTGTCGCTGGCTGGCGAGCAGCGACTGGACGAAATCCAGGTTCCGCCGCTCCGGTTGGGTCAGCAGCAACAGTGGATGTTGCGCGCGGAACGTATCCCATAGCGAGAAGGTCGAGTGGAAGGTGAAGTTCTCCGCCCGGTGGACCTGATCGTCTGGCCCGCGATAGCGGCCATCGGCGTCGGCAAACACGCTGGGCGCGATCATGCTGTGATACAGGCCCGTATAGACCATGCGCTTCATCGGTGCAGGCGCGTCGATGCGGACCGTATCCAGTGCCTTGGTCCAGGCGGCGCGGGTGGTGCCGTGAATGGTGCCGAAACCGCCCGTTTCGCTTTCCAGATTGGCGATCGCGCCATCCTCATCGACGCTGGAAATCGCGACCTTCAGCTCAAGCGGCGCGGACAGCCGCCCGAAATCGAGCCGTGCGACCAGCGCACGACCCAGCAACTGGTCGACATCGGTGCGTCCGCGCCCCGGTCCCTGAAAGCCCTTATAGGCGATATTTTCCTCGCGGTTGACGAAGGCATGGCCCGTCAGCTTTGCATTGGGGCGGATCGCGAAGAACAGCTTGCGCCCCGGTGCCCAGCCGCGCGTCTCGCGCATGCCGGTGATCGTGCCGTCGTCGCGTAACCGGACCGACGACCACAGGATTTTGCCCGGATAATTGTAGAGCGAACTGCGAAGGTCGATGACGACATGCGCGTCCTGTCCCGTGGGAAAGCGATAGCGGTGGACAGCCACGCGCGTGCCCGCCGTCAGTTCGGCGCGAATGTCCGAATCCTTCAGCGTGACCGCATAATAGCCTGGTCGCGCCACTTCTTCGCGATGATCGAAGCGTGAGCGATAGCCCGAACCCGGCTTGCTCGCGTCCCCCGGTTCCAGCGACACATTGGTGCCCGCAACGGGCATGACCAGAAAGTCGCCCAGGTCCGAATGGCCCGCGCCCGAAAAATGGGTGTGCGAAAAGCCCTGAATCGTCGGGTCGTCGTAACGATAGCCCGCAGCGTGGCCATAGCATTCGCGCACCTGACAGCCGGTATCGGTATCAGGGCTGGCCTGCACCATGCCGAACGGCGCAACCGCGCCGGGGAACGTATGCCCTTCCCCACCGGTGCCGATGAACGGATCGACGCTGTCATAACCGCCGCGTTCCTGCGCGGTCACGCTGGCCAGCGGAGTCATGGCCGTCATGGCGATGGACGCCAGTGCAAGCGCGGCACTGGCGGGGCGGCGGCGATGGATGAATGTCATGGCGTGCGGTCTCCCCCGAACGGCGTTATGCCGCTTTGGTCGCGCATCCGCCGCCGTGACGCAATGGCTTTTGGAAAATCGGTTTATTTAATGGGTGAGGGCACGGGGAGTGTCCCCGTGCCCGCCATCATGCCCGCTTCAGCTGCTTGACCGCGTGATCGGCCGCCCGTGCGGTCAGCGCCATGAACGTCAGCGATGGGTTGACGCACGATGCCGACGCCATCTGCGCGCCGTCCGTCACATACAGGTTGCTTGCGTCGTGCGCCTGACTCCACTGGTTCAGCACGGACGTGCGCGGATCGGCACCCATGCGCGCGCCGCCCATTTCGTGGATCGCGTCACCGGGGACATGTTCGCCTTCCCAGCTCTTCACATTGGTCATGCCTGCGCCCTTGAGCATCGCTTCGCCCTGTTCGCGCGCGTCGGCCATCATGCGAAGCTCGTTGTCACGGAACTGCACGTCAAAGCGCATCAGCGGGACGCCGAAACGATCGACCTTGTCGCTGTGCAGCGACACGCGGTTGTCGCGATAGGGCAGGCATTCGCCGAACGCGGTCATGCCGAATTTCCACGGACCATAGCCGCGCATGCCGTGCTTCATCGACTCACCAAAGCCGACCGGCCCGGCTGGATCGCGACGCGCGCCACCCTGATAGCCATAGCCGCGCTTGAAGCCGACGCCTTCTTCCCCGCCGACGTTGCGGAAACGCGGGATATAGACGCCTCCAGGACGGCGACCATATTCGATATATTCGCTCATCCCCGGGATTTCGCCGTCGATGCCGACGCGGAAGATATGGTCCATCACATAACGGCCCAGCGTGCCGCTACTGTCGAAATGGCTGCGTCCCGTGCCGGGTGCGCGTGAGTTCATCAGAATCTGGACCGAACCCATCGCCGACGCGCACAGGAACACCAGATCGGCATTCACCGTCTGTGCCTGACCCGACTTGGCATCGACATAACGCACGCCGGTCACGCGTTTGCGGGCGGCATCATATTCCAGATTGGTGACCACGGCATCCGATTGAAGCGTCAGCCGCCCCGTCGCGCGCGCGGCTGGCAGCGTCACCGCCTGGGTCGAGAAATAGGCGCCGAACGAACAGCCATTGCCGCACTGATTGCGGAACTGGCATTTGGTGCGGTTCTGATCGGGCTTGTCCTCGGTCATGTTGGACAGGCGCGTGTTGATCAGCTTGCGGCCGGGGAACTTGCTCTCCAACCGATCCTTCAGCCATTTTTCCGCAATGTTCATCTGCATCGGCGGCTGAAATTCGCTGTCGGGCAAATAGGGCAGGTTTTCGCGCGAGCCCGACACCCCGATATATTTCTCGATATAGCTGTACCAAGGCACCAGATCGTCATAGCCGATGGGCCAGGCGCCATCGACGCCCTCCCGCTTGTTCGCTTCAAAATCCTCCGGCGCCCAGCGAAAGCTCCAGCGACCCCAGATCAGCGACTTGCCGCCAACCGCGCCGGGGCGGATCCAGTAGAACTTGCTGCCTTCGTCAAAGGCATAGCCGTTCAGCCGGTCGTTATTGTAGAAACCTTGATTGCTGGGCGCGACATAGCCGTGGCGAGCGATGAAATAATCGCTTTCAAGCAGCGGCTTGGGCATGATGTTGCGGGCCGGTACCTCGAATGCGGGGCGGCCGTCATAGGGGTAATCCTCCCCATGCTCGACCATCACACCGCGGTCGAGCATCAGCACGCGCAGCCCCTTTTCGGTCAGTTCCTTGGCCGCAAAGCCGCCACTGACGCCTGAGCCGATGACGATCGCGTCAAACCTGTCGGTCGAAGCCATGATCTTTCCCTTGCGAATTTGATTCAGAAACGCAGCGAGCGCAGCGTGTTGAAACTGGTGGTGATGTCGGGAAGATAGGGCGCGGGCGCCCGGTCATTCTCGACAAAGAAGTGGCGGACCCCGGCGGCACCGGGCCGTTTGAACAATGCGGCAAAATCCATTTGGCCCTGTCCGACCGCCGTCATGTTGCGATCCGCCCGCATGTCCTTTACGTGGAAGGAATAGAGCCGGCTGGAAAGCCGGTCGATCAGGCTGCCTGCATCGGCGCCCGCGAATACTGCCCAGTAAAGGTCCAGCTCGATCTTTACCGTTTCAGGATCGGTCTCGCGCAGCAGCCTGTCGAACAGGCTGACGCCGCCCGACCGACCGGTGAACTCGAAATCATGATTGTGATAGGCAAAACCGAGCCCGGCCTTTTTCAGCGTCGTGCCGAAGCGGGCGATATTGGGCAGCGCCGCTTCCCAACCCCGGTCGGTACGATGCTCTTCGGTCATATAGGGCAGGATGATGGTATCCGCGCCCAACGTCCGCGCCATTGCGATTGACTGATCCATCTGGCCCAGCAGTTGGTCGTAACCGACATGGATCGACGGTGAGCGCAGGCCGTGGCGGTCCATCGTCTGCCGCAGCATGGCCGGGTCCATCCGGTCATAACCGCCCCCGCCAAACTCCACCTCGCGATAACCGATGCGGGCGACCTTCTCCAGCGTACCCGCCGGGTCTTTCTCGAAGATGTCGCGAACGGTGTAGAGTTGCAGGCCGATGGCGTCGATTTGCGCCGCCGATGCCGATGGGACCAGCCGACCCGTCAGCGACAGCGCGGTAAGGCCGGCCGCGCCCGCCAGCACGTTTCGGCGGTTCATCATGCGCTGTAGACCTTGTTGACCTGCGAATAGGGGAAGGCGCCGTCATACTTGCCCGGCACGGGCAGATATTCACGTTCCTGCGTGATGCCGATCTCTGACGTGTAATAGCCGGTGATGACCAGCTGTCGGAACGCTTCGAAGAACGTCTTGCCCGACGGCATGTCCCCGTTCATCGCCAGCGTTAGCAGCGCGTCCTGCTGTGCGGGCGTCGCCTTGGCAGCGGGCACCTTGTAATCGGCAAGGCTGCGTGCCTCGATCGCATCCAGCCCGGCCAGGATCGGCACGCGCTCATCCGGCGCGGCCCAGTCGGCCAGCAGCTTTTCGATATAGACGGGAACGCCGGCGGCGATCGCGCCGGGGGTGTCGGTGGTGGGAATCACCCGCTCGCTCAGCGCGGCGACCGATGCCCGTTGTGTGGGGGTAAAGACCGCGACGCTGGGCGGGCCGTCGCTGATCACCGGCATGCGTGTTGCCTGTGCCTGCCCTGCGGCACGTGCGATGGGGGCGAAAACGCCCGCGCCGAACATGGCGACGACGCCGGCAAGCGCGGTTCTGCGATCAATCATTTACGTTCTCCCGGCAGATCCTGTCCAATGGCAGCTTCGGGCAGCGGACGGACCCAGATGTTGCGGAACGACACCGGCGAATCATGGTCCTGAAGCTGGATCGGCGCCGCGTCGGGATGAGCCTGATATTTCGCGACCTGACGCCAGACCGTGGTGCCCAGCATCGCCTGATGATTCTGGACCAGCACGCCGTTCAGGAAGGCGGTGACATATGCCGGGCGGACCAGCGATCCGTCAGCGGCGAAGCGGGGGCGTTCGAAAATCACGTCATAGCTTTGCCACTCGCCCGGGCGGCGCGATGCATTGGCCAAGGGCGGTTTCCAGGCATAGACGGCACCGACCGTGCCGTCGGCATAGGTCGGGTTCTGATAGCCATCGAGGATTTGCAGTTCGTAGCGCTGCATGAACCAGATGCCGCTGTTCCCGCGATCCTGGGAGCTCTTGGTCGGCGGCGTCGGCGACCGGAATTCCAGATGCAGTTGGACATCGCCAAAACTCTGCTTGGAAATCAGATTGTTCTCGCCGCCGCTGCGGGCGCGGGACGGGACGGTCATCGCGCCGTTTTCGACGGTCCATGGTGTCCGTTCCGCACGCCAGGCGTCGAGCGAGATGCCGTCGAACAGCACCACCGCGTCCGACGGCGCGCCGCCGGGATTTGCCGCCGGGGTCACGACGGAAGGTGCGGGGCGTTCGGCGTCATGCACACGCCATTTGCCGTCGGGCAGCACGGGTGTGTCGGTAAAGCCGGGCTTTTCCTGCGCCGTAGCGACCGTGGCCAGGCCGACCATCAGACATGCCGCTGTTCGGATGAGCATCCTGTTTCCTCTCCTCAGGCCTTGTCGATCGCGCGATAGGCGGCAATCAGCCGCTCTTCCCCCGCGCGATCCTTGGCCGAATTGCCATGTTCCATGCCAATCACGCCCGAATAGCGGCGAGAGCGCAACCATTTGACGACATTGGCATAATTGATTTCGCCGCTGCCCGGTTCGTTACGACCGGGATTGTCGCCGAACTGGATGTAGCCGACCTCGTCCCAGCATGCATCCAGCGTCGGGATCAGGTTCCCGGACTGGATCTGCTCATGATACAGGTCGGCCAATATCTTGACCCCTGGTCCGTTCACGCCGCGTGCAACGGCATAGCCCTGGGCGATGCCCTGCATGTAGACGCCGGGGTGATCAGTGCGGGTGTTGAGCGGTTCCATCACCAGCACCAGCCCATGCGGAGCGACGATGTCTCCCGCGCGGCGCATTACGTCGATCACGCGCCCGGTCTGGATTTCGACCGGCACCCTGGGGTCCATGAAGCCGGTCACCACGGTCATGTGCCGCGCGTTCAGCCGCTTGGCGACGTCGATCGCGCTTCGCACATCGGCCAGAAACGCTTCTCGCTCCGCACCGTCATTGGCGCCCAGCCGGGGGCGCGATTCGGCCCATTTGGGCATGCTGGCGACGAAAACGCCCATCGTCATGCCGCGATCGGCCAGCGCCTTGGCCATGCGCGTCTGTTCGGCCACGGGGCGGTTGCGTGCCTCGTTATCCTCCCACGCGGTAAAGCCCTGATCGGCGGCGAAGGCGATCTGTTCGATCAGGCCTCCCCGGCTTGCAAAGCTGCCCTCATGCGGAGCGTATCCGAGCGAAAATCGCGCCGCATTCGACTTTGGCGACTGGGCTGCGGCGATCCCCATCGCGACGGGGGATGCCGCCCCCGCAGCCAGCAGCGTGCGGCGCGATAGCGTCATGGCCGCACCGGGCTCATTGCGCGCCCGCCTTTTTCAGATAGGCGATGATCGCGGCGCGCTTCTTGGGGTCGGCCATGCCGATCGGCATGCGGGTGCCCGGCACCTTCTTGGTCGGCGCAGCGATGAACGCATCGAGCGAGGCATCGTCCCAGGTCAGCTTCGAGTTCTTGAGCGCGGTCGAATATCGGAAGCCCGGCACCGATGCCGCGTCCCGACCCGCCACGCCGTGCAGGTTGGGGCCGATGCCACTGCGCGCACCCTTTTCAACGGTGTGGCACGCCTTGCACGCGGCAAAGGCGGGCGGGGCGGCAGTCTGGCCCATGGCGGGCGTGGTGATGGTAACAAATGCGGTGGCGGCGATTGCCGCCCCTGCCCAACGAGTAAAGCAAGTCATTCAGTCTATCCCCGATTGATGGGTGTCCATTTTTGATCCGAGGCCGCGTTCGCGACGACCGACTCGACAAAGCGCATGGTGCGCAATCCGTCGTCGACCCCGGGAAAGCGGCGGCCGTCCTCGCCCCGGATGGCGGCGGCAAAGGCACGGTAGAGATTGCCGAAGGCCTCGACATAGCCTTCAGGGTGGCCCGATGGCGTCCGCAACAGGCGCGTAGTGCCGTCCTGAAGACCGGGGCCGCCCGCGCGCACGACCTCTGCCGGACGGTCCAGCCAACGCAGCGTCAGCGTGTTCGGCTCCATCTGTGCCCATTCCAGCCCGCCCAGCGAGCCGTAGATGCGCAGCTTCAGGCCGTTTTCCTCACCCGCTGCCACCTGACTGGCCTTCAGCGTGCCGCGCGCCTCGCCGTCGAACCGCAGCAGCGCGTTGACATCGTCATCCAGCCGCCGGCCGGGGACATGGATCGACAGATCCGCCGACACCGACGCCACGCGCAGGCCCGAGACATGTTCGGCCAGATGAAAGGCATGGGTGCCGATATCGCCAAGACACCCGCCGAGCCCGGCGCGTGCGGGATCGGTGCGCCATTCGGCCTGCTTGTTCCCGTCATTGTCGATCGGTTGGCTCAGCCAGCCCTGCAGATATTCGACCTGCACCAGCCGAATGTCGCCCAGGTCGCCGCGCGCGATCCGTGCGCGCGCCTCTTCGACCAGCGGATAGCCGCTATAGGTGAAGGCGAGGCCGAAATGCCGCCCGCTGGCGCTGGCCGAACGGGCAATGGCCTCTGCCTCCGCCACGTTCATCGCCATCGGCTTTTCGCAAAAGACATGAAAGCCCGCGTCCAGCGCGGCGATCGCCATCGGCGCGTGCAGGTGGTTGGGGGTGACGATCGCCACGGCGTCGATCCGTTCGTCGGCTGGGAGTGCCTGTTCGCCCGCCAGCATCGCGTCTATCGTGGGATAGACGCGAGCGGGATCGAGCGCCAGTTGCGCCCCGGTCCGCTCGTTGCGCCCCGTATCGGTGCTGAACGCGCCCGCGACGAGCCGCCAATCACCGTCCAGCGCGGCGGCCATGCGGTGAATCGCGCCGATAAAGGCACCCTCACCGCCGCCGACCATGCCCAGCCGAAGGGGTTGCCGGCTCATGCCCGATCCTCCCCGTCGCGCGACAGACCCATCAATGCGCGGATCGCCGCCCGGTCGACCCCGCTTGCGGCAAAGTCGTCAAAGGCGCGTTCGGTCACGCGAATCATGTGATCGCGAATGAAGGGTGCGCCCTCACGCGCGCCGTCCTCCGCCCGCTTCAATGCGCATTCCCATTCGATAACTGCCCATCCGCCATAGCCATATTGTGCCATCTTACTGAAAATGGCGCCAAAATCGACATGTCCGTCACCGGTTGAGCGAAAACGCCCGGCCCGGTCGGTCCAGCGTTCATAACCGCCGTAAACGCCGGTCCGGCCGTTCGGATTGAATTCGGCATCCTTGACGTGGAAGCACGAAATCCGGTTGTGATAGCGATCGATGAAGTCGAGATAATCGAGCTGTTGCAGCACGAAATGCGAAGGGTCGAACAGGATGCGCGCGCGCGGGTGATTGTCGACCGCAGCCAGAAAGCGTTCCCAGGTCGCGCCGTCGTGCAGATCCTCACCGGGATGAATCTCGAACGCGCAATCGACACCCGCATCCTCGAACGTGTCGAGGATCGGCGTCCAGCGCCGCGCCAGTTCGGCAAAGGCCTCTTCAACCAACCCCGCCGGGCGTTGGGGCCACGGATAGACATAGGGCCATGCCAGCGCGCCTGAGAAGGTCGCATGTGCGTTCAGCCCCAGATTTGCACTGGCGCGCGCGGCAAGCTTTACCTGCTCGACGGCCCATGCCTGCCGCTCAGCCGGTTTGCCATGGACTTCGGCGGGGGCGAAACCGTCGAACAGCGTGTCATAGGCGGGGTGGACGGCAACCAGCTGCCCCTGAAGGTGGGTCGACAATTCGGTCGGTTCGATACCGAATTGCGCCAGACGCCCGCGAAGGTCGTCGCAATAGGTCTTGCTCTCCGCCGCCAGCTTTACGTCGATCAGGCGCGGGTCGCACGGAATCTGAACACCGACATAGCCCAGACCAGCTGCCCATTCGGCCATGTGGTCCAGCGTGTCGAACGGCGCGGTATCGCCCATGAACTGCGCCAGGAAAATGGCTGGTCCCTTCATCGCGGTCACGGCCGCACCTCCTTCTTGCTGTCGTCGCGGAAGCTCAACTGGAACAGGATGGCGATCAAAGCCGCGGCGATCGCGGGGTACCACCACATTTGCTGCCAGTCGGCTATGGTCGGGTCGGCAGGCAGCTGTGCGTACAGGAACCCGCCGATCTGCGAGCCGAGCAGCATGCCCACGCCATAGGTAAACAGCGTCAGCATCCCTTGCGCCTGTGCATTGACACCCTTGGGCGAGGCGATGGTGCCGGTATAGATCGCGCCGGCCACGAAGAAGAAGTCGTAGCAGACCCCGTGCAGCGCCACGCCCAGATAGATCGCCCACAGCGAATCGCCGCCATCGCCAATCGCGAACAATGCATAGCGAACCGCCCACGCGGCCATGCCCACCAGCAGCAACGGCTTCACCCCGAACCGGCGGTACAGCCACGGCATCGAGAACATGAAGGCCAGTTCCGACATCTGGCCGATGGCCAGCGTGCCGCCGACATTCGAAATCCCCGCCGTGCCGACATAGGGGGACGCATAGGCATAATACATCGCCAGCGGGATCGAGATCAGCGTAGCGCAGGTGATGAAGATCAGGAACGAGCGCTGCTTCATCAGGCCGAACGCCTCGACACACAGCACCTGACGGACAATGCTTTCGTCGCGCGGAGCATCCGGCTCAACATTGGGCAGCGTGAAGCTGTAAAGGCCCAGCGCCACCGATACGACCGCCGCGATGGTGAAGATCTGTGGGCTGGCGGACAGGCCCGCCCAGCCGATGATCAGCCCGGCCGCGATCCAGCCCAGCGTACCGAATGCGCGCACAAAGGGGAAACGGTCCACCCGCTCGCCAAAGCTTTTCAGCGCAATGGTGTTCGCCAGCCCGACGGTCGGCATGTAAAGGATCATATAGCCCAGCAGCAGCCAGACAAAGCTGTCGCCATTTTCCGGCGTTACCAAACTCGGCAGCACGAACAGGATGACGCCGCCGACCAGGTGCAGGATCACCATCAGCATCTTGGGGCTGAGATAGCGCGCGGCCGCCATGCCGAGCAGGAATGATCCGGCGATTGAGGCGATCGGCCCCACCGAAAAGGCGTTGGCGATCAGGTTGCCGATGCCAACGGTCTGCATGACCAGCCCAAGGGTGACATTCCATGCACCCCAGACAAAAAACTGCATGAACATGAGGGCACTGAGGCGCCCCGTCAGCATTCCCGGTACTGGGCGCGTCGAATGCGGCACCCCTTCAGCAGCGACCATGCGCCTTGTCCTCCCCGAACGCAGTTTCCCTGCTCTTCAATGGTCAGCCTATGCAGCGCAAAAGCGTATGTAAAGGATTACATCGAAACCGGTCGACACCTTCTGCCACAAGCGACATGAAGGCAGGATGACCACGATCATCCAGGTCGCCGAGGTTGCCGGTGTGTCAACCGCCACGGTCTCACGCGTGTTGAGCCAGCCTGAGCGGGTGGCGGCCGAAACGCGCCGCCGCGTGCTCGAAGTCGTTCAGGCGCTGGGATATTCACCCAACGTCGCGGCGCGCAGTCTCAGGACGCTGCGTGCGGCCAAGATCCTGCTGACCGTGCCCGACATTTCGAATCCCTTTTTCGCCAGCGTCATTCGCGGCGCTGAAGAGGCTGCGCGCGACGCCGGCTATGCCGTGGTGCTGGGCGACACGCGACACGATCCCGATGTCGAGGACCAATATGCCGAAATGCTTTCCCGCCGTGAGGTGGACGGGCTGATCTTCCTGGGCCACCGGTTGCCCGCCAGCCTGAAGCCGCTGCTGGGGCGGCTGGGCGCGTCGGCCCCCGTCGTTAACGGTTGCGAATACAGCCCCGACCTGGGGGTGCCGAGCGTGCATATCGACAATGCCGCCGCCAGCGGGGACGCGATCGAATATCTGATCGCGCTGGGCCACCGGCGGATCGGCGTGATCACCGGTCCGGCCATCAGCCCGATCAGTCGCGATCGCCTGGCTGGCGCGCGGCTGGCGGCGGCGCGTCATGACCTGTCGTCCGACCTGCATGTGCGTGTGGCGGATTACTCGGCCGCATCGGCGTTCGATTCGACATGCGAATTGCTGGCGCGCGACGTGACGGCGATTTTCTGTTTCAGCGACGAGATGGCGATGGGCGCGATTAGTGCGATCAGCCGCGCGGGGTTGTCTTGCCCCGATCATGTGTCGGTGGTGGGGTTCGACGACCTGCCGCTCGCACCATTTTTTCAGCCCGCTCTGACAACGGTGGCTCAGCCAAAGGGGCTGATCGGGCGCCGCGCGGTCGAATTGCTGGTGGGCATCCTGCGTGGCGAGCCCGAACCGGTGGAACAGGTGATGCTGCGCCACGAACTGATCGTCCGGAGCAGCACCGCGCCCGTCGAGGGGAACGACACCGGCTCCCGACGCGACCTCCTGTTACGATAAAAGCGGGAAGGGAATTGCAGGAATATCAGCACGCCGGACAACATGATCCCGGGATTCCTGTGCAGCCGACCTGTGTTCGAGGAACGCAGGCGTTTGCGTAAACATCTGGTCTACGCAAACGCCAGTGCACCTTAAAACTTGACGCGAACGCCGAAGTTGTAGCGAGCGCCTGTTTCCTCAAGCAGCAGGTAGCGTTCTTCGATCGCCGACCACTCATCCACCTTTTGATTGGTCACGTTTACGCCCTGTACATATATCTGGAAATTGTTGGTAAGGTCGTAACCGAGGCTGAAGTCGAGTTGGCCATAGGCAGTGCGGTTGCGCGGACGTCCCTGGCTTGATCGGCAGGACCGCAGATAGTCGGAACGCCAATTGTACGACGCGCGCGCCGAAATCCCGAACTTTTCGTAAAAGACGCTGCCATTGGCGGAATGCGGCGACAGGCCATTATAGCCGCAATCGTAATCAGCCAGTGTCTGGTCGCGCTCAACCTTGCTGTCGACATAGGTATAGTTGCCTGCGACGCCAAAGCCGGATGCAAAGCCCGGCAGCCAGTCGAACGCATATTGCCCGCCGACCTCGATCCCGCGGATATAGCCTGTCTGCCCATTGCGCGTGCGCGTGTCCTGGAACGTGCGTCCGAAGCGCACGACCGGCAGCGTCTGTAGCTCGAGGAAGTTGCTCAGGTCCTTGTAGAAGCCGCCGATGCTCAGATAGCTGACCGACGACAGATACCATTCGGCCGATAGATCGTAATTGGTCGATCGGAATGGCAGAAGGTTGGGATTGCCGCCCGAGGACAGCGGTACCGAAATACGCCCGCCATAGTCATTGTTGACGCCCAGATCGGTCAGCGTCGGCCTGGTCACCGTCTGTGAAAAGGCGGCACGCGCGATGAAATTGTCGGTGACATTGAACTTGAGGTTCGCCGACGGCAGCGCGTTGATATAGCTGTTCCGCACCGAAATGGCCGTTGCCGGACCATAGGTATATTGCAGCGTATCGTCACCGGGCGTGTTGTTGATGCTGGTGACGGGCGTGTCGAAGCCTGACGAAATCACGTCCGTCTGAATGACGCGAACGCCGAAATTGCCCGACCAGTTCGGTCCCGCAAACTGCATCGCGATATAGCCTGCGGTAAGCTTTTCCTGGACATTGACCGTCCCGCGAAGCTGTTCGCGAACGCCAAACGGCCCACCAGGCAAGGCAAGCAACTGCTGGGCGAACGCGGCTTGTTCTTCCGGCGTGCGACCGTTGGACGGAATTGCCAGGGTCGCCGGATCGTTGAGATAGGCGATCATTGCGTCGGCATCGAATTCGAACAGCGTCGGAGGTATCGCGTTCCCCGTGCCAAGCAGATCGCCCCATGCATATTCCTGCAACAGACCGTCGGCGATCGGCACCTGATAGCCGCAATAAGTGCAATTCGTATCGCTGTTGTTGAACGACCGATTGATCTTGCGCCGTTCGGTATAGGATCCACCGATCAACACCGATTTCAGGATCGAATCCTGAACATCATATTTGGTGTCGAAGTGAAATTCCGAGCCCCGGTCGCGGGAAGTGTTCCGATCGACAGCCATGTAGTGCAGCCGCATCCGGTCAGGATCGTTGATGATGGCGTTGTCGAACGACACGGTCGGCAATCCCTGCCCCCCGTCCACGTCGAACTGATAGCTGTACGGCAACAGCGCGCCGATGACGAGATATTGGTTCGGCGACGCCCGGTTGGCACCTGTCATCGAAGCGTCGAACCGGAGTTCGACATCCTCGGTCGGGTTCCACTTGATGTTTCCACCGATCTGATAGCTGTCGGACTGTCGGTTCGTCCGGTTATAGACGTGATCGATCTTTGCGTTCAGGCCGTTATTGGTCAGCCGGTCACGATTTTCCTCAAGAAACTGTGGGTATTGCCCGATAAAATCGGCGCCGATCATGCCCATGCTGGTCACAGTACCGTTCGAATTGAACGTCGGCTCGTAATAGGGCGCCGCCAGGAAATTATCCATTCTGCGGACCACGCCTGACACGTCGAACTTCGAATAGATGCCGTCGACAGTGATTTCGAGATTATCGGTGGGCCGGAATTGAACCGATCCTGCGACGTTGATCCGCTCCCGCTCTTCTTCCACGCGTTGATAATAAAGGCTTTGGGGCACGTTGACGTTGCCCTCCACCGGATATCGCGGGTCGGATCCCGTTATCAGTGTCGGCTGGCCATCGATCATGGAAATGATGTCCGGCCTGCCGTTGATCCATCCGTCGATCGCGATCTGATCGGCCTGATTCATGCGTTTGGTGTAAGAGCCGGAAAGCACCGCGCCGAACGTCTTGTCGGTATTGGTCCAGGACACGACGGCGGAGGCGTCCGGCCCGACCTTTTGGCGCATCGTGTCGTAGATGCCGCCGACGGAGCCGGAGAAGTGGAATCCCTCGCGCTGGTCCAGCGGCCGGGCGGTGATGATGTTGACGGTCGCGCCGATACCGCCTTCCTGCAACTCGGGCACGCTGGATTTGAACACGTCCGTGCGCTGGATCATGTTCGACGACAGCACGTCGAAGGAGAATTCACGACCGGGATTGTCAGTGGCCATGATCCGGCCGTTGACCAGCACCGAGTTGAATTCGGGACCAAGTCCACGCACGGTGATGAACTGTCCCTCGCCACCCGAGCGGTCGATGGCAACGCCGGTGATACGCTGAAGCGATTCCGAGATGTTGGCGTCAGGGAACTTGCCGACATCCTCGGCGGAGATGCTGTCGACGATCTGCTGTGCCTCGCGCTTCACGCGGGCCGAGTTGGCCAAGCTGTTGCGGATGCCGGTAACGACGATGTCCTCGGCCGGGACATTGTCCGGTCCTACCTGCGCGGCGATTGGTGATGGATCTTGCGGCGTCGCGGGCGCTTGCCCTGCGCCGGGTGTTGTCACGTCCTGCGCAAATGCCGGAACCGCCGCCAACATGGTGCCGATCAGCAAACCCACTTTATAGTGGCGCATCCTATCCTCCCTGTTTTTACCGAGCTTTTTTCGCCCGTCATTCGAAACTTATTTTATTAAAAAGGCAGGAACAACCGGCTTCCCCCGACTGAACCACTTCGGCTCACCCCAGGAGTGCCACGTTGCGACGCTCAAGGCGGATGCTGGGTACCTGGATTTCGCAAACGGGGTGCGCGGCCGGAACTTGCAGGACGCAGCTTGTCGGGGCGATTCGGTTGCAGCTTATCGCCGTGGCGAGGTCCGTTGCGGATGGGCTGATGCGACCCGCATGGATGACGGATAATGACCGAACCAGAGGGCAGCGCCTTCGACCCGCAGCGCTGCGATACGTCAACGCCATGTGGTGCCGTGTCGGCGCGCTTATCCGCGGCAGTAAGATAGCCGGTAGCGAGCGCGGGAAGCGCAGAGGTTAGATAATAAGTGCCGGACCCCTCGCCGAAGATAGCGCTCGATTACGAGCACTATCTTCGCGCAGGTCTTGCGTCGGGACGGGTCAGACGTCGAGATTGGCGACGCTGAGGGCGTTTTCCTGAATGAATTCGCGGCGCGGTTCGACCACATCGCCCATCAGGCGAGTGAAGATTTCGTCGGCCACATCCGCCTGGTCGATCGCGACGCGCAGCATCGAGCGGTTGGACGGGTCCAGCGTGGTTTCCCACAGCTGTTCCGCATTCATTTCGCCCAGCCCCTTGTAGCGCTGGATCGACAGGCCCTTGCGGCCCGAAATCAGGATGGCTTCCAGAAGCTGGCTGGGGCGGCCGACCAATGTTTCGCCCTTGCCGATGGTGACGGGTTCATCGCCTTCATCGGCAGCCGCGTCATCGCTGGACGCGGTCGAACGTGCGGGTACCAGCTTGGCGGCGCTGACATAGGTCTGCGCTTCCTCCGCAGCCAGTCCGTGCAGCTTGCGCGCCTCTGCCGATGCGATGAAGCTCGCTTCGATCACATGATGGTCGGTGACGCCGCGCCACAGCCGCTGGAAGTGGAAACCGCCCTCCGCGCTCAGCGATGCGGTCCACCGGGCTTCATTGTCGGCCAGATCGAGGCGGCGGGTGACTTCCGCCAGCCGTTCGGCCCGCACGTCCCGCGTGGCTTCTGGATCGAGCGCGCCACCCAATGCCAGTGTCTCGATGATCGATGCGTCATAGCGGCGCGGGACATAGCGCATCAGTGTGCGCATCCGCCGCGCATGATCGACCAGCCCGCGCAGATCCTTGTCTGCGCGCGTGCCGGTCGCGCCTTCCAGCACGTTCGACGCCACGCCCGCTTCGACCAGATATTCGTCGAGCGCCGCATCGTCCTTCAGATAGACTTCTGATCGGCCCTTTGTCGCCTTGTACAGCGGCGGCTGGGCAATGAAGAGGTGCCCGGCGGAAATGATCTCCGGCATCTGGCGGTAGAAAAAGGTCAGCAACAGCGTGCGGATATGGGCGCCGTCGACGTCGGCGTCGGTCATGATGACGATCTTGTGGTAGCGCAGCTTGGCCAGATTGAAGTCGTCGCGGCCGATGCCGGTGCCCATCGCCTGGATGAGCGTGCCGATTTCCTTGGACGACAGCATCCGGTCGAAGCGCGCGCGTTCGACGTTCAGGATCTTGCCCCGCAGCGGCAGGATCGCCTGGAAATGCCGGTCGCGGCCCTGCTTGGCCGATCCGCCTGCCGAATCGCCCTCGACGATGAACAGTTCGGACTTGGCGGGATCGCGCTCCTGACAATCGGCCAGCTTGCCGGGCAGGCTGGCAATATCCATCACGCCCTTGCGCCGGGTCAGCTCACGCGCCTTTTTCGCCGCTTCGCGCGCGGCGGCGGCGTCGATGACCTTTTGAATGATCATCTTGGCGTGGTTCGGATTTTCCTCGAGCCATTCCGCCAGCTTGTCGGCCATCAGGCTTTCCAGCGGCTGGCGCACTTCGGACGAGACGAGCTTGTCCTTGGTCTGCGAGCTGAACTTGGGGTCGGGCAGCTTGACCGACACGATGGCGGTCAGCCCTTCGCGCATGTCGTCGCCGGTCAGCGTGACCTTTTCCTTCTTCAGAAGGCCCGACTTGTCGGCATACGCGTTGATCGTGCGCGTCAGCGCGGCGCGGAACGCGGCCAAATGGGTGCCGCCGTCGCGCTGGGGAATGTTGTTGGTGAAGCAGAGGACGTTTTCGTAATAGCTGTCGTTCCACTCTAGCGCGACGTCGATGGTGACGTCGTCGCGGGTGCCGGCGATCGCCACGGGATCGGGCATCAGCGGTGTCTTGTTGCGGTCCAGATACTTCACGAAAGCCGCGATGCCGCCTTCGTAGAACAGCTCGACTTCCTTCACATCCTCATGCCGTGCGTCGCGCAGGAACAGGCGGACGCCCGAATTCAGGAACGCCAGCTCGCGATAGCGGTGTTCGAGCTTGTCAAAATCATATTCGGTGATCTTGAAGGTCGAAGGGGAGGCGAGGAAGGTCACGCGCGTGCCCTTCTTGCCGTTTGAGGGGCCGACGACTTTCAACGGCGCTTCGGCATCGCCGTGGCGGAAGCGCATGTAATGCTCTTCCCCGTCGCGCCAGATGTTGAGGTCCAGCCATTCGGACAGCGCGTTGACCACCGAAACGCCCACGCCGTGCAGACCGCCCGATACCTTATAGGCGTTGCTGTCGGACGTATTCTCGAACTTACCGCCCGCGTGCAGCTGGGTCATGATGACTTCGGCGGCAGATACGCCCTCTTCCGGGTGGATGCCGGTTGGAATGCCGCGCCCGTTATCCTCGACGCTGACGGAGCCATCGGCGTTCAGCTGGATGATGATGCGGTCGCAATGCCCGGCCAGCGCCTCGTCGATCGCGTTATCGCTGACCTCGAACACCATGTGGTGCAGGCCGGAACCGTCGTCGGTGTCGCCGATATACATGCCCGGCCGCTTGCGAACGGCGTCGAGGCCCTTCAGCACCTTGATCGAGGAGGCGCCGTATTCATTCTCGGTGGGGGTTGCCATGCCCATCATATAGGCGCGCGCGTCGTGTAACGGAAGCGAAATGGGCAATCGGCGCTGTTCGTCAGAAGGACGGCGCGATCCGCACCCGGCCGCGGCCCATTCGCTTTGCTTCGTAAAGCGCGGCATCGGCGGCGGCCAGCCACTGCTTCGGCTCGATCCGGCCAGGATCTTCGGTAAAGGCGATGCCGCCCGATACGCCGAACTGCAACAGGCGGCCATCCCAGTCGACCGGAGCGGCCAGCGAGCGAGCCAGCGAATCCATGCGCCGCGCCATGGCCAGCCGTGTCTGGCCCGGCGGCAACAGCGTTGCGAATTCGTCGCCGCCCAGCCGCGCAGTGATGACCGCATCGGGCAATGCCGCCTGCAGCCGCTCGCCCAGCACGCGCAGGCACTGATCCCCGGCGGCATGGCCGTATCGATCGTTGATCTGCTTGAAACCGTCCAGGTCGAACAGCACCAGCGCAACCGCCAAGCCACTTTCCAGCCGGGCCTGAAATGCCGCGCGATTGGCGAGGCCTGTCAGAGGATCGTTTTCGGCCAGCGCGCGCAACGCGTCGATCGCGCGGCGTTCGTCGGTGATGTCCTGCTTCCACCCGTTCAGCGCGACGGCCCGGCCGTGATGCTGCTCCACTTCGCCCCACACCCGAATCCAACGGCGCTCCCCATCGATGCGGACGAGTTCGGCGTCGAAGGTGAAGGGCTTGCCCGTGGCGATGGCATAGGCGCGCAGCCGCTCCATCGTTTCGCGCGATTGCGGTTCGTACAGGGAAACGGCTGTCGGGCGGTCGATTCGCATCGATGCATCGACGCCGAACATCCGGTATACACCCGATGTCCAGCCCAGCCGATTACCCGCCAGTTCGCAACGCCATGCACCCGCCTTGGCCAGCGAAGCGGCGCGGGTAAGCATGGGCGCGGGCAGCGCCGGTTCGGTCCGATGGACGGGTTGGACGGCCATGGGCGGCGAGAATGCCATGACAATTGTTAAGCGCAAGTTTGTTTTAGCGGGTGCCTATGAACCGACCGAAGGTTTCAGGGTTGAGCGGGCACCGTATCGTAAACGACGACCCGCGACCAAAGCCCTTCATTCTCGCGCACGAAATCAAGGTGGATGGGATCGACCTGATAGGCTTCCTGATCGGCGGCGCTGTCGAAGGTCAGCGTCCATGACAGGTCATAGCCGCGTTGGACCACCGCCCGCGTGGTTCCAGCATGTTCGCCGATCTGATGGGAGCGAATGGTCGGCGCGCGTGACAGGCGTTGGAGCGCTGCGGCCAGCCGCGCCTTGTCCTGCGCGTTGCCGGGCCGCTTGAGGTAGAAAAAGACGTGATGGACGAAACGCGGCTGGGGCGTCGCCGCAACCTGTGCCGCCAACGCCGGGGTCGGTGCCAGCGTGGTCGCCGTCAGCAATATCGCGGCAAGAAATCGCATTGTCCGTCCCCCGTATCGTTTCACCTTGGCCGCAAGCATTGCACAGCCCCGGCCAAAGTGAAACGGGTTCGGGTGAAGGGGATCAGCCCTGAGCGCGCTGTCCGCCGCGGCCGCCGCCACCGGGGCGACCGCCGCCGCCGGGACGGCCGCCACGACGCGGGCCGCCGGGACGACCGGCACCGCCGCGCGCTTCGCCTGCGGGCTTGGCCGAATGCGTTGCACGCGGACGTGCCGGGCCGCGTTCCTGACGCGGGCGTTCGGGGCGCTCGGCAGGGATGGGGCCGACCCGGCTGGACTTGATCCGTTCGGATTCGGCCTGGAAATTGTCCGGCAGCGGCACGACCGAGATGCTCTGACGCGTCAGCTTCTCAATCTGGCGCAGATAGCCGCGTTCCTCGACGTCACAAAAGGCAAAGGCGACGCCGTCCTTGCCCGCGCGTGCCGTGCGGCCGATGCGGTGAACATATTGTTCGGCAACATTGGGCAGTTCGAAGTTCAGCACATGGCTGACCCCCGATACGTCGATGCCGCGCGCGGCGATGTCGGTGGCGACCAGGATCTTCACCTTGCCCGAACGGAAATCGGCCAGCGCGCGCTCACGCTGGGGCTGCGACTTGTTGCCGTGGATGGCGTGGGCGACGATGCCGTTCGAGCCGAGCAGCTTCACCACACGGTCCGCGCCATGCTTGGTGCGGGTGAATACGATCGCGCGCTCAACCTCGTTGCGCTGGAAGAACAGGGTCAGCAGCGCCTGCTTTTCGGCTTGGTTGACGAACGTGACATATTGCTCGACGCGCTCGGCCGTGGTCGCGACGGGGGCGACACGAACCTCTACCGGGTCGCTCAGGAACTTGTCCGCCAGGTCCTTGATCGTCTTGGGCATGGTGGCCGAGAAGAACAGCGACTGGCGATCCTGCGGCAGCATCGTCACGATCTTGCGAAGCGTGTGGATGAAGCCCAGGTCCAGCATCTGGTCGGCTTCGTCCAGCACCAGGATCTCGACGTCGGACAGGCTCATGCAGCGCTGCTCGATCAGGTCCATCAGGCGACCCGGCGTTGCGACCAGAATGTCGACGCCAGCGGCGGTGTCGCGGCGGTTGCGTGCGATCGGCACGCCACCGAACACGGTGGCGACGGTCAGCTTGGTGAACTTGGCATAGGCGCGGGCCGAATCGGCGATCTGGCTGGCCAGCTCGCGCGTCGGGGCCAGCACCAGCATGCGGCAGCGCATCGGCTTGCGGCGCTCGTTCGCCTTTACCAGCCGATCGATCGACGGCAGCATGAACGCCGCCGTCTTGCCGGTCCCGGTCTGGGCGATACCCAGCAGGTCGTTACCTTCCAGCAGGGCGGGGATCGCCTGTTGCTGAATGGGGGTGGGGGTGTCGTAATTCTTTTGCGCGAGCGCATCGAGCACGGACCGCGAAAGGCCGAGTGACGAAAAGGACATGGAGAAAACTCGTTATCTGGCGCGCCATGCGCCAGACGCACGACGAGCGGGGGTCGAAAGGCGCCCCGCGTGACTTGGGATGCTGGTCGAGCCGCGACGCGAGCCTTGGCAGGGATAAGACCTGCCGATCACGCTGCTTGGTTCCGGTTGTTCCGAAAGCGTCGCTGCGGTGCGGCAAATGGCGCTTCAGGCGCGAAAAGTCAAGCTACAGCGCCTCGATCACGTCCAGCCCATGGGCGGCGAGTGCGGGGGCGAGTCGCCGTGCGGCATCGTCCAGCCGCGTGAACACCGCGCGTCCGGGTGCGGGGGTATCGGGCCACGCCTGTCCCTTGGTCAGAAACGCGATTCGCCGGGCGATGCCCGGTCCGCCATCGACAAAGGCAATGGGGCGCGGCGCGACCGCCGCCAGCCGGTCTGCCACCAACGGGAAATGGGTGCAGGCGTTGACGATCACGTCGATGGCATCGCCCCCCGGCTGATCCAGCAGGCCCGCCAACACCGTGCGGTAGGCATGGTCCGCCTGACGCTCGCCCGCCAGTTCCGCCTCCGCCAGTGCGACCAGTGCAGCCGATCCGTGGCGCAGCACCCGGCAATCGGCGGCGAAACGCTGGGCGAGGTCGTCGACATAGGGCTGTCGCACGGTCGCATCGGTGCCAAGCACCCCGAAAGTGCGCGTGACGCTGGCTTCGGCTGCGGGCTTGATCGCGGGAACCGTGCCCACGACAGGCAGGTCGAGCGCAGCGCGGACGGCGGGCAGGGCGATGGTGGACGCGGTGTTGCATGCGATGACGACAAGACGCGGTCGATACCGCTCGACCAGCCGGCCGAGCAGGGCGGGGACGCGCGCCGCAATCTCGGCCTCGCTGCGCGTGCCATAAGGATAGCCGGCCGAGTCGGCGCAATAAACAACGGGCGCACGGGGCAGCAGCGCACGCGTCGGGGCCAGCACCGACAAGCCGCCAACCCCCGAATCGAGAAACAATATCGGTCGTTCATCCACCATGGGGCGCGTTACCGCGCCGCACCCGGCGACGGCAACCGGCGGAAACTGATACAGATCGTTGCGTGTCCGTGCCTGTGTGGACTAAAGCGGGAACAGGGAGCATGGGGAGCGTATTGACCAACGCGATCATCTGGTGGCCGCCGGTGGCTGCATTGCTGGTCGGCTATTTGCTGGGCAGCATTCCCTTTGGTGTGCTGTTGACGCGGATGGCCGGCGCAGGTGACCTGCGCGCCATCGGGTCGGGCAATATCGGCGCGACGAACGTCCTGAGGACGGGGCGAAAGGGGCTGGCGGCGGCGACGCTGCTGCTGGACATGCTGAAGGGCGCGGTCGCGGTGTGGCTGGTAGCCGCCATCTTGCCGGGGCTGGGGACGCTGGCGGCAGCGGCGGCGTTTATCGGGCATTGTTATCCGCTGTGGCTGCGTTTCAAGGGCGGCAAGGGCGTGGCGACGCTGATGGGCATTTCGCTGGCGCTGAGCGGCCCGGTTGCGGCGGTCTATGCGGTGGTGTGGCTTGGCCTGCTTGCGCTGCTGCGGATTTCTTCGGTCGCGGGGATGCTGGCGGCGGTCAGCGCGCCGGTCAGCGCCGCATGGTTCGGCCGGTTCGATCTGGTGCTGGTGCTGCTGGGTCTGGCGCTGATCGTCCTGTGGAAGCACCGCGCCAATATCGAACGACTGATGAACGGCAGCGAACCGCGAATCGGCCGTTCGCGTGGATGATCCCGAACGCCGCGCACGGCTGCGGCTGGCGCGGTCGTCGCGAATCGGGCCGGTCACCTTTGCCCAGCTGATCGGGCGTTTCGGCACCGCCAGCGCGGCGATCGAAGCGCTGCCGATGATGGCCGCGCGCGGTGGCGGGCGGGCGCCGGAACTGGCCGATCCCCGCCGGCTGAACGACGAATTGCGCCGCGTGGCGGCTGCCGGTGCGCGCCATGTAATGATCGGCGATGCGGATTACCCCGCACTTCTCGAGCAGACCGACGCCGCGCCGCCGGTGCTGATCGTGCGCGGCGACTTGTCGCTGCTGGACCGGCCGAGCATCGCCATGGTCGGCGCGCGCAACGCGTCGGCCGCTGCCTGTCGCTTTGCACGGCAATTGGCCCATGAACTGGGGCAGGCCGGGGCGACGATCATATCGGGGCTGGCGCGCGGCATCGACACCGCCGCCCATCACGGATCGCTGGCGACGGGCACCGTCGGGGTCATTGCCAGCGGGATCGACATCGCCTTTCCGCCCGAAAATGCCGAGCTTCAGGCAAGGCTGGGTGAGGAAGGGCTGGTCATTGCCGAACAGCCGCCGGGGACCGAGCCGCTGGCCCGGTTCTTCCCGCGCCGCAACCGTATCATCGCGTGGGCCGCGCTGGGCACGGTGGTGGTGGAGGCAGCGCCGCGATCAGGCTCGCTGATTACCGCGCGGCTGGCAGCGGAAGCGGGGCGGGAGGTCATGGCGGTGCCCGGCAGCCCGCTCGACCCGCGCGCGCAAGGGTGCAACGCCCTGATCCGCGAGGGCGCGACCCTGATCCAGTCTGCCGCCGATGTGATGGAGCAGATCCGCCCCATCGACATCCGTTCGGTGCGCGCGCCGGTCAGCCGATGGGGCGCTCCGCCGGTCGAGGACGCAGGCGACGCCGACCGCGCCGCCGTCACCGCACTGCTGGGTCCGGTGCCGGTTACCGTCGATGAGCTGATCCGCCAGTCCAGCCGTGTCCCGGCCATTGTTCAGACGGTGCTGCTGGAACTGGAACTGGCCGGCCGGCTGGAGCGCCATGCGGGCGGTCGCGTCAGCCTGTCGGCTCTCTGAGCGCCAACTGTCCGCTGGCAAGCGCGGCGGGGTAGAGCAGCTCATCCTCTTCATCGATCCGGGCGCGCAGGCGGTCGATCAGGACCGTCGCCGCTTCAGCGAAATCCGACGGCGCGTCGGCGATTCGCGATTCGGTCCAATCGCCGATCAGTGCCAGCCAGTCTTCGGCCAACCGCTCATATCGCAGCTGAGTGGCCCGCGCGGCGGCGGCGGTCCCGCTATCGCGTGAGGTCATCAGGCGCGGATGGATGTCGCAGTCTTCATGCTCCAGATGCGCCAGCAGCAATTCCGTCAGCGCATCCAGCGCGCCCCGCATGGCTCGTGCGTCATGCTGCCCCAGCGCCGACGTCAGCCGATCCGCGTGTTCCGCGATCAGCGCATGTTCGGCGATCAACCGCGCATAGGATGCGATCGGGGGCGGGGCGGCGGGCACGATGCGTTTGTGTCGCATCACGCGTTAACAGCCGGTCATCATCGCGTTCGTTGCTGACAGGACGGGTTGACGCACCCCGGACCCGCTCCCCATGCTCGCGCACACACGTAAGAGGTTCAGCCACTCTCCATGCAACTCGTCATCGTCGAATCGCCCGCCAAGGCGAAAACCATCGAGAAATATCTGGGCGGCGATTATCGCGTGCTCGCCTCCTACGGTCATATACGCGACCTGCCGCCAAAGGACGGGTCGGTGAATCCCGATGATGGTTTCGCGATGGAGTGGGAAACCTATGCCGACAAATCGCGCCAGCTGAAGGCGATCACGGACGAGGCGAAAAAGGCCGACCGACTGATCCTGGCGACTGACCCTGACCGGGAGGGCGAGGCGATTTCGTGGCACGTGCAGGAAGTGCTGGCCAAGAAAAAGGCGCTGCCGAAATCGGTCGAACGTGTGACGTTCAATGCGATCACCAAGGCCGCCGTAACCGAGGCGATGGCCCGCCCGCGCGAGCTGGATACCGACCTGATCGACGCATATCGCGCGCGCCGGGCGCTGGATTATCTGGTGGGCTTTACCCTGTCGCCAGTGCTGTGGCGCAAGCTGCCGGGTGCGAAGTCGGCGGGGCGCGTCCAGTCGGTGGCGCTGCGCCTGATCGTCGAGCGGGAGCGCGAGATCGAGGGTTTTACCCCGCAGGAATATTGGTCGGTTACCGCCGAGATGGAGGCCGATGGCACCCGGTTCCAGGCGCGGCTGGCCCGATTCGATGGCGACAAGCTGGACCGGCTGTCGATCAGCGACGAAGCCACCGCGATGCGCGCCAAAGCGGCGGTCGAGGAGGGGCGCTTCACCGTCACCTCGGTCGAGACCAAGCCCGCGACGCGCAACCCGCCGCCGCCCTTCACCACATCGACCCTGCAACAGGAAGCCGCGCGCAAGCTGGGCTTTTCGGCCAGCCATACGATGCGGGTCGCGCAAAATCTGTATGAGGACGGCGCGATCACGTACATGCGCACCGACGGCGTGCAGATGGACGGATCGGCCATTCAGGACGCGCGCAAGGCGATCGCCGGACGGTATGACGCCAGCTATGTCCCCGACAAGCCGCGCCAGTACCAGACCAAGGCCAAGAACGCGCAGGAAGCGCATGAGGCGATTCGCCCCACCGATTTCAGCCGCGACCGGGCCGGGACCGGCGACCATGCGCGCCTGTACGAACTGATCTGGAAGCGCGCGCTGGCCAGCCAGATGGCATCCGCCCGCATGGAGCGCACCGCCGTCGAGATGGAGGACGGCACCGGCCGCCACATGCTGCGCGCGACCGGCCAGGTGGTGCTGTTTCCCGGCTATCTGGCGCTGTACGAGGAAGGCCGTGACGACGAGGGGGACGAGGATTCGCGCCGCCTGCCGATGCTGCGTTCGGGGGACGCGCCGGCCAAGCAGGACGTGTCCGCCGAACAGCATTTCACCCAGCCGCCGCCCCGCTTTTCGGAAGCGTCGCTGGTCAAGCGGCTGGAGGAGCTGGGGATCGGGCGCCCGTCCACCTATGCCTCGATCATTCAGGTGCTGAAGGATCGCAATTACGTCCGCACCGAAAAGAACCGCTTCCATGCCGAGGAAAGCGGGCGGCTGCTGACGGCGTTCCTGGAACGGTTCTTCGAGAAATATGTCAGCTACGACTTCACCGCCGGGCTGGAGGAGGAGCTGGACGACGTGTCGGGCGGCCGTGCCGAATGGCAGGCGGTGCTGTCCGATTTCTGGCGCGACTTCCACCCGCGCACCGACGAGGTGATGGAGCAGAAGCCGTCGGACATCACGGCCGAACTGGACAAGTTTCTCGAACCCTATCTCTTCCCCAAAAAGGCCGATGGCGGCGACCCGCGCCTGTGCCCGAATTGCGGCGAAGGGCGACTTGCACTGCGCGGCGGTCGGTTTGGGGCGTTTGTTGCTTGCTCCAACTATCCCGAATGCAAATATACCCGCCGCTTCGCACAGCCGGGCGGTGGTTCGGGGGACGATACCGGGCCGGAAACGCTGGGCAACGACCCGGAAACGGGCCTGCCGGTCGAGCGCAAGTCGGGTCGCTTCGGACCTTATATCCAGCTGGGTGAGGGGAAGGACGCCAAGCGGGCTTCGATCCCCAAGGACGTTCCTGAACTTGATCTGGAAATGGCGCTGAAGCTGCTCAGCCTGCCGCGCAGCATCGGCAACCACCCGGAAACGGGCGAAGCGATCACCGCCTCGATCGGGCGATATGGCCCGTATCTGGCGCATAACGGCAAATATGCGCGCCTGTCCTCGACCGCCGAGGTGTTCGAGACGGGCATGAACGCCGCCGTCGTCAAGCTGGCCGAAGCCGCGCAGGGCGGCGGGCGGGCTGCGCGTACGGCACAGGCGCCGCTCAAGGTGCTGGGCGCTCACCCGACCAGCGGTGGCGAGGTCAAGCTGATGGAGGGCCGCTATGGTCCCTATGTCACCGACGGGACGACCAACGCCACGTTGCCCAAGTCAGCCGACAAGGATGCGCTGACGCTGGAGGAGGCGGTGGCGCTTATCGACGCCAAGGCTGCCAGCGCACCCGCCAAGGGCAAGAAGGGAGCGAAAAAGGCGCCTGCGAAGAAGGCCGCACCCAAAAAGGCGGCTGCGAAAAAGGCCCTTGCGAAAAAGGCGGCTGCCAAGAAGGCGGACTGAGGCATCGGGTGGTCCGTTTGTTGCGGACCACCCCAAAACCGCCTGGCAAGGGCCGCCGTTAAAGCCGCCTGAGCACCGCAGCTGGGCGTGCCGACAGCACCGGCCAGCTCCCGGCCAGGCCGATGCCCAGCGTCAGCATCGCACCGCCCAGCAGCGTCGCCAGCACGGTGGCCCAATCGGGCGCCCAGCCGAATTCGAACACCTGCACGATCACGAACCACGCCGCGCCGATACCCAGCGCCAGCGCCAGCGCGGCCAGAACGGCGGCCAGCAGCGCATATTCGACCGCCTGTGCCCCCAGCACCTGCGCGCGCGTGGCGCCCAGCGTCTTGAGGATGGTGCTGTCATAGGTTCGCGCTGCGCGTGAGGCGGCAATGGCACCCACCAGCACCGCGATCCCGGCCAGAATCGCGACCGACGCCGACAACAGGATCGCCGCCGCCATCTGATCGAGGATGGTCCGCACCTGTCCCACAATCTCCCGCGTGGCGATGATCGAGGCGGAGGGGAAGGCAGCGAGCAGCGCGCGCGTCACTGCGCCCTGATAACGGTCCTGCATCTCGATCGTCGCGGTCAGGCTGTGCGGCGCGGCGGCGAGGGTGTTGGGGGAGAAGACCATGATGTAGTTGAAGCCCATCGTCTCCCAGTGGATCTCGCGCAGGTTCGCAATCTGCGCCTCGATCTCGCGGCCAAGGATACTGATCGTCAGCGTGTCACCCACGCCGACATCCATCGCCCGCGCCGCTTCGCGGTCGAGCGAGACGAGCGGCGGACCGGCATAGTCGGCTGGCCACCATTTGCCCGCTGTCAGCACGCTCCCCTGCGGCAGGGTGGCGGAATAGGTCACGCCGCGCTCGCCGCGCAGGAACCAGGCATCGTCGGGCAGCGTCGCCAGATCCGCGACGCGCGTGCCGCCGAACGCGGTGATCGTGCCACGAAGCGACGGTACGACGTTCAGCGTCGCGCCGGGGGCGTTTCGCTGGACCAGCGCCTCGAACCGCGCCCGCTGATCGGAGGGTACGTCGAGGACGAACTGGTCGGGCGCGCGGGCCGGAACGGCGCGTTCGATTTCCGCATCCAGACTGGTCTGGATCGCCGCCAGCGTAACGAACAGCGTCAACGCCAGCCCCAGTGCGATGACCAGCGCCACCGTCTGCGATCCCGGACGGTGCAGATTGGCGATGGCAAGCCGCAGCAGCGGCGCGCGCTGACGCGGCAGGCGCGCGGCAATCCGCCGAATAACATGGCCCAGCCCCGCCAGGATGATCAGCACGCCCGCCACACTGGCCAGCACCGCTGCCGCGAACAACGGATCGCGCGCCGTGGCGATGGCCAGCACGACGACGGCGCCTGCCGCCAGCGCCACACCGCCCAGCGTCCGCGCATCGGGCCTTACCGGCCGCTCGACCAGATCGCGAAACAGCGCCGCCGCCGGAAGCGAGCGGGCACGCGCAAGTGGCGGCAGTGCAAAGGCGAATGCGATCAGCAGGCCGAAGGTGCCGCTGGTCAGCAGGGGAAGCGCGTGAAGACCGGTGGCCGGTCGCACGGGCAGCAAGTCGCCCACCAATGCGACGATCACCGACGGCAGCGCGGCACCGACGGCCAGGCCGCTCGCCACCGCCAGCAGTGCGACCGCCCCGATCTGCATCAGATAGATGCGCGCAATATCGCGCGTGGTCGCGCCCAGCACCTTCAGTGTCGCGATCCCGCCGCGCTTGGACGCCAGATAGGCGCCAACGCCATTGCCCACCCCGATCCCCGCAATCACCAGCGCGGCGAGGCCGATCAGCGACAGGAACTGGCCCAGCCGCTGAAAGAAGCGGTCGGCGCCCGGGGCGGCGCGCTCCCGCGTCTTGTATTCCCAACCAGCGGCGGGGAAGCGTGCCTTCAGCCGTTCCACCACACCGTCCGGGGCGGCGGTAGCGGGCAGGGTCAGGCGGTATTTAGTCTCATACAGCGCGCCGGGCTGGACCAGCCCGGTCTGGCGCAGCCCCTCCAATGAAACGATCGCGACCGGACCGAGCGTGAAGCCTTCGCCCACCCGGTCGGGCTCCTCAACGATGATGCCTGCCACCCGGAACCATGCGGTGCCATAGCGCAGGCTGTCCCCGACGCGCAGCAGCAGCCGGTCGGCCAGTGCGCGGTCGACCAGCACCATATCTTTGCCAAGCGGTGGACCGGCGCCCTCGACGCGCAGATTGCCGGTCAGGGGATAGGCGCTGTCCACGCCCTTCAACTCGGTCAGCACCGCGCCCGGCGTTCCGGGCCGTGCGGGGCCGTTCACCATCGCGCGGATGCGGATCGTTTCAGAAAAGCCGGCGGTGCCCTGTTGCATCACTGCGCGTTCGTCGGGCAATGCCTCCCGCTGGGTCATCTCGACCTCAACATCGCCGCCCAGTATGACGCGACCGCGCGCCGCCAGTTCGGACGTGATCGACGCGGTAAGGCTGCCGATCGTCGCCAGCGTCGCCACGCCCAGAAACAGGCAGACGAACAACAGCCTGAGGCCCCGGAACCCCGCATGAAGATCGCGGCGCGCGATGCGCCACAGTGCGGCCCAGCTCATCGGGCGCTGTCTTCGGCGATCAGGCCGTCGCGCATGCGGATGATGCGGTCGCAACGCTGGGCCAAGGCGGGATCATGGGTGATCATCACCAATGTCGCCCCCGCCGCCCGCTGGCGCGCGAACAGCAACGCGACGATGTCGGCGCTGGTCGCCTCGTCCAGATTACCGGTTGGCTCGTCGGCGAACAGGATGGCGGGGGCAGGAGCGACCGCGCGCGCGATGGCGACGCGCTGCTGCTCCCCGCCCGACAGCTGCGCGGGATAATGATGGGTCCGGTGGCCCAGCCCCACCGCCTCAAGCTCGCGTGCGGCGCGGTCAAAGGCATCGCGCGCGCCCGACAGTTCAAGCGGTACGGCGACATTTTCCAACGCGGTCATGGTCGGCAACAGGTGAAAGGCCTGAAGCACGATGCCGATCCGCCCGCGTCGGGCCCGCGCCAGCCCGTCTTCGTCCAGTGCCGTGAAATCGACGCCCGCAACCTCGACCGAACCGCCGCTTGCGCGTTCCAGCCCCGACAGGATCGCCATCAGCGACGACTTGCCCGAACCCGACGGACCGAGAATGGCGACGCTGCTCCCCGACGCCACGTTCAGGTCGATGCCGCGCAGGATCGCGGTCGGTGCCTCGCGACTGCCCAGCGACAGGGTGACATTGCGGGCGCGGATCGCGATATCGGGCGCCGTGTAAGACTGGCTCATGGGTGGCGAATGCGTCCTTTGATGAAATCCCCGCTGTCATATCTGGTTGCGGCGGCACTCGTCCAATCGCTTGGCGCCTGTTCCGCCGAACCCACCGCCCCGACACCCGCCGCCACGGCGGAGGCGGCCGATCAGCGGCTGGTGCTGGCATTCGGTGACAGCCTGTATGCAGGTTATGGCGTCTTGCCGCAGCAATCCTTTCCCTATGTGCTTGAGCAGCGATTGCGCGCCAGCGGGGTGCCCGCGACGGTTCGCAACGCGGGCGTGTCGGGGGATACGACGGCGGCGGGGCTGAGGCGGCTTGCCTTCACGCTGGACGGATTGTCGCGCAAGCCCGATCTGGCGATCGTCGGACAGGGCGGCAACGACATGCTGCGCGGGCTCGACCCGGCCGAGACGCGCGCGAACCTGGACGCCATTTGCGCCGAATTGCAGCGCCGGGGCATCCCGATCCTGCTGACCGGGATGCGTGCGGCCCCCAATCTGGGTGCCGATTACGTCAAGGCGTTCGAGGGCATCTATCCCGATCTGGCGCGCAAATATGACGCGCTGCTCGACCCCTTCTTCCTCGAAGGGGTGGTGACGCAATCCGCGCTGATGCTGCCCGACCGCATCCATCCCAATCCGCAGGGGATCGAGCGTATTGCCGACCGGGTTACGCCGCTGGTCGCGCGTGCGCTGGCCCCCTCCCGTTCGTCATAACTGGCTGCTAGAGGCTCTGCCATGACGCTACCTCCTCCTCCCGAATGGGCGACGCACGATGCCGTCCTGATCGGTTTCCCGAGCCATCCCGAAATCTGGGGTCCGCCGCTATATGGCGCGCGGGTCGAAACCGCCGCTTTCGCCAATGCCATTGCCGATGGTGGGCGGGGTGAGCAGGTGTTGCTGGTTTGTGCCGATGAAGAAGCCGCCAATGCCGCCGACCGCCTGATCGAGCGCGAGGTGACGCTGATCGTCGAGCCATTCGGTGATGTGTGGCTGCGCGATACCGCCGCGATCGTGACGGGCGACGGCACGGCGCGCGATTTCGGCTTCAACGGCTGGGGCGGCAAATATGACTTCCCCGGCGACGAGGATGTGGGCGAGCGGCTGGCGCGGCGGCAGGGTATCGCGTTCGAGGCATGCGACTGGGTGCTGGAAGGCGGCTCGATCGACGGCAACGGCACCGGCCTTGTCGTCACGACCGAGCAGTGCCTGCTGAACCGCAATCGCAATCCCGGCCTGTCGAAGGAAAAGGCGGAGGCGCTGCTGGCGCGCGACCTGGGGCTGGACCGGGTGCTGTGGCTGGGTGACGGTCTGCTCAACGATCATACCGACGGGCATGTCGATAATCTGGCGCGCTTTGTCGGGCCGAACCGGCTGGCGCTGCCTATGCCGGAGGAAAACGACCCCAACTGGCTGATCTATCTGGACGCAGCGCGCCGGGCGGACGCGTTCGGGGTCGAGGTGGTTCGGCTTCCGTCGCCGGGGCGCGTGCTGGTGGACGAGGAAATCGTGCCCGCCAGCTACATGAACTTCTATATCGGCAACACGGTGGTGGCCGTGCCGGTCTATGGTCAGGCGAATGACGCGCGCGCGGTCGAGGCCGTGCAGGCGCTGTTCCCCGATCGCCGCGCGGTCGGCCTGCGAGCGGACCATATCCTGACCGGCGGCGGCAGCTTTCACTGCATCAGCCAGCAACTTCCGAGGATCGCATGACCCAAGTGACCGTCGCGGCGATGCAACTCGCCTTCACGCGTGACATCGACGCCAATATCCGCGCCGTCAGCGAACTGATCCGCGAAGCAAAGGGGCGCGCTGCGCAGGTCGTGTTGCCGCCCGAGCTGTTCGAGGGCGAATATTTCTGCCGCACCGAGGAAGAGGAATGGTTCGCGACCGCGCGGCCCGTGGGCGAGCATCCGGCAGTGCTGGCGATGCAGCGCCTGGCGGACGAGCTGGATCTGTATATTCCCACCAGCTTTTTCGAGGCGGACGGGCCGCATCATTACAATTCGCTGGCGATGATCGGCCCCGACGGACGGATCGAGGGCGTGTATCGCAAGAGCCATATTCCCGACGGGCCGGGATATGAGGAGAAATTCTATTTCCGCCCCGGCAATACCGGGTTCAAGGTATGGTCGGGACCGCAGGCGCGGCTGGGCGTCGGCATCTGCTGGGACCAATGGTACCCCGAAACCGCGCGCGCGATGATGCTGATGGGCGCGGAAATCCTGTTCTATCCGACCGCTATCGGGGCCGAGCCGCACGATCCGACGCTGGACACGCGCCATATGTGGCGCCGCGCGATGCTGGGCCATGCGGTGTCCAATGTCGTGCCCGTCGTCGCGTCGAACCGGGTCGGCAACGAACATGGTCAGGTCTTTTACGGTCACAGCTTCATCTGTGACGAGTTTGGCGAGATGCTGGCCGAATTCGGTGCGGACGAAACTGGCGTGCTGACCGCGACGCTGGACCTGGATCGCGTGAAGAAGAACCGCGCGGGCATGGGCTTTTTTCGCGACCGCCGTCCTGAGCTTTATCGCCGGCTGGTCGAGGACGTTTGAGCCGCGCGCCCGCGTTCAGCCCATGCGCTGGGCGGCGCGGGCGATGGCCAGACCTTCGACCTCGGCCATGATCGCGCCGGGGGTACCGGGAGTGACCAGCGCCCGTTCGGCGGCACGAACGCGTTCGACCGCGCGCGCAAGCTGGGCGCCGTTCCAGCGTTGAAGCGCGCGCATCGTTGCCGCTTCTTCCTTCCAGAATACGCGGTGGCGCTTGATGACGACGGCGGCGCTGTCGCCGCTTTCGACCTCGCGGCGCATGTCGGCAAGGGCGATCAGACGCCGGGTCAACTGGCGCAGGGTCGGGATGGCAAGATTGTCTTCGGCGATGGCCGCCAGCTCGACACCTGCGCGCGCGGGATCGCCGCCGACCACCGCCTCGATCGCAGCGCCCATTGCGCTTTCGTCCAGCACGGCGCCGACGGCATCCAGCACCTCGGCGCCGCAATCTGCCGGACGTTCGGGGGCGGCATCCAGATAAAGGGCGAGCTTCTCGATCTCCCGCGTCATCACTGCGCGGTCGCCGCCTGTCGTAGCGACCAGCCGGTCCGCCACGCCGCCCGCAAGCCGCAAGCCATGGTCACGCGCAATCTGCGCCGCCAGTCGTGCGGCGTCCGCCCCCTCCGGGACGTAAAGCGCGCAGGCGGCGGCATTGGGTGCGGCATCGACAAGCTTGATCAGCTTGCCCGTCTTGCGCAGCGTCGGTGCGATTGCGACCACCGGATTGCCCGCGCGTTCGGCGTTCAGCAGCAGCGTCACCGCCTCAAGGCTTTCCTCTCCCATCGCGGTCACCCGGATGAAGCGGCGGTCGCCGAAAAGCGACATCGAGGCGGCTTCGTCGGCCAGACGGCCGGGATTGGCCTTCAGGCCGGCGCCTTCCATGTCGACGCGCTCCACCCCATCGCCCAGCGCGCGCTGGAGCAGGACGGCCATTTCGGTCGCGCCCGCTTCATCGGGGCCGTGCAGCAGATAAAGGCGTGTCGCGTCGTCCGGCCGTTCAAGCCGCGCACGCATCTGCGCGGGCTTTAGGTTCACTCCGCGCCCTGCCGGCGCTCGGCATAAAGCGCGACGCGTGCGACGATGCGGTCGGCTACAATGCCCGCCAGCCGCTCCAGCGCGCTCTGTTCGGCGGCGATGGTGGCGTATTCGGAGCTGACGACGTCGATGCCCGCGTCCGAGCCCGCCGTCGAGTCGAGCAGCACGCCGCCGCTGGCAAGGTCGACCAGCTGATAACGCGCGCGCAGCGTCCGCCGTTCGCGCGTGATGGTGTCGTTGCGGCGCACGCCCAGCCCAATGATTTCGTCGTCCAGCGCGACCTGAAGCCGATAGCGCGGCGCAGCGCCCGCATCCGCACCGGCCAGCCGGTCGCGCAGGGCATTGGACACCAGCCAGCCATTCTGCCCCTCAATCGGGGCGACCTCCACCGCCGCCAGCGTCTGGCGAACCGCGCCCTGCGGTCCACCGCCGTAAAGCGGCCGCATCCCGCAGCCCGACAGCAGCAGTCCGGCGGCCAGCGCCAGCGGGGCGGCCAGCCGGATCACGCGACGATGTTCACAAGGCGGTCGGGCACGACAATTACCTTTTTCGGTGTCTTGCCCTCCAACATGCGGATCACATTGTCGGATGCAAGCGCTGCGGCTTCGACCGTGTCCTTCGGTGCGCCCTTGGCCATGACCAGCGTATCGCGCAGCTTGCCATTGACCTGAATGGCGATCGTCACTTCATCCTCGACCAGCATCGCCGGATCGACGTCGGGCCAGGGGGCATCGGCGATCAGGCCGGTTTGGCCCCACGCGGCCCATGCTTCTTCGGCAATATGCGGGCACATCGGCGCGACGATACGGGCCAGAGCACGGATTGCGGCGGTCCGGTCGGCCGACGGTTGCGCCTTTTCGATGGCGCCGACCAGTTCGTAGAGCTTGGCGACCGATTTGTTGAAGGCCAGCGCCTCCACATCGTCGGCCACGCCCGCGATCGTCTTGTGCAGGCGGCGGCGCAGCGCCACATCCTCACCCGTTCCCTCGGTCAGCCCGTCGAACAGGCGCCACAACCGCTGGACGAAGCGCCACGCGCCCTCGATCCCCGCCTCCGACCATTGCAAGTCGCGTTCGGGCGGGCTGTCGGAAAGCATGAACCAGCGCACTGCGTCGGCGCCGTACTGGTCGACGATCGGGCCGGGATCGACGGTGTTCTTTTTGGACTTCGACATCTTTTCGACGCGACCCAGCGTGATCGGGTCGCCGGTCGAAATCTCTTTGCCGTCGCGCACATCATCGGGCGACAGCCAGCGGCCATCGCTCGACTTGTACGTCTCGTGCGTCACCATGCCCTGCGTGAACAGCCCGGCGAACGGCTCCTTCACGTCGATCAGACCGATATGGGACAGCGCGCGTGTCCAGAAACGGGCATAGAGCAGGTGGAGGATCGCGTGTTCGACCCCGCCGATATACTGTTGCACCGGCAGCCATTGCTCGACGGTTGCCTTGTCAAAGGGCTTGTCTGCAGGCTGACTGGCGAAACGGATGAAATACCAGCTCGAATCGACGAAGGTATCCAGCGTGTCCGTCTCCCGCCGCGCGGGCTTGCCGCAGGTCGGGCAATCGACATGCCGCCACGTCGGATGCCGGTCGAGCGGGTTGCCGGGAATGTCGAACGACACGTCCTCAGGCAGCTTCACCGGCAACTGGTCGCGCGGCACCGGCACCGCGCCGCAATCGTCGCAGTGGATGATGGGGATCGGCGTGCCCCAGTAACGCTGGCGGCTGACGCCCCAGTCGCGCAGGCGCCATACGGTGGTACCGCGGCCCCATTCGCCCGCTTCGGCACGGGTGATTACTTCCGCCTTCGCGGCCTCCACGTCCATGCCGTCGAGGAAGGCGGAGTTCACCAGCGCGCCGGGGCCGGTATAGGCTTCGTCACCCTCGAACACCGGGTCGGTCTTGTCGCCATCGGCCACGACGCGCGGGACGGGCAGCGCATATTTGCGCGCGAAGTCCAGATCGCGCTGGTCGTGCGCGGGCACGCCCATGACCGCGCCGGTGCCATAGTCCATCAGCACGAAATTGGCGATGTAGACCGGCAGCTCGCGGTCGGCATCGAACGGGTGGGCCACGCGCCAGCCGGTGTCAAAGCCCAGCTTTTCCGCCGTCTCGACCTCAGCCGCCGACGTGCCGCCCGCCTTGCATCGTTTGATGAAGGCGGTGGCTTCGGCATCACCCGCGGCGCGTGCCTGCGCGACCGGATGGTCGGCGGCGACCGCGACGAAGCTGGCGCCGAAGATCGTGTCGGGGCGGGTGGAATAAACCTCGATCTCGGAATCGAAGGGGGCAACCGGCTTGAACCGGAATTGCAGACCCACCGACTTGCCGATCCAGTTTTCCTGCATCAGCCGCACCTTGTCCGGCCAAGCCTCAAGCGCGCCAAGGCCGCCCAGCAATTCGTCGGCGAACTGGGTGATTTTCAGGAACCACTGGTTCAGCTTGCGCTTCTCGACCAGCGCGCCCGATCGCCAGCCGCGCCCGTCGATCACCTGTTCGTTGGCCAGCACGGTCATGTCGACCGGATCCCAGTTCACCGCCGAGTCGCGGCGATAGACCAGGCCCGATGCATACAGGTCGAGGAACAGTGCCTGTTCATGTCCGTAATATTCGGGGTCGCAGGTCGCGAATTCGCGCGTCCAGTCCAGCGCGAAGCCCAGCCGCTTCAACTGCGCCTTCATCGCGGCGATATTGTCATAGGTCCACGCGCCCGGGTGAACCTTGCGCTCCATCGCGGCATTTTCGGCGGGCATGCCGAACGCGTCCCAGCCCATCGGGTGCAGCACTTCGAACCCGCGCATCCGGCGGAAACGCGCCAGCACGTCGCCCATCGTGTAATTGCGGACATGGCCCATATGGATTTTCCCCGACGGATAGGGAAACATCTCAAGCACATAGCTTTTGGGCTTGGCCGAATCGTCACGCGCGGCGAAGGTTTTGCGGTCGTCCCACACGCCTTGCCAATGGGCGTCCGCCTTCAGCGCGTTGAAACGCGACATGTCTGAACTCCGTTGGGGGCGGCGCCGGCCGGGCGCCGCGAAATCAAAATGATCAGCCGACTACCGCGCCGCGCCGCATGTCGCGGGCACGGGTCAGGATGATGTCCTCAAGCTTCTGCACGGTGGCGGCCTGAACCGGCGCGGCCACCCACTGGCCGTTCTGGTTCACTTCCCGCAGGGCTGCAACGCGCAGCGCGTCGGCGCGCAGATCCTGGTCGAGGATGGTGACCGTGACCTTCATCCGCTCATTCGGCGTGTTCGGGTTCACATACCAGTCGGTGACGATCACCCCGCCGTTCGAATCGGTCTGGAGAAGCGGCATGAAGCTCAGCGTCTCAAGGCTGGCGCGCCACAGATAGCTGTTGACGCCGATCGTCGTGATCTGGCTGGCGGCCAGCTCACGCGGGCGGTCGCCCCCGCCACCGCAGGCGGCAAGTGCGAACACGAGCGGAAGGGCAAGAGCCAGGCGACGCGACATTGGCGGAGTCCTTGGAACGGGGTACATGGCGCACCTCTATAGATGGTCGCCCGTCCGCCGCAAGCAGCGCGGAAGGGCCCGTGGGCTGTGAGACTTATGCAACAGTCCTACTAAATCGCGGCGGGCGGTGGAACGAACGCCTCGAATCATGGTAGGCGCAGGGCAGGATAAAGAGGGGATTCGCGTTGGGTGTTCGGACGGCCATGGTCGGGTTGACCGCGGGGGTGCTGGTCACCACTGCGTTCGCGCTCGTCCCCGCCGCGGGCGCTGCGGGTCCCGACGGGCTGCGACTCGCAAAGCGCGCGTCGATCGCGGCCGCGCGCTCGGGCATCGGTTCGTTCACCCCCGCCGCCGCCGATCCGCGATTGGCCGCTGCCCTTTCGCGTGGCGGTCTGCCAGCAACCGGCTTTCGCTTCACCCCGTCCGAGCAGCAGAGCAAGCGGCAGGATGTGACCGTTGCGGTTCGTGCCCGTGCGTCGCGTGGCGATGATGCGCTTCGAACTGCTAGCGTGACAGTACCCTCCGTCGCTGCGGTCAGCATGCAGCCGATTGCCTATAATCTGGGCATGTCGGTCGGATGGAAGCGCTTCGCGCTGTCGGGCGACGTGTCGCACGTCGACCTGGGCGCGCTGCCGGGCAGCCGTGAGGCGGTCGATGTCGGCGTCAGCTATAACGGCAAGCGGCTGAGCGGGCGTGTTCAGGCACGCGCCGACAAGCCGACGGGCAACCAGCCGCGCATGGTGGCCGAAGCGCCCAGCTATTCAATTGATCTTGGCACTTCCTATTCCCTGACGCGCAATCTGGATGTGACGGCGGGCGTACGCTATCGCACCGATGAAGAACGTCTGCGCCTGCCGCAGCTGACCGATACCCGGCGCGACAGTCAGGCGGTCTATGTCGGGACGGCATTCCGCTTCTAAGGGGTCAGGCCGTCAATCGCGGCCCATCCATGCAGCTTTAGCGCGCGCAGCCGCCGGTAGCGATCCGGGCTCATTCCGCCCAATGCGACGGCGGGTAATGTCGAGCCGCGCAGCATCAGACCCAGCCTGACCGGTCCCAAGCTTTTCGCGCCCGGATGCGATCGGGTGGCGAAAACCGGGGACATCAGAACCGCATCGGCGCCCGCCCGGCGCGCTGCAACCAGCTCGGCACGGTCATGCGCCGATCGCGTCCGCAGGCCGCGACCGCGGGCGTTGTGCACGCCCATCTCCCCCCGCATCGCCACGTCACCCGCACGCAGCAGGATGAGCCCACGTCGTCGTGCAATCGCCAGCGCCCGCGCGAACCGTTTGCGGCGCGCATCGGGCGGCGTGGCATAGTCACGAAAGATTACCCCTGCTCCACGCGGCAGGGCCCACATCGCGGGCCAAAGCGCATCGCCCAGCCGCTCGTCGGTCATCAACCACAGATGGGGGAGGCGTTGGGGGTGGCGGCGTTGCATCGCGCTGCCTATAGCGCGCCACATGATCGAGGACGATGCCGCTGCCCGCCTGACCGCCGTCCGCGCCGAAATCGCGCGCGCTGCCGCACTGGCCGGTCGCAAGGCCGATGACGTGACCCTTATCGCCGTGTCGAAGACGCAGGATGCCGGCGCAATCGCGCCGTTGATCGCAGCGGGCCAGCGCGTGTTCGGGGAGAACCGGGTGCAGGAGGCAGAGGCCAAATGGCCCGCGCTCAAGGAAGCTGCAGCCGGGATCGAACTCCACCTTGTCGGGCAGCTTCAATCGAACAAGGCCGATGCCGCCGTGGCGCTGTTCGATGCCATTCACTCGGTCGACCGGACCTCGCTGATCGGCGCGCTGGGCCGAGCGATGGATAAGGCGGACCGGCGACCCGATTGTTTCATTCAGGTCAATATCGGCGACGAACCGCAAAAGGGCGGTTGCGCCATCGCCGACCTGCCGTCGCTGCTGGACGAAGCGCGGGCGGCCGAACTGCCGGTTGCGGGCCTGATGGCCGTGCCGCCCCACGGCGTGGATGCCGCCCCCTATTTCGCGCTGCTGGCCAAGATCGCGCGCGACGCGGGGCTGGAGCGCCTGAGCATGGGCATGTCCGACGATTTCGCCACCGCGGTTACACTGGGCGCGACGCATGTCCGCGTCGGCACTGCACTGTTTGGAGCGCGCGCATGAGGTTTCGCGGCATCATCTTCGATTTCGACGGCGTGCTGATCGAAAGCGAATATGCGGGCAACCGGCATCTGGCAGAATATCTGACCGGTATCGGTCACGCCCATTCGCCCGAAGAAGCCATGGCACATTATATGGGCCTGTCGGGCTGCGACTTTATCGACACGATCGAGCGGCGTATCGGCCGCAGTCTGCCTGACGATTTCCACGCCGCGCGTGAAGTCGAGAATGAGCGCGTATTGGCTGAGGGCATCGGCGAAGTGCTGGGCGCCATCGCCTTTGTCCGTGCGCTGCCGGTCGAACTGCCGCGTGCCATTGCATCGTCAAGCTCGACGCACTGGATTCGTACCCATCTGCGCCATATCGGTCTGGAAGATGCTTTTGGTGACCATGTCTATTCCGGCAAGGAACATGTCGCACGCGGGAAGCCAGCGCCCGACCTTTATCTGCATGCCGCCGCCGCGATCGGTGTCGCGATCGAGGACTGCGTGATTCTTGAGGATTCGCCGGTTGGCGCAACCGGCGCGGTCGCGTCGGGCGCGCATGTCATCGGCCTGTGCGCCGGAACGCACTGTCCGCCCGATCACGCCGCGACGTTGAAGGCGATCGGCGTGCAGAATATCGCCGCCGATTTCGAGGAGGTCGCGCGCCTGATCGCGTAAGCGCTAAAGCTGATGGCCGGTGCGGTCTCGCTTGGTCGCCAGATAGCGTTCATTGTGTGGATTGGCGGGCAGGGCATGGGGCACCCGTTCGACAACGGTGACCCCGGCAGAGGTCAGCGCGGCGACCTTTTCCGGATTGTTGGTCAACAGCCTGATACGATCCTGCTTCAGCAGGGTCAGCATCCGCGCGGCGACCCCGAAATCGCGCGCGTCGATCGCAAAGCCCAACCGCGTATTGGCATCCACGGTGTCGAAACCCTGGTCCTGCAGCGCATAGGCCCGCAATTTGTTGACCAGGCCGATGCCGCGCCCTTCCTGTCGCAGATACAACAGGATACCCCAGCCGTCCGCCTTCATGGCGGCCAGCGCCGCCTGTAATTGCGGGCCGCAATCGCATTTCAGGCTGCCCAGCACATCGCCCGTCAGGCATTCGCTGTGCAACCGGACCAGCGGCGGGCGGCCATCGGGCTGACCGATCAGCAGCGCGACATGCTCTCCTGCGGCTTCGGGTGTGCGAAAGGCGACGATCTCGGCATCCTCCGCGACCACCACTGGCAACCGCGCGCGCGCCGCAATGGCCAGACGACCTGCATCTTCATGCGCGTCGATCGCCGCGACGGGCAGCGCACCGGTGGCATCCGTTTCGCGAACGAAGAAGGCAGGCAGGATCCCCGCGATCCGGGCAAGTCTGAGCGCAGCCGCCGCCGCATCGCGCCCAGTGACCGGCGTGGCGCGGAACGGCCCTTTGAGCGGCGTGGCCAGATCGAGCTGCGGGTCGGCAAGCGCCGTCGCGGTATCGAAATCCAGCCAGGGCGCGCGTGCAACCCAGACGGGTGCATCGGGCACGGCGGCATCGATCTGATTCGCCAGCCTGAGTGTCGCAGCGCGCCCGGCTGACAACAGCACCCCGGCGCTCTGATCGGGATCGAAGGTTGAAAGGCGGGCGGCATCGGCCGTTTCGACCGCCAGCAATTCGATGGCGCCGTCGGCACCGGCAATGGCGACAGGCCAGCCACGACGAAGCGCGTCGATCGCCCGTGCGGTGTCCCGTGCGTCGCTCATAGCGAAAACTCGGTCATCAAAGGGATATGGTCACTGGGCTTCAGCCAGCTGCGGCAGCTTTCGAAGATCTTGTGGTCGATTGCCGTGGCGGCAACGTCCGCACTTGCCCACATATGGTCCAGACGGCGTCCGCGATCCGATGCGGCCCAGTCCTTTGCCCGGTAACTCCACCAGGTATAGAGCCGCTGCGGCGGGGGCACGAAATGGCGGCCCAGATCGACCCAGTCGTTCGCAGCCTTCAGACCGGCCAAAGCCGCGACTTCGACCGGCGTATGGCTGACCACATCCAGCAACTGCTTGTGGCTCCACACGTCGGATTCCAGCGGCGCGATGTTGAAATCGCCGACCAGCAGCGTCGGTATGCCCCTTAGCCCTTCGGACCAGCGGGTCATTCGCTCCAGAAAATCCAGCTTCTGGCCGAACTTTGGATTCACGTCCCGGTCGGGCACGTCGCCGCCCGCCGGAACATAGACATTTTCAAGCCGCAGACCGTTGGGAAGCCGGACGCCGACATGGCGCGCCTCCCCATTTGCCTGCCAGTCGAAACGGTCATCCTCGACCAGCGGCACTTTCGACAGGATGGCGACGCCATGGTGCATGCGCTGACCATGCACGACGATGTGCTGATAGCCCAGCGCGTGAAAGGCGGCGTGGGGAAAGTCGTGATCGACGACCTTCGTTTCCTGAAGGCACAGGATGTCGGGCGTGGCTTGTTTCAGGAACTGTTCGACGATGCCGATGCGAAACCGGACGGAGTTGATGTTCCACGAAGCGATTTTGAGCGTGTCGGTCATGCGTGGGGGCGATGTAGCGGCGACCCGTTCACTGCGCCAGTCAGCCGTTGATGCGTGCCGCGCGGACATGGAAAGGCCCCCGCTCCGGGGGCATGGAACGGGGGCCGACCTAGCGTTCAGTCACGCAGGCTGGAGACGGGACCGTAATCCGGGCAACAGGGGGGAAAATCCCGGAGGCACCCCTTCTCCGCAGCGTCTGTTCTAACCCCCGCTACCTTGCGCTTGCATGAACAGATGATCAGTTTCGCCGCGTTCCCTTCCGCGGGTCGTTGAAACGGAACGTGTTGTCGGAAACGGGCACGTTGAAGCGCTGGTTGGACAGCCGGACCGTGGTGCGATTCTTCTGCGAATCGAGCGCCACCCAGCCTTGCAGCATCAGGCCGCCGGGCGCCGATGCCTGCCGCTGGAAGATCATGGTGATCCGGCCATATTCGGGACGCTTGGGATCATAGGCCTCGACGCTCAGCACATCGGGGCTGCTGCTGGGCACCACCTTGGCATAGCGGGCGATGTCGCGGTTCGGGTCGATCAGCACACCAAGCGGCGAGTCGGCGATCGGCCAGCGAGAGCGTTGGCCGACCGAGTAATCCAGAAACCAGATCGCCTTGCCGTCGCCGACGATCAGGATCGGTACGCCCTTTTCATACTGAAAGCGGATCTTGCCCGGCTTCTTGAGCGTCAGCGTGCCGTTCAGCACCTTGCCCGCGCGATCGGTCTGGCTGAACGCGGCGGTCATGCTGTCGACAGCGCGCAGATGCGCCTGCACGGCGGCAAGGTCGCCGGTCTGTGCCTGAGCGGTGGCGGGGACGGCGACGACGGGCGAAACCACGGCGACGCCGAGCGATAGGGCGGATGCGATACGGATCATGGCTGTCCTAGACATGCGAGGGGCGTAACGGTTCCGCGATGAAGCCGGGGTGAATCGTCCGTTCAGGCGAGCGGGCGGCCTTCTTCGTCCATCAATACTTCGCGGCGCCCGACATGGTCGGGCCTGGAGACGAGATTGTCCTTCTCCATCCGTTCGATCAGGCGCGCAGCGGAGTTGTAACCGATGCGAAGCTGGCGCTGGAGCCACGATGTCGATGCCTTCTGGCTTTGCGCCACCAGTGCGATCGCGTTGCGATACATCTGGTCTTCCGGGCTGTCGCCGCCGGTTGGCGCGCCTTCCAGGCTGAAGCCGCCATCGCCCTCGGGTTCGTTGGTGACGGCGTCGATATAGTCTGGCTCCCCCTGCGCGCGCCAGAAATCGGCGACCGCCTGAACCTCCTCATCCGACACGAACGGGCCGTGGACGCGGGCCAGCGCCTTGCCGCCGGGCATGTACAGCATGTCGCCGCGCCCCAGCAGCTGTTCGGCCCCCTGCTCGCCAAGGATTGTTCGGCTGTCGATCTTGGAGGTCACGTGGAAGCTGATGCGCGTTGGCAGGTTCGCCTTGATGACGCCCGTGATGACGTCGACCGACGGGCGCTGAGTCGCCATGATCAGGTGAATGCCAGCCGCGCGGGCCTTTTGCGCCAGGCGCTGGATCAGGAATTCGACTTCCTTGCCCGCCGTCATCATCAGGTCGGCCAGCTCGTCGACGATGATCACGATCTGCGGCAGCGGTGCCAGGTCGAGCGATTCTTCCTCGTGGATCGGGCGGCCATTGTCGTCATAGCCGACCTGAACCTTGCGGCCCAGCTTTTGGCCCTTGGCCTTGGCCGCGCGGACCTTTTCGTTGAAGCTGCCGAGCGAGCGGACATTGACGCTGGCCATCATGCGATAGCGGTCCTCCATCTGCTCGACCGCCCATTTCAGCGCGCGTACCGCCTTTGGCGGGTCGGTGACGACATCGGCCAGCAAGTGCGGGATGCCCTTGTACATGCTGAGTTCCAGCATCTTGGGGTCGATCATGATCATGCGGCACTGATCGGGCGTCAGCCGATAGAGCAGCGACAGGATCATGCAGTTCAGGCCCACCGACTTGCCCGACCCGGTGGTGCCCGCGACCAGCAGGTGCGGCATGGGCGCCAGATCGGCGATGACGGGATCGCCGGAAATGTTCTTGCCCAGCACGATGGGCAGTTGTGCCGACTGATCGGCGAAGCCCTGGCTGCCGATCAGCTCGCGCAGGTTCACCGTCTCACGCCGCGCATTGGGGAGTTCAATGCCGATGACGGTCCGGCCGGGAATGGTCGCCACGCGTGCCGACACGGCGGACATGTTACGCGCGATGTCGTCGGCCAGCTGAATGACGCGACTGGCCTTGATGCCGCTCGCCGGTTCCAGTTCGTACATCGTAACGACGGGGCCGGGACGCACGCCGACGATCGAGCCGCGGACGTTGAAGTCGTCCAGCACGGTTTCCAGAAGTCGCGCGTTGCGCTCCAACGCCGCCTTGTCGACGGTATTCGCGGCATTGGCCGGGGCAGGTTGAAGCAGTTCGGCTGACGGCAGGTGAAAATTGTCGCGCAGGTCCAGATTGCCCTGCTGCACCTTGGGCATGGCAGGCGCGGTCGCGGGTGCGCGCTCGGCAATGACCGGAGCGGGGCGCGAGTCGGGCGTGACCGGCTTGCGCGGCGGGGCGGGCATCCGGGGTTCGGGCGTCACGTCCGCATCGTCCACCGCGAACGGCAGATCGTCGTCAAAGCCCTCGGCCTCACCCTCACTGCGAGCGTTCCGGCGGGGCATGCGTAGCCCGGAGCGCGGCAGTTCGATCGTCATGCCGCGTGCCCACAGGATGACGCCCGCCAGCCCGGCCAGCGTGCCCAGCGTCCGCATGGTCCAGATCTCGGCCACCGGATTGCCGATGAAGCTGACCCCGAACCGTGCCGCCGCCGCCAGCGCCATGCCGACAATGCCGCCATAGCCCGCTGGCAATACCAGCACCGACCCGCCGACCAGGAAGGACAGCGCCGTGCCCATCAGCACCGCACCGATCAGGACGCCGCGCAGCATCGCCCGCCACGCACCGACCGGCCGGTCGCGCCACAGCCGCGTGCCGATCACCAGCCCCAGCGGCAGGATCAGGAAGGCAGGCACCCCGAACAGCGTGAACAGCGCGTCGGCGGCATAGGCGCCGGGCAGGCCCAGCCAGTTTTCGGCCGGACCCCCGGCGGCGGTGTTGATCGCGGGGTCGCTGGAGCGATAGCTGGCCATCGCGACCAGCAGCAGCGCCACCGACAGGAACAGCGTTGCCGCGACCAGCAGCGCGGTCGAGCGGCGGGCGCCTTCGCGAACGGTGTCGCGCCACAAGCGGTGCTGGGCCTGCGCTCGGCTGGCCATGACGTGTTTCCCCCCGGAGATGTGCTGGAACGTCGGGCGACCATCGCTTGCGGGGCGGGGCGGCGTCAAGGTCATGTGCGGCATATGCCCCGAAAGCCCGGTTCCCAAGCGCCCGCCCACACTCTAGATCAGGCGGCATGACCGATGTCCTCATCCTCGGTGCCGGCCTGGTCGGCTCGACGCTTGCGATTGCGCTTGATGCGCATGGCCTGACCAGCGTGGTGGTCGATCCCGCCGATCCGGCGACCATCCTGGCGGCGGAGCATGACGGGCGGGCGTCCGCCGTGGCGAGTGCCAGCCACCGGATGCTGGACGCCATCGGCGTGGGCCAGCGGTTGACCGGGCAGGGCAATCCGATCCGGTCGATCCGGGTCAGCGACGGGCTGGCGCCGGGCAAGCTGGACTTCGTGCCGGGCGAGGACGACGGGGCGCTGGGCACGATGTACGAAAACCGGCAGTTGCGCCACGCGCTGCATGCCGCGGCCAGCGAGGCGAAGGGCGTCGACCTTCGCATGCAGCGGCGCGCGGTTCACGTCGATCGCGGGCCCGGCGGCGTCACCGCCACGCTGGACGACGGCGCGGTGGTCAAGGCGCCGCTGCTGATCGCGGCGGAGGGGCGGCGATCACCGACGCGGGAGGCGGCGGGGATCACCGTTGCGCGCTGGCAGTACGATCATGTGGCGATGATCGCGACGTTTCATCACGAATTGCCGCATGAGGACTGCGCCTACGAAATCTTTTACCCCGCCGGCCCCTTTGCCATCCTGCCGCTGCTGGATGACGAACGCGGGCACCGGTCGGCACTGGTGTGGACGGTGGATGCCAAGGACGCCCCCGGCATGTTGAAGCTGTCCGACCGCGCCTGGCTGGCCGAGGCGGAGAAGCGGATGGGCGGGTTTCTGGGCGCGCTTGGCCCGGTGACGGCGCGCACCAGCTACCCGCTGGGGTTCCACCATGCCGCGCGGCTGACGGCCGAGCGGCTGGTGCTGGTCGGCGATGCGGGGCACGGCATCCACCCGATCGCGGGACAGGGCCTGAACCTGGGCTTTCGCGACGTCGCCGCACTGGTCGAAGTGCTGGTCGAGGGCAAGAGGCTGGGGCTGGACCTGGGCGATGCGGAGCTGTTGAAGCGGTACGACCGCTGGCGCGGCTGGGACACGATGATGGTCGCCACCGCCACCGACACGCTGACCCGGCTGTTCGGCGTGCCGGGCAAGGCGGCATCGGCGATCCGGCGTTTCGGCATTAGCGCGGTCGACCGCATCCCGCCGCTGAAAGCCCGGTTCATGGGCGAGGCGCGGGGCGAGAGCGGCGATCTGCCCAAGCTGTTGCAGGGCATGACCGTCTGACCCGGCGCTGAGCGGGCGGGGCGACGGGCGCGGAAGTTGTCGAACTTCACACTACGTCCCCCCTGTTTTCCCCCCTTCGGCTGGATCATCTTCGGCACAGGCGGCGACGAATTCGGCGTGGCGGCGCGCGGCGTCGGCGGCTTCGCGCGCGGCCTGTGCCGCTTCCTCCCGCTTCTCGAAGCTGGAGCGGCCGCGCATGGCGGCGGCGCGGGGACGCCCCTTTGCCACCGGATCGCCGAACTGTTCGGCAAAGGCATCATGCTCGACCCGGTTGACCCAGCGGCCCAGCGCCAGCGCCGCGCCGTCGGGGTGGCGTTCGTAATCCATATTGTCGAACCACGCGCCATAGCGGACGGGATCGCGATAGCGCAGGATGAACATCACCAGCCGTTCGTCAAAATAACGGCGTTCGCCCACCTGTTCGCCCTGATAGAAAACGGGCCGCGCCACGCCGTTCAGCGCGCGGGAAAAGGCGGCGTCGGATACGCGCTCAACCGCATGATCCAGTGCCGCCTGCCACGCCATGCGAAAGCTTTGCGCGTCGGTGCGGCGGCGTAGCTGATAGGCGGCGGTGGCGGTCATCCCCACACGCTGTGCCGCTTCGTTCACGCACGCGCATTCGGCCAGCGCCTCGATAAAGGCGACCTGCTTGTCGGGCGTCCAGCCGTCATGGCGTTCGCGGGTTTTGACGGGATCGAATGCGGCGTCGAACGGCGCATCGTCGGCAGCGCGCGGTGGCGCCTTTCGGGAGTTGCGGCTCATCCGACAGTGTGGAGCAGATTTTGCGCGTGTAGGACAGGGCCGTCGAGGGACGGCGGTGCGCGTGGGATACACGTATAGCAAGGAGACGGTCATGCTGGTGGTGCGGATCGACGCTGACACGGAAAGGCGGCTGGCGGCGATGGCCGAAAAGACCGGGCGCACCAAGACGTTTCACGCGCGCGAAGCGATCCGCGCCCATCTGGACGATCTTGAGGACTTCTATCTGGCCGAGGCGCGGATGCGCGATTTCCGGTCCGAAGACGCGATTCCGCTGGCCGATCTGAAGCGCGACCTTGGCCTAGAAGATTGATTTCGCGCTCGACGCGGGGAAGGAACTGAAAAAGCTGGGCCGCGCAGAGGCGGGCCGCATCATCCGCACATTGGAAGAGCGTATCGCGGTACATGACGACCCGCGCGCACTGGGCGCGGCGTTGACCGGCGACCATCCAGGCTATTGGCGCTGGCGGATCGGGGATTATCGCGTTGTTGCGCGGATCGAGGATGACCGCGTGATGATTCTATTGGTGCGGGTGGGACACCGGCGGGAGGTTTATCGGTGAGATGGGTGTGGTGGAGCAGAGCTTCACACCGTCACTTTTCATGTAGCAAATGCTCATGTGATTGCCACGGGTAACGCTCTAGCTCGACGAATCTCGATCAGCTATGTCCAGTCCTGTGAACAAGAACCTGCATTTCTACATGGATGATTCTGGAGCTCGGCATTTGGACTATGTGCCAAAAGAACCGGGGCAACAGGATTGGTTCGCCCTTGGGGGAATCCTAATTGCCGAAGAGGACGAAGAGGTCTTCCGGGCAGCGCATCTGGACTTCATGCAACGTTGGCGCATTCAAGCGCCCTTGCATTCTTTCAAAATACGCGGTTGTTCAAAAGAGTTCTCTTGGATCAGTCAACTTTCTGAAGTGGATCGGGTCCGCTTTTACAATGAACTGACGCAACTTGTTGTTGGGGCGCCTGTGACCGGCACAGCATGCGTGATCGACCGACCCGGATATGATCTCAGGTACTGAGCAAAATACGGAAATCGGCGTTGGTCACTTTGCAAAACAGCTTTTACGATTTCATGTGAGCGCGCCGCGAAGCTGGCCAGTATGGATGGAAGAAAACTAAAAATATTTGTCGAAGAATCAGATAAGAAGTCTGATAATAAGATTCGCGGTTATTTCGGGGAAATGCGACAAGGCGGGATGCCATTTGATGCGACTGCATCCGGGAAGTATGCCCCATTAGGCGTCAGTGAGCTTTCAGCTACACTTTACGACCTTAAATTCAAGAAGAAGACGTCCCCGCTAATCCAGCTGGCCGACCTATATTTATACCCAATTTGTAAATCGGCTTATGATCCAAACTACAGAGCATTTTTAGCTCTCAAAGACCATAAGCGAACTGTCGATTGTAAATTGCCTAGTGAAGCGATTGCAAAGCTAGGTGTGAAATATAGCTGCTTTGACTGGAAAAATACGAAAGGGGAGGATTTCTCCTCCCCTTCACCGGCCTCCATAACGGAAACCTCCTAGGCTCAGCCTAAACGTTCAATACGGAAATCGTAGAAAGGTTCAATAGGAAGTTGATGTTCTTTTTTCGTTCCTGTTGACTCTGATGATGATGCGACTCAGCGTGTTGGTAAATAAACCTCCCCGCCCTTCTCGCGGAACCGCTCGCTCATATCCGCCATCCCGGCTTCCGCTTCCTCAGCCGCCACGAACGTCTCGATCGGCGCGTTCTGCTTGGCGGCAAAGTCGCGCACTTCCTGCGTGATCTTCATCGAACAGAATTTCGGGCCGCACATCGAACAGAAATGCGCGGTCTTGGCGCCTTCGGCCGGCAGAGTCTGGTCGTGATATTGCTCGGCCGTGTCGGGGTCGAGCGACAGGTTGAACTGGTCGCGCCAGCGGAACTCGAAACGCGCGCGGCTCAAGGCGTCGTCGCGCAGCTTGGCGGCGGGGTGGCCCTTGGCCAGATCGGCGGCATGGGCGGCCAGCTTGTAGGTGACGACGCCGACCTTCACATCGTCACGGTCGGGCAGGCCCAGATGCTCCTTGGGCGTGACGTAGCAAAGCATCGCGGTGCCGTACCAGCCGATCATGGCGGCGCCGATGCCGCTGGTGATATGGTCGTACCCCGGCGCGATGTCGGTGGTCAGCGGACCGAGGGTATAGAAGGGCGCTTCGCCACAGGCGGCGAGCTGCTTGTCCATGTTTTCCTTGATCTTGTGCATGGGCACATGGCCCGGCCCCTCGATCATCACCTGAACATCCTGTTCCCAGGCGCGCCTGGTCAGCTCACCCAGGGTATAGAGTTCGGCGAACTGCGCCTCGTCATTGGCATCGGCGATGCTGCCGGGGCGCAGGCCGTCGCCCAGCGAATAGGCGATGTCATACGCCTTCATGATCTCGGTAATCTCGTCGAAGCGTTCGTACAGGAACGATTCCCGGTGATGCGCCAGGCACCATTTCGCCATGATCGACCCGCCGCGCGACACGATGCCCGTCACGCGCTTTGCCGTCATCGGGATATAGGGCAGGCGGACGCCGGCATGGATGGTGAAGTAATCCACCCCCTGTTCGGCCTGTTCGATCAGCGTGTCGCGGAAGATTTCCCACGTCAGATCCTCGGCCACGCCGCCGACCTTTTCCAGCGCCTGGTAAATGGGGACGGTGCCGATGGGGACGGGCGAGTTGCGCAGAATCCATTCGCGCGTGTCGTGGATGTTGCGGCCGGTCGACAGGTCCATGACCGTGTCGGCGCCCCAGCGGATCGACCAGACCAGCTTGTCCACTTCGGCCGCGACATCGGATGCGACGGCGGAATTGCCGATATTGGCGTTGATCTTGACCAGGAAATTGCGGCCGATCGCCATCGGTTCGGATTCGGGGTGGTTGATGTTGTTGGGGATGATGGCGCGGCCGCGCGCGACTTCGTCACGGACGAATTCGGGGGTGACATAGTCGGGGATCGACGCGCCGAAACTTTCGCCGTCGCGGACATATTCCTTGAGCATCTGGCGGCCCAGATTCTCGCGCGTGGCGACATATTCCATTTCGGGCGTGACGATGCCGCGCCGGGCGTAATGCATCTGGCTGACATTGGCGCCCGGCTTGGCGCGCAGCACGCGGCGGCGGACATTGGGGAAGGGCTGAACCCCGCCCGATCGGTCGGGGCCGAGCTGGCCGTTATCTTCGGGGCGGACTTCGCGCTGGGCGACTTCCTCGACATCGCCGCGGCCGCGGATCCAGTCGCGGCGGATTTCGGGCAGGCCGGCCATGATGTCGATGCGGGCGTCGGGATCGGTATAGGGGCCGCTGGTGTCATAGACGCGCAGCGGCGGCTCGCCCGACGACGGCTCAAGCTCGATCTCGCGCATGGCGACGTTGAGGGGGCCGACATGCACCTTGCGGCTGCCGCGGATGGGGCCGGTAGTGACCTTGAGTTCGGTACGTGCGGGGATATCGGCCATGATGTTCCACTCCAATTGGAGGAAACGGGACCATGGTTGCGGTGCCGCTCCCTCCCTACGCCGGTGTCAGCCGGATCAGGTTCAGCGGGTCGAAGGCTGCTGCCTTCCTCTCAAGCGCGCATGAGCGCTCCCCCGGGGATGCCCTGCGTTCTAGGCGTGTTCGCTGCTGCCCGCAAGCGATGCATGCCACGCGGCATAGGGGGTGTTGCGGGCCATGTGCCGGTTCAGGTCGGGCGCGCCGTCATCCCACCAGACGGGGCCGCGTTCGCCAAGCGCGACCTTTGCCGCATGGACGCGGGCGCGAGCGGCGCGTTTCTGCGCGTCGTCGGCTGCGTCGCGAACGGCGCGGCGGGCGTGCATCAGCTCGGCCACCAGTTCGGCGCGGCGTTCTTCGGACAGCGAAGGGTCGGCGCGGCGCCACAGGCGACCGCGCACGACGATATAGCGCCCGTCGGGGGTGACAGGTGGTGGCGCCTTCGATCCGCTCACGCGGATGCCGTACCGGCCCGCTCCCCCACCCGGCCTCCCATCCAGGATACGCTGTGGGAGGACGGGTGGGGGAGCGGGCCGGTGCGGCGCATCCAATGGCGCTTAGAAGCTGTAGGCAAGCCCCAGCGCGCCGATCCACTGGTTGGCGGAGCCGACGCGTGTGATCGGCGAGTCGGCATAGTCGCCCGACAGGCGGCGATAGACGACGCCGCCCACCAGTTGCAGCCCGCCGGTCAGGTCGCCGGTCAGCGAGCGCATGGCGACGGCGCCGACGCCCCAGTTCTTGAACCCGCCGCCGGCGGTATAGATGGGCAGGCCGCTGCGCGCGCTTTCGGCGGGCGAGACGCTGAAATAAGCCTCGCCATAACCGCGCTCGACAAATTCGGCGGAGGCGAAGATGCCGGCCAGCGCCTTGGTGCTGAGCGGCGTGGTATAGGTGACGGCGGGCGTCAGGATGCCGCTGCTGTGCGCGCCCGCCACGTCGTAACGATAGCTGACCGTAGCCGACAGACGGTCATAGTCGCTGGTCAGCACCCCGGTCTTGCCGATGCCGACATAGCCGCCCAGTTCGATCGCGGTGCCCACTTCGTCGAGCAGGGCGACCTGCGGATCGTCGATGGCGTCGCGGCTGTTGCGGTTGAAATTGACGACGCCGATCGGGCCAGCCTGAACATCCCAGGTCGGGCCGTATCCGTCGCGGATCACGTCGACGCTGAAACGGTTGCCCGCCAGCAGATAGCGAAAGCCGCTGACCTGCCCGATCGCGGCGGGGATGGGCGAGACGCCGTAATCGTCCGACCCCTCATAATTGGGTAGTACGCCGACGCCCAGGCCGAGGATGGTGAAGTCGGCGCGCGGATCGCCCGTCGCGGGCGTATCCACGGGGGCGGGGGCCACGTCCTGCGCCAGGGCGGGCGTGGCGGTGGCAGCAACACCAAGCGCTGAGGCATAGAGGATTCGCAAAGGGGGAAACTCCAAGGATTTCACTCCCGAAACGTTCGCGCGGGAATTTGGTGCCGTCAAAACATGTACTTCATGCGGATGCGCTGTTCCTCACCCACGTCGGACAGGGTGAAACGCGCCGCGGCGAAGCTGGGCGGGCCAAAGGCGATGCGCGGGTTGCGCGAAAAGCCGAACCCTTCACGCGGAATGCCCATGAAGGTGTCGAGCTTGCCATTGCCGTTTTCGTCATGGATCACCGCCAGCGCATAACCGCCCGGCGGCAGGCCGTCATAGGACAGGCTGGGCTGGCTGGCGGGCACCGAGCGGGCGACCGCGCGCGCATCGTCCACGCATGTCGGGAAATTGTCCGCCGCCGCCGTCAGGCACAGCCGGATCATGCCGCGCGCATTGCGAAGCGAATCGACGTCAACCGTGAGGGTCGTGACCGGCGATGCGCCCATCAGCGCCATGAGCGGCACGAGCGCGAGCGCGCGGCGCCGCCCGTTCAAAGCTGCCCAACCCGTCATCGGTGCCGCACAGCCGGTCCCAGAACCGGAAATAAAGTCCAAAATTGCACCCATAGCGATCATGATGCCGTTGATGGTGGCTGGCGGTGATCAGCCATCGGCCCGCCGCGCCGTCGACCACGAACCGAGGGAAAATCTCCCACCCCATATGATTGGTGACTCCCATAAAGGTCATGATGCCCAGCACCAAGCCGAGTGCGCCGACATGGATGGGAATCGCGAAGACCAGTAGCGGAATTACCACAGCGCCGGTCAGCGCCTCGATCGGGTGAAAGGCCATGGCGGCCCAGGCGGTGGGCGGGCGGCTGGCATGATGCACGGCGTGCGCGATGCGGAACCAGCGCGGCACATGCATCCAGCGATGCGTCCAGTAGAACCAGGTGTCGTGCGCGAACAGGTACAGGAACACCGACACCGGCAGATACCAGAGCGGCCAGGCGTTCACATCGGCATAGATGCGCGTCCAGCCATGCGCCTGCCACCCCCAGGCGACGATGCCCGCCGGGATGCCGTAAATCGCGGCGGAGGCGAGGCTCCATTTGATTTCCCGCCAGATCTGGCGGTCCAGGCCGGCATAAAGGCCCGGCTTTCGCACCCGCGTCGCCAGCGCGAACGCGCCCGACGTGACGAGGTAGCGCACGCCGACGATCAGCGTCATCGCGAGCGCGGACAGGAAAATGGCGGTGAGGGCAGTCACGCAGCGACATCTACGCCCCGCATGCGCCACTGACAACGACGCGCGGGGCAAGTTTGACGGTCGTCAAGGCGCAGCCCGGCGACGGGCGCGAAAGTGGCGATAAAGGAGATTCGCCATGACCCGTATGCACAGCGCCGCCACCCTTGCCGACAGGGCAATCGTCCGCCGCAACCGCGCCGATCGCGCGTTCGACCTGCACCCCGCCATGTTCGCGGCGACGGTCGGCGCCTATTTCCTGTTCCTTGCCATCATGGGCCTGACATTCATGAACGGGGAGCTGTGGCTGCCGTTCGCGGTGTTCGTCGCCTATATCGCCATGGCGTTCGGCGTCCCCGCCTTGTGGGCGCGGATGGTGGAGCCGCGCGAGGGCCGCTTTGCCAGCTGGTCCGAATTCATGGCGGAAGGGCTGGAAACCGGCAGCGGCTGGCTGAACGGCAAGGCGGTGGTGGCACAGGTGATGACGCTGCCGGTGCTGATCGTCGGATGGGGCCTGATCATCGCCGCGATCCGCGCCGGCGTCTGAGGCAGGGGAGGGGCCGGAGCCGAGCGGTTCAGCCGCCGGTCCCGGCCAGCGCCCGCGGATCGTGCAGCACGATGCCGCGGGCGCCGCTGCGCGCGATCACGCCGTCGCGCTCCATTGCGGTCAGCTGGCGGCTGACGGTTTCGATCGACAGGCCCAGCAGCCCCGCCATTTCGCCGCGCGTCAGCGGCAGGTCGAATCGGTCAGCGGCATGGCACCCCGCCCCCGCCGCGCGCGAAAAGGCGATCAGCAATCCCGCCACGCGCCCGCGCGCATCGCGCCGCCCGATCAGGTCGGCCAGTTCATGCGCCCGGTCCAGTTCGGCCAGCGTGCGTTCCAGCACGCGACGGGCAAGTTCGGGATAATCGGCCATCAGCCGTTCGAAATCCCCGCGCGGGAACAGGCACAGCTCGCATTCGCCAAGCGCGATCGCGTCATAATCCAGCGTATGGGCGAACAACCGGCCCAGCAGCCCGGCGGGGTGGACCAGCGCGACGATGCGTTCGACGCCGTCGGCATCGGTGGTCGCCAGCTTGGCCGCGCCCGACACCAGCGTCGCGCAGGCGACCGCGTCGTCACCGGCGGCAAAGATCGTCTCACCCCGCGCGAAATGCCGGTGGCGGCCAAGGCGCGACAGCTCTGCCAGCCCCGCTGCGTCCAGCCCCGCACACACCGCTTCGCCCCGCACCGGACAGCGCGCGCATGACAGCGGTTCGGCAAGGGCGTGGAGCAGCGTCATTGCGCGCTGCTTCTACCCCATCGGCGGCGCGCATGAAATCGGCGCGTGCCATCCCCTTTCCAGTCCCCGCGCTTACCGCTAGGCGGGGGCGATGCCGTCCACCCATCGTTGCAATGTCGCGATCGTCGGCGCGGGCCTGGCCGGGGGGCTGATCGCGCTCGCGCTGGCGCAGAAGCACCCCGATCTAGACCTGCGGCTGATCGACGCGGGCGAGACGGTCGGCGGCAACCACCTCTGGTCCTTTTTCGAAAGCGACGTGGCGGCGCAGGATCGCTGGCTGGTGGAGCCGCTGATCTGTCATCGCTGGACCGGATATGACGTCGCCTTTCCGGCGCATCGCCGGACGCTGGCCGCGCATTACCGCAGCATCGAATCGGAACGGCTGGACCGGGTGGTGCGCGAACGGTTGCCCGACGGCGCGCTGATGCTGGGGCGGCGCGTGCTGGCGGCCAGCGCGACCGCCGTGGTGCTGGGCGATGGCGAGCGGATCGAGGCCGATGGCGTGATCGATTGTCGCGGCGCCGCCGACCTGTCGATGCTGAGCATGGGCTGGCAGAAATTCGTCGGCCAGGAACTGGTGCTGGATGCCCCCCATGGCGCGCCGCGCCCGATGGTGATGGACGCCGGGGTCGAGCAGATCGACGGCTATCGCTTTGTCTATTGCCTGCCCTTTGCCGCGGACCGGATGTTCGTGGAGGACACCTATTACAGCGACACGCCCGACATTGACGATGGTGCGCTGACCGGGCGCATCGCCGCTTATGCCGATGCGCGCGGATGGCCGGTCGCGCGGGTGGCGCGGGTCGAGCGCGGGGCGCTGCCCGTCGTGTGGGCGGGCGATTTCGAGGGATATTGGACCTCTGGCGGGCGGGGCGTCGCCAAGGCGGGGGTCCGCGCGGGGCTGTTCCACCCGCTGACCGGCTATTCGCTGCCCGACGCGGTGCGGACCGCCGCGCTGATCGCGCGCGCGCGCGATTTTTCGGGCGCGGCGCTGCACCAGCTGACGCACGGCCACGCCGCCGCGACGTGGAAGGCGCGGGGATTTTACCGCGCGCTGACGGCGATGCTGTTCCGCGCCGCCGAACCGGGGGAACGCTGGCGCGTGCTGGAGCGCTTCTACCGGCTCGATCCCGCATTGATCGGGCGCTTTTATTCCGGTCAATCGACCATCCTAGACAAGGCGCGTGTCCTTGCCGGCAAGCCGCCGGTGCCGGTCGGACGCGCCATCGCCGCCATTCGGGAGATCAAGGCGTGAAGACCGCAGCGGTCATCGGTTCGGGTTTCGGGGGACTGGCGCTAGCCATCCGCCTTCAGGCAGCCGGCGTGCAGACGACCATATTCGAGGCGCGCGACAAGCCCGGCGGGCGGGCCTATTTCTGGGAGCGTGACGGCTTCACCTTTGACGCCGGACCCACGGTCATCACCGCGCCCGAGGCGTTGCGGGAGCTGTGGGCATTGTCGGGCCATGACATGGCCGAGGATGTCGAGCTGTTGCCGGTCAATCCCTTTTACCGGCTGAACTGGGCCGACGGGACGAACTTCGACTATACCAACGACGACACCGTGCTGCGGCAGGAGATCGCCAAGCTCGATCCCGGCGATATCGAGGGTTATGCCCGCTTCCTCGATTATTCGCGCGGCGTGTACGAGGAAGGGTATGTAAAGCTGGGCGCCAAGGCGTTCCTCGACTTTGGCTCGATGATCAAGGCGGCGCCCGCGCTGGCCAAATATCAGGCGTGGCGGTCGGTCTATTCGATGGTCTCCAGCTTCGTGAAGAACGAGAAGCTGCGCCAGGCGCTGAGCTTTCACACGCTGCTGGTCGGCGGCAATCCGATGAAGACCAGCGCGATCTATGCCCTGATCCACAAGCTGGAGCGCGACGGGGGCGTCTGGTTTGCCAAGGGCGGGACCAACCGGCTGGTTGCGGGCATGGTCCGCCAGTTCGAGCGGCTGGGCGGCGTGGTGCGGCTGGACGATCCGGTCGCGTCGATCGAAACGCTGGGCGACCGCGCAACGGGTGTGACGACGGCCAGCGGCTTTCACCTGGATGTCGATGCCGTCGCGTCGAACGCCGACCTGATGCACAGTTACCGCGACCTGCTGTCCGGGTCGCGCAGCGCCCGGCGGACCACGCAGTCGCTTGAGAAGAAGAAATTCTCGCCCTCGCTGTTCGTCGTGCATTTCGGCATCAAGGGGACGTGGCCGGGCATTCCGCACCACATGATCCTGTTCGGCCCGCGCTATAAGGGATTGCTGGCCGACATTTACGACCATGGCGTGTTGTCGGAGGATTTCAGCCTTTACCTGCACCACCCGACCGTCACCGATCCATCGATGGCGCCGGAGGGTCATTCGACCTTCTACGCGCTGGCGCCGGTGCCGCATCAGGGGCGTTTTCCCGCCGACTGGGACGCGATCAAGGACGAATATGAGCGCCGCATCCTGGACGAGGTGGGCCGCCGCCTGATCCCCGACATCCACGAGCGGATCGTCACCAAGTTCAGCTATACCCCCGCCGATTTTACCCGCGATCTGGCCGCGCATCTGGGCAGCGCGTTCAGCCTGGAGCCGCTGTTGACGCAAAGCGCCTTTTTCCGCGCGCACAACCGTGACGATCACATCCCCAACCTGTATTTCGTGGGTGCGGGCACGCATCCGGGCGCAGGCATTCCGGGTGTCGTCGGCAGCGCCAAGGCGACGGCGGCACTGATGCTGGAACAGCCGCGATAAACCGCTGCGCCCCCCGCCCGCGAATGGGCGGCGGGGTTGCGCCGCGTGCCATTTAACGATTGTCGTGACCGAAACCGTTGCAGGACAGATGATGAAGCGTATCGCCGTTTATTGCGGGTCGGCCACACCGGCCGATCCGACCTATATCGAATGTGCGCGGCTGGTCGGCCGCACCCTGGCGGAGCGCGGCATCGGCGTCGTCTATGGCGGCGGGCGGCTGGGCCTGATGGGTGCGGTGGCGGACAGCGCGCTGGCAGCGGGCGGCGAGGTGATCGGCGTGATCCCGCAGGCGCTGGTCGATGCCGAAGTCGCGCATCGCGGGCTGACATCGCTGGAAACCGTGTCGACCATGCATGAGCGCAAGCAGCGTTTCACCGACCTGTCGGACGCGTTCCTGACGCTGCCGGGCGGCACGGGAACGATGGACGAATTGTGGGAAGCGATGAGTTGGTCGCAGATCGGCTATCACTCAAACCCCGTCGGGCTGCTCAACTGGCAGGGTTTCTATGACCCGCTGGTCAGCTTTGTCGATCGCATGGCCGATGTGGGATTCCTGCGTCCGCAGCACCGCGACATCCTGATCGTCGATGGCGATCTGAACCGGTTGGTCGAGCGGATGGATGCTTATCAGCCGCATGTGCCGATCACGCGGATGGCGCGCGAGGCATTGTGAGGTCGCCGCACCAGCGCGCGGTGCTGGTCGACGGCGCGCGCCGTTCGATCGCGCGCGGGTCGAAAAGCTTTGCCGCCGCGTCGCAACTGTTTGACCGCGCGACGCGGGAGCGGGCGTGGCTGCTTTATGCCTGGTGCCGCGCGTGCGACGATGTGGCCGACGGACAGGATCATGGCCATGGCATGACGCGCGTCGACGATGCGCCGGCGCGCATCGCCCGTTTGCGTGCGATGACCGATGCGGCGTTCGCGGGCGAACTGACCGGCGAACCGGCGTTCGACGGCCTGGGCATCGTGGTTGCTGAAACAGGCCTGCCCAAGCGGTTTGCCGATGACCTGATCGACGGATTTCAGCTGGACGCCGACGAATGGCGCCCGCGCAGCGAGGCGGACCTGTACCGTTATTGCTATCATGTCGCGGGTGCGGTCGGGTGCATGATGGCGGTCGTGATGGGCGTCGATCCGGCGGACGAGGCGACGCTGGACCGCGCCTGCGACCTGGGGCTGGCGTTTCAGTTGTCGAACATTGCCCGCGATATCGAGGAGGATGACCGCGCGGGCCGATGCTATCTGCCGGTCGAATGGCTGGTCGAGATGGATATGCCGCCGGGGCAGCACATGAAGCCGCCCTATCGCCCGCGCCTGTCGGTGCTGGCGCGGCGGCTGGCGGAACGCGCGGCGCTGCACGAGGAAAGCGCGCGTGGGGGCACCCCGGCGCTATCGTATCGCTCGGCCTGGGCAGTGCTGGCGGCGGCGGGGATTTACGGCGACATCGCGCGTCGGGTGGCGGAGCGCGGCGACCATGCGTGGGACCACCGCGTCACCACGTCGAAGCGGGAAAAGGCCGCCTGGATCGCGCGTGCGGGCGTGCAGGCCGCAGGGCGGGGGCGATATGCCGACGCCCCGCGCGACCCGGTGCTGTGGACCCGCCCGCGCTGAGCGCGAACGCCTAGCGCGCGGCCCAGCGGATCGCGTTGGTCAGGAAGCGGCGATAAGTGGGATCGTCATAGGATTCGGGCGTGTGGCCCAGCGCCGAATAGACGACGCGGCCCTTGGCGCGCGGATTGGTCCAGATCATCGGGTGGTTGGCGCCCATCGCCAGTTTCTCGCCGGGGCGATAGCTGCTCTCGTCCACGCTCGCCAGCACGGTCATGCCGCGCGTCGCGGGGTCGTGGGAAAAGGAATACCATTCGTCCTTGGGCGTCCACGATTGCGGAATGCCCGCCATGACGGGGTGGGCGGCCTGGTTCACGACCATGCGCGCGGACTGGATATGATCGTCGCCATTGGGGTGCCCGGTAAAGGTGGTGCCGATGATCGTGTCGACATACCAGGGCGCCTTGTGGCTGTTGTCGCCCGCCGCGTGCAACGCAACCACGCCGCCACCGCGCGCGACGAAGCGTTCGAAGGCGGCGCGCTGTGCCGGGGTCATGAAATCGCCGCTGGCGCTGTTCAGCACGACGACCGAAAAGCGCTTGAGCAGCGCATCGTCGAACACGGCGGCATTTTCGGTCGTGAAGCTGGTGCGGCCCAGATCGTGGGCGATGCCGGCAATGACTTCGTTCGAATGCGGGATATGTTCGATGTGCCGCCAGCCATTGGTCTTGGACAGGATCAGCACCGCGCCGGGCTTTAGCGTGGGCGGCAGCGTCGGGGGCGTGCGATCATAGCTGGGTTTGGGCAGATGCGGGTTCGGGGCCGCTTGCGGCGTCATCAGCGCGCCGATCATCGCCAGCAAACGGATCATCTGCATTCTCCCCACTCATGTTCGCGGTCGATGCCGCCTGCCCTGCTGTCATAGCGCCGAGCGACGCCATGCGTCGACCTCTGACATTCAGGCGATGTTCGCCGGTCCCAGCAGCATCAGCAATCGCACATCGACGCCGCAGCCCGCCGCCCGACGTTCATCGAGGAAAGCCGGGATTTCGCTCAACCGAACGTGGTGGACGGTAATGTCTTCTCCGTCGACGCCGCCGCCGGGGCCAACCTGGGTCAGGTCGGTCGCGCGCATCAGGGTGAAGCTTTCCGATACCAGACCGGGGGCCGACCAGAAGTCGCCCATCGGTTCGACCCGTCCGGCGCGCCAGCCCGTTTCTTCCTCCAGCTCGCGTCCCGCGGCTTCGACCGGGTCCTCCCCATCGGTTTCGTCGCCGATCAGGCCGGCCGGTAGTTCGACGCAGCGACGGCCCAGCGGCACGCGATATTGTTCGACCAGCAGCACATGATCGTCCTGAACCGCCAGGATCACCGCGGCATGAATACCGCGCGTGCGCGCCACATATTCCCAGCGGCCCTTGCGCTTCGCTTCGATAAAGCGGCCGGCCCACATGGTCTCGACGGGTTTGTCATGGTCGAAATGATCGTCTTGCATCCGCTCGCCAGTCTGTTGGTGTCGGGTTAGGTTGCCCGCGCCTTTAACCGGGAAGAGGGGACTGCACCATGCTCAAGGATTTTCAATCATTCATCGCGCGCGGCAACGTGCTGGATCTGGCGGTGGGTGTCATTATCGGCGCGGCGTTCGGCAACATCACCAAGTCGCTGACCGACGACGTCATCATGCCGGTGATCGGCGCGATTTTCGGCGGTGTCGATTTTTCGGGCTATTTCCTGCGGCTGGGGCCGGTCCCTGAAGGGTATGCCGGGTCGCTGAACAATTATGCCGCGTTGAAGGCGGCGGGCGCGCCGCTGTTGGGTTTCGGCCAGTTCATCACCGTCGTGATCAATTTCCTGATCCTGGCGTTCATCGTTTTCCTGCTGGTGCGCAGCGTCAACCGGCTGCTGGCGCGGCTGGAAAAGGAAAAGGTCGAGGGCAATGCCGCCCCCGCCGCCGATCCGGCCGATGTGGTGCTGCTGCGCGAGATCCGCGACGAGCTGAAGGCCGCGCGCGGGACGCCGCCGGTGGCGTGATAAAAAAAGGCCGGTGCATTGCTGCACCGGCCAGGGGTCCGCAGGAGGAACCCGGTGACGGGACCGGCCGGGGATTGAAGCCGGTCCCGAAGCTTGTGAAACCTCAGTAGTTGTAGGCGCGCTCGCCATGCTCCCCGAGGTCGAGGCCTTCGCGTTCCACCTCTTCGGAAACCCGAAGTCCGGTGAGCGCCTTGGCAATGAAGAATGCGATGGCCGATCCGATCGCGGCCCAGCCGCCGGCGATCAGCACCGCGACCACCTGGGTCACGAACTGCGGGCCGAGGGCATAGTCCGCCGCACCCGGACCGCCGAGCGACGGCAGCATGGTGAAGGCGGTACCGATCGAGCCGATGATGCCGCCGATGCCGTGGATGCCGAATGCGTCCAGCGAGTCGTCGAGGTTGAGCTTGGGCTTCACGCTGACCACGAAGAAGGCGCACAGGATGGCGGCGATCGCACCCAGCAGGATCGCGCCGAACGGGCCCGAATTACCTGCCGCCGGGGTGACGGCGACCAGGCCGGCAATGGCACCCGAACATGCGCCGAGCAGCGAGCTCTTGTGACCCAGTACCCGTTCGGTCAGCATCCAGAACAGCACGCCCGCAGCGGTGGCGACGAAGGTGTTGATCATGGCCAGCGCCGCCGAACCATTGGCTTCCAGTGCCGAGCCGGCGTTGAAGCCGAACCAGCCCACCCACAGCAGACCGGTGCCGATCAGCGTCATGGTCAGCGAGTGCGGCGCCATGATGTCCTTCTTGTAGCCCAGGCGCGGGCCGAGGATCAGCGCGCCGACCAGTGCCGAGATACCGGCATTGATGTGGACGACGGTGCCGCCCGCAAAGTCGAGCGCCGCCGGTTCCCAGTTGAACAGCAGGCCGTTACCCGCCCACACCATGTGCGCGATCGGGAAGTAGACGATCGTCAGCCAGACGACCGCGAAGACCATCAGCGCCGAGAACTTCAGACGCTCTACCAGGCCGCCGACGACCAGCGACACGGTGATCGCGGCAAAGGTCATCTGGAAGGCGATGAAGACATATTCGGGGATGACGACCCCGTCGGAGAAGGTCGCTGCCGTCGAATCGGCGGTGACACCGGCCAGGAACAGCTTGCCGAAGCCCGAAATGAAGGCGTTGCCGCCGTCACCGAACGCCATGGTATAGCCGTAGATGACCCAGATGATCATCGCCAGGCTGGCCACGGCCAGGATCTGGGTCAGGACCGACAGCATGTTCTTGGTGCGGACAAGGCCGCCATAGAAGAGTGCGAGGCCCGGCACGATCATCGCCATGACCAGCACGGTCGAGATCATCATCCAGGCGGTATCGCCCTTGTCGGGCGTGGGCGCGGCAGCGGCCGCTTCCTGCGCCCAGGCGGGCATCGCCGCCATCAGGCTCGCCGCGCCGGCGGCGAAAGGTGCAATCAAACGCTTCATCCTGTCCCCCCTCACAGCGCCGTCTGGTCGGTTTCGCCGGTGCGAATCCGCACCGCCTGACCGACATCGAGCACGAAGATCTTGCCGTCGCCGATCGAACCGGTGTTCGCGGCAGCTTGAACGACTTCAACCACGCGCGGGGCCAGGTCGGTGGCGCAGACCACCTCGACCTTGATCTTGGGCACCATGTTCGTGGAGTATTCGGCGCCGCGATAGATTTCGGTTTGGCCCTTCTGACGGCCAAAACCCTTCACTTCGCTGACGGTCATGCCGGCCACCCCGACTTCGGTCAGCGCTTCGCGCACCTCGTCGAGCTTGAACGGTTTGATGATGGCGATGATTAGCTTCATGTCGCCCCCTCGGCTGTTTCCCGAGGAACAGATCAGCAAGGGGCGTGCCAAATGGCAAAATGGCGGGTTTGCGTGGCCGCCACCCGCCCTATTTGTTACCGAAGTGTTGATTTTTGTGCATCGGCGAACGGCTGCCCAATTTTCGGGCAGTCGCGATCAGTCGCCCGATGCTTCGGCCAGCACGGCGCGCGCTTCGGCCAGATCGTCGGCATCGACCATCACGCGCACGGGGATGAGGAAAGCGCTGCCTTCCCCAAGGCTCATTTCCGCGTCGAAGCTGACGGCGGGGATGCCGGCTGCTTCCAGTGCGCCGGCGACCACATGCGCCTCGATCCGGTTGAACCGGCCAAGTTCGGCAAGCGCCATCAGCGGCACCGGGGGAGCGGCGGGGTCATCGACCCGAAATGGGCGCGGCGATGTCCGCGCGCAAGCGGGTCAGGCGGCGCGGCGGGCGCGGGCCGATGTCGCGCGGGCGCGGTCGGCGGCGATGCTGTCGACGACCAGCTCATATTGGCGCAGGTCGAAGCCGGCATCGAGGAAGGCGCGCACTTCGTCGCCGTCCACCGTGTAGCCATGATGCCAGCTGAGCACCGCGATCCGGCGAAGTGCTTCAAGCCGGGGGTCGGCAAGGCGTGGATTGGGGCGTTCGCCGAACAACGTGCCCATCGCCATGGCGATGCGGCCCGGCTGGCGCAGCGACGACAGGCTGTCACGCCGTGCCAGTGCGACCACCGACCATTCCAGCGCGGAAAGGGTGGCGGTGCGCCCGCCATCGAGCGGCAGGTCGGCGCAACCGGCGGCAGTTTCGGCAAATGCAAGATAGGCCATGGCGAACGTCCTTCCCCGAACGGCGCGCGGGCGCGATCCGCCGAACGACACGGACGGTCGAACGGGCGGCGTTTCGCGAACGCGGCGGTGTTTTTCAATCGCGGATTGCGGTACTCAATACTGCACCGCTTCCATACCGAGCGGTATATAAACCACCCTGTGACGGGTCAAGCGACTTTCATACCGATCGGTTCAAAAAAAATCGGAGAGCGGCCTTCAGCGCGTGGGCCACAAACGCAGCGCCAGGTCGACGGTGCATTCCAGCTGTTCGCGCGTGGCACCGGCGCCCGCCTGAACGGCCAGCCCCTGAAGAAAGGCGAACAGATAGTTGATCAGATCGTCGACCACGACATCGGCGCCGAAATCGCCGTCCGCGCGTGCACGCTCGAAGCGTTCGACCATTGCCGCGCGTGACGATGCACGCCGGGCGATCACCTCTTCGCGAATGGCCTGCGATTCGTCGCCGCACGCAATGCTGCTGATGACGCCAAGGCACCCCTTGGCCGCGCAATCGCTGGTCTGGTTGTCGATGCCGCCGCGCATCAGCCGTTCGGCCACACCGCGCGCGGTCGGCGCGTCAAGTGCGCAGCGCATATAGTCCAGCTTTTCGCGCTCATACAGGTCCAGCGCCTGACGAAACAGCGCCTCCTTGTTGCCGAATGCGGCGTACATGCTGGGCCGGGTGATGCCCATCGCTTCGGTCAGGTCGGTGATCGAAGCGCCTTCATACCCCTTGGTCCAAAATACGCGCAGCGCCGCCGCCAGCGCCGTTTCGGCGCAAAAGCCGCGCGGGCGGCCCTTGGGAGCGGGAGTCAGGAGGGTTGCCATGGCGCCGATATACGTCCTGCGCGCGCCGCTTTCAAATGGGCGGGGTGCGGCATCCCCGCAAGCGCCGTTTGCGGGCGCCTGCGGGGCAATCTGGGTTATGCCGCGCCGGGCAGCGGGGCGTCGGGGTGAACCAGCGCGGCATCGCGCAACGCCCGCCAGAAATCGGCCGGGACCGATTCGGTAAGCGCGGCGCTGTCCTCCGCAATGCGGCTGGGGCGGCTGGCACCGGGGATGACCGCCGCGACGGCGGGGTTGGCGAGCGAGAATTGCAGCCCGGCGGCCTTCATGCTGACGCCGTGGCGGTCGGCAATCGCCTTGATCCGGGCGACCTTGTCAAGAATGGCGGGCGTGGCGGGCGCATATTCGAAATTCGGCCCACCGACGAGCGCGCCGGAGCTGTAGGGGCCGCCGACGACGATGCCCAGGCCGCGTTCGGCCACCATCGGCATCACCCGCTGAAGCGCGCGGGCGTGGTCGAGCAGCGTATAGCGCCCGGCCAGCAGAAACGCGTCGGGCCGGGGCTCTTCCAGTTCGAGCAGCAGCTCGATCGGCTCCACCTTGTTCACGCCAAGGCCCCAGGCCTTGATCACCCCTTCGTCGCGCAGCCGGTCGAGCGCCTTGAACGCGCCGCCGCGCGCTTCCTCGAACCGGGCGATCCACTGGTCGCCCCAGAAATCCTGCGCCAGATCGTGGACGAAGGCGATTTCGATATGGTCGGTCCGCAGCCGCTTCAGGCTGTCCTCGATCGAGCGCAGCGTGGCGTCATAGGAGTAATCGTTGACGATGCGGTTGGGGCGGCCATGGGCAAAGACATCGCCCTTTTCGCCATTGTCGCGCAGGCTGACATCCTCAACCTCGTCCAGGATGACGCGGCCGACCTTGGTGCTGATGACATATTCGTCGCGCGGACGCCCGGCCAGCGCCTCACCCATGCGAAGCTCGGCCAGCCCCGCGCCGTAAAAGGGGGCGTTGTCGTAATAGCGGATGCCGTCGTTCCACGCGGCCTCGACCGTGGCGAGCGCTTCCTCTTCGGGAATGGCGCGAAACATGTTGCCAAGCGGCGCGGCGCCAAAGCCGAGCTTGCCGGGCAGAATGTCCTTGAGTGACATGAGGCGGTCTCCTTGGGTTCAGGCGACGTCGATGGGGTCGAGCAGCAGGACGTCGCGTTCGGTCAGCGCCGCGCTGGCGGCGGCGAAGGCGCGGAAATGGGCACTGTCGCGGTGCGCGGCAATGGCCGCTTCGTCGACATACAACTCGTCGATGGCGAAGCGGGCGGGGTCGGCCCGGTCCTGCCACAGGTCATAGCGCAGATTGCCCGGTTCGGCCCGGCTGGGCGCCAGCATCGTGTCGATCAGCGCGCGCAGGTCCGCGGCCTTGCCGGGCAGCGCGGTCAGAACGGCAACGATCTTGATCGGTTGGCTCATGGGGTCGGATCCTTCGACAGGGGGTGAGATAGGTTAGGTAGTTTTACCAATCGCGGGCCTTGCGGCCATTTCCTAGCATCCTGGGGGAAGGAGAAGGCAATGGCAGCCGCCGAGCGGGCTGGACCGCCCGCGAACGAACCACGCGCCGCAACGGGCCCGATCGTCCATCACGTCGTCGTCGGACACCCCAATCCCGCCAGCTTCTGTCGTTCGATGGCCAGAACCTATTGCGAGGCGGTGGTCGCCAACGGGCAGGTCGGCGACCTGCACGATCTGTACATGCACAGTTTCGACCCGCTGCTGAGGGTGGAGGAGCGCCCCGGCCCCGCTTATCGCTTGCACGCCGATGTCGCGGCGGAACTGGACCGGGTGCAACGGTCCGATGTGCTGGTGCTGGCCTTTCCCATCTGGTTCGGGCTGCCGCCAGCGATCATCAAGGGTTATGTCGACCGCATCCTGGGCGCCGGATTTGTTACCAGTACTCTGAGCGAACACCGGCCCAGTCCTGTGTTGAAGGGCAAGCGGCTGGTCATTCTGTCGTCGTCGGGCACGACGCGGCCATGGTTGGAGGAGCGGGGGCAATATTCGGGCCTTCGCCACGCGTTCGACCTGTATCTGACCGAAATCTTCGGCATGACGGGGCCGGACCGGATGCATTTCGACGGCATCGTGCCCGATGCCCGGCCCGATTATATCGACCAGTGCCTGGAAGACGTGCGGCAGCGGACAAACGCGATCTGCGCCGACCTGTTGCGGCTGCGCCACGCCGAACGCGCGCGAGAGGCGATGCGGCGGCAGGGCGGCCGGCAGCCTTAAGTAGCTTTGCGAATGTTGTGACGGGGAGAGTGCCTGCATCCTTGCGAACGACCGACGGAGATAGTCATGAAGAATATCCTTCTTCTTATCCACGACGATGAAGGTCAGGAGGCGCGCTATCAGGTGGCGCTGGATGTCACGCGCGCGACGGGCGGTCACCTGATCTGTGTCGACCTGACCGCCATTCCCGAATTCACCGATGATTATGGCGGCACGGTCGCCGTGATGATGGCGCGCGAGATGGAGGTAGAGGCCGCCAATCGGGCGCGCATGATCGCCCGGCTGGAGCATGAGGACGTGTCGTTCGAATGGATCGACCGGACCGGTTTTGCCGCGCAGGCGATTCGCGATCATGCGGGGCTGACCGACCTGATCGTGCTGAGCACCGACTGGGCAGGCGAGCTGTGCCCGCATCTGGCCGATGTGGTCGGCGACGCGCTGGTCCGGCTGGGCAAGCCGGTGCTGGTGGTGCCCGCAAAGGCGCGCAGGCTGGACGTGGCGAACCGTGCGATGGTGGCGTGGGACGGTTCGGAAAACGCGCAGGCCGCGTTGCAGGCGTCGGTCCCGCTGCTGTCGCTGGCGCGCACGGTCACGCTGTTTCATGTGGATGACGGGGGCCAGGGACTGCCGGCGGAGGCGGCGGCGCGATACCTGTCGCGCCACGGGATCGAGCCGGTCGTCCAGCACGAACCGGCGACGGTGGACCGGCCGGGTAACGCGCTGCTGACCGAAATCGGGCGGGGGCAACATGACTGGCTGGTGATGGGCGCATTCGGCCACAGCCGGACGATCGAGGCGATGTTCGGCGGCACGACGCGCACCATGCTGGAACATTCGCCGGTGCCGATCCTGATGGCGCACCGGCGATAAGGCGCGCATCCGGGCAGTTACGGATGACCCCGGCGGGATTTTGGCCCTAGCATCGCGGCCCATGCAATTATTGCTGGAGCTTGCCGCCGCCACGGCCATGGTCGCCGCCACCGTGACCACGCATCTGGCCGGGCTGGCGGCGCTTTTGGCGTTGCTGCGCCGTCATCGTCAGGGGCGGCCCGACCGACGCGGCCTGATTGCCGAGGGGTTGGCGATCGTCGCGGCGGCGGCGGGGCTGTTCGTGCTGCACGGGATCGAAATCTGGGCCTATGCCGCCCTTTATCTGGGCGTCGGGGCGGTAGGGAACCTTGAGACGGCGCTCTATTTCTCGACCGCATCCTATACGACGGTCGGGTACGGCGATGTGGTGCTGGACCCGCGATGGCGCGTCGTCGGCGCCATCGAAAGCGCGAACGGCATCATCCTGCTGGGCTGGTCGACGGCGTTTTTCGTGAGCATCGTCGGGCGCATCCGCTGGCTGGAGGCAGAGGCGCAGGAATTGTCGTGACCTTGGCTCAGCCCGCCAGCGCGGCGTCGATCCGTGTCAGCCGGGCGAGCAGCGACAGGATTTGCGGCCGCGCCGATGCCGCGCGCAGGGCAAGGGCGGCCATGCCCGGTCGCTCCGCCAGATGCCACGCCGCCGATGCGATGCCCACAGGCCGCCACAGCCGCCGCGCCAGCGCGCGCTGAAACGCGATCGAGGCGTTCGGACCACCCGTGGCATAAGCGTCGGCGGCGGCGGCGGCGCTGGCCATTGCAATCGCCATCCCCTCGCCCGCGACGGAAGGGATGACCGCCGCCTGATCGCCCAGCCGGAACAACCCCGCGCGTCCGTTGCGCGCACGCCAGCCATAGGGGACGTTGGCGACCGCATCGACCGGCGAGCCGCTCAGGCGATGGGCCAGTCGCTCCCCCAGTTGCGGTAGCTCCGCGCCGATGGCCGCCAGCAGGCGTTCGGGGCTGCCCGCCTGTTTCAGGCGCGACCGGCGCACCGCCAGGCACAGATTGGCGCCGCCATCCTCCTGCCGGACCAGCCCGGCATAGCCGCGATCGACGAGATGGAGTTCGATTGTATCGCCCACCGACCGGTCGAGCGCCGCCGACGCGCTCAGCCGCACGCGCAGGCCAACCGCCGGGTCGCCGCCGCGCGCGTCGCCGGGGCGGGACAGGCCGCGCAGTTCATGCTTGCCCGTCGCCAGAAAGATCGCGTCGGCAGCCAGTTCGCGACCGTCATCCAGCCGCGCGACATTGCCGGTGACGGCGCGGACGCCGGTGCCACGCTCGATCGCCGCGCCCGCGCGTGCCGCCGCATCCAGCATCAGCGTGTCGAGCCGCCGCCGCGAAACGGCGCGTGCGGGGAAGCGCAGGGGCGCCTCAACTACCCGTTCGCGGGTCAGCAGGCGCAGCCGTGTGACGGGCGCGGGGTTCAGCGCATCGGCGGCAATGCCCATCCGCGCCAGCATTGCCAGCGTCCGCCCGCTCAGGAAACCGCCGCAAAGCGCGTCCCCTGTCTCGACGCTGCGTTCGAGCAGCAGGTGCGGCAGGCCCGCGCGCGCCAGATGCAGCGCCAGCGTCGCACCCGCCGGGCCGCCGCCGACGATCAGCGCCGGTATTCGACGCATAGCCGGAACGGGAACGCGCGGAACACGCGCGCCTGATGACAGCCCGCGCGCGCCAGCAACGACTGCCACTCCGCCGTGCGAAACGCGCGCGCGATCGACACGGTGCCGTCGTGGCGTACGATCGGGTGCCAGCGGGCGATGCGCGCCAGAATGGGATAGCCGATATGCGCGACCCGGTGGCGGTGCAGGTCGTTGACGAACCAGCCGACCCGCGCGTGCGACTGCATGAAACGGAGGAAGGCGATCAGTTCGTCCACGTGCATGTGATGGGCGACCAGACTGGAAATCACTACGTCCCACGGCTCTGCCAGCATCGCATAGTCGCCGGTGATCCAGCGGATGGCCGAGCCGGGGGGCGTATGCGCGCGCGCAGCGCGTTCGCTGCGCGGGTTGATGTCGATGCCCACCAGCTCGACCGACAGGCCACGCCGTTGCGCCCATCCCTCGATCCGGCGCAGCATGTCGCCGTCGCCAAAACCGACGTCGAGGATGCGCAGCGACGAACGCCCCCGCGCGGCCCGGTTCAGAAACGCCATTGTCGGGCGCGCGGCCAGCGTCACCCGGTTCACTCGCGCCAGATCGGCCACCACCCGCGCATAGACATCGGCGTCGAGATCGGGGTCGTCCATCAATTCGGGCGTGTCGGCACGCCGGGCGAGGTTCATGGCGCGCTGCCGAACGAAAAGCCCTCTGCCGCAAGGCCGGGACCGAAGGCGAGGGCAACGCCGCGCTGAACCGGCGGACCGGCCAGCAACCGTGCCAGCACGAACATCAGCGTCGCGGACGACATGTTGCCATTGTCGGCCAGCACGCTGCGCGATGCCGCCAGCGCGGTCGGCGGCAGCGCCAGCGCCCGCTCTACCGCGTCGAGGATCGAGCGGCCGCCCGCATGGACCGCCCAGCCGTCAATGTCCGATGGCGCATGGCCGCCCGTGGCGGCAGCGGCGAAGGCGGGGTCCGCCAGCGCATCGGCAATGCGGCCGGGCACTTCACCGGACAGGTGCATGACAAAGCCATGATCGGTGATCGCCCAGCGGATCAGGTCCTGACTGTCGGCCAGCGTGGTGGCAAATGGTTGTCCGATCGCCAGCCCGCCGGGTTCCGCCGTCACCAGCGCGGCGGCGGCGCCGTCCCCGAACTGAAGCATCGCGAGGATCGATTCGAGATCGGATGTCTGTTGCAGGTGCAGCGTCGACAGCTCCACCGTGACGACCAGTACGCGCGCCGCCGGATCGGACCGGACGATGTGGCGCGCCGAACGCAGCGCGGCGACGGCGGCGTAACAGCCCATGAACCCGACCAGCAGCCGCTCGGTCGAGGGGGGCAGGGCCAGGCGGCGGGCAATGATCTGGTCGATACCGGGCGCGACGAACCCGGTGCAGCTGGCCACGACCAGATGGGTGATGCCGTCCAGCGCCACCTGTTCCCCCAGCCGTTCGATGGCGCGCAGCGCCAGCGCGGGCGCCTGTTCGGCATAGATGGCCATGCGCGCCGCGGTGCCGGGCCACATCGCACCATCGTAAAAGCCGCCCGCGTCGATCAGCGGTGCGTCGCGCGGCAGCACCGACCAGCGATGGCCGATTCCCGACCGGCCCGCCATGCGCGCGAACAGCCGTTCATCCCGGCTGCCCGCCAACCGGTTCGCCGCCCAGTCGAGGAAGATGGGGTGAACGTCGTGATCGGGCACGGCGGTGCCGACGGCATGAAGAAAGCTGGCCAGAACACACTCCTGATACGGACATCACCAACGCCCCACACGGGGATTGGAGCCGTGCGCCGTCCCTTGTATTCGAGGGCCGCGAACCCCATCTTGGACGTATCGCACCCCATGCCCCGGCGCCGGTGCGACTGAGAGATTCGTGCGCTCCCCGCCTGTGACGGGACGACTGCGATGACCCCCCATCAAATTGATATGCCAGGCGTGGTGCCCGACCAGCCTGCTTGCCCTGCCGGATTGGCGGCGGACGCATCGACCGCGCCGCTTGCGGCCATGAAGGCCCGGCTGATCGACGATTTCACGCAAGGTCGCATTCAAAGCGGCGCGTGGGGATATGCCCACCGCGCGCGTGTGCTTCGCCAGATGTCCACTCACTGATCGAAGGAACGAGCCATGGCCAAAAGTCAGCGCAAGGGCAGCAAGGAAGCGCGCAAGCCCAAAAAGCCCAAGCCGCCGAAGCTGAACGCGTCCCAGCCGACGATGAAGGGCGCTGCCGCCCCGATGAAAGCATGACCGGCGCGCACTGCGCCGAACGCCAGCAAACAGGAGCCGCCCATGTATCCATCCCTTGCCCTATGCCGCCGTCAGGAAGTCATCCAGCGGACCCGCGCGGCTGAGGCTTCGCTGACGAATGTGCGGCTGGTCGCCGAAGCCGCCGCCGCGGCGTGGCAGTCCGAGGCTTTGTACGCCGAAAAGCGGGAGCGGCGTGAGGAGAAGCGGCTGGAGCTTCGCGCCGCATCGGCCGGTGGGACGCCGGTGGCGACCGCCGAAGACGACGGCTGGTTCAGCGAAAATCCCGACCGGGGTCTGGCCGATACGCGGCGGGCGAACTGAACATCGTGAGTGCCGCCCAAAATCGCCTTGTCAGAGAGGCGAATGATAACCGTAATATCATTGAAATCATCGCGGTGAGATCAGGAATATTTCGGCGGCGGGCTTATGTTACGTCCCATAAAAGACTATATCAACATTATCGCTGGCAGGACCCGTTTCGTAGGCGCCGGTGACTGAGAGACTTTGCGCTCCCGCTTACACAAAATCGGGGGAGCCATTTTCATGGACCTGAATTATCTTCTCAGCCGCCATCAAATCGCTTTGATGCAGGCGGACGCCGCCGCGTCGGTCGAGGCACGGCATGTGCATCGCAATTTCGCCCGCCATTATGCCGCGCGCGTGAACGAGCTTCAGGAAAAAATGGGCGCCGGCGGACGGTTGGGCCCGAGCGCGTAACGGCGGCGTTGAATATTCCGGTCGGCAGTTTGCAAAGGATATCGCCTATGAATGACGAACAGGCCGAAAAGCCCGCTTCGCCCGCACGGGCGTCGATGAACAAGCCGTTTCGCCGCAAGTTCGATACCGTGCGGCTGGCGCCCGATGCGCTGGAGCGGCAGATTGGCATCACCCGGCTGGCATGGTCGGCCATGGGTACCGACGCCGCGATCCTGTTTTTGAACAATCACAGCGAGCCGCTGTCGGGGCGCCCGCTGGACGTCGCCATCGCCAGCGCGACGGGATATGAGGCGGTGGCACGCGCGATTTCGGCGCAATCCGCCGCCGAATAGCCGCCGATGCTGCTGACCATCTGTCACCGCACGATCTATCGCTATGCCCGGCCGGTCATGTTGCTGCCGCACCGGATGATGTTGTGCCCGCGCGGCCAGCACGACCTGCGCCTGCTGACCACGTTGCTGAGCTGCACCCCGCCGGCGCATATCGAATGGACGCAGGATGTGTTCGGCAACCTGATCGCGACCGCGAGTTTTGTGGAGCCGACCGACATGCTGACCATCGACAGCCGCATGGTCGTCGATCAGTCGGCGACGGCATGGCCGGTGTTCAAGATCGCGCCGTCAGCGCATTATTTCCCCTTCGAATATTCGCCGGACGAGCTGACCGACCTGGGTGCGCTGCGCGAACCCGGCGGTGCGGGCGCATCGACGGCGATTGCGGAGTGGGCGGACGGCTTTCGGGTCGAAGGGCCGACCGATACGCTGACCTTGCTGAAGGACATGAATCAGCGGATCGCCACGACATTCACTTATCGCATTCGTGATGAGGAAGGGACGCAGACCCCCGACGAGACGATCCGCCTGCAAGGGGGGTCGTGCCGCGATTTTGCCGCGCTGTTTATCGAGGCGGTGCGCCATCTGGGCTTTGGCGCGCGGGTGGTGTCGGGCTATCTTCAGGCGGAGGGCGACGGGGCGGAGCAGCATGGCTCCACTCATGCCTGGGCCGAAGTATATCTGCCCTGCGCGGGCTGGATCGCGTTCGATCCCACCCATGCGCGGGTCGGCGGGGCGGGGCTGATCCCGGTCGCGGTCGCACGCAACATCGAACAGATTTTGCCGGTCAGCGGCAGCTATACCGGGGCGCCGGAGGATTTCGTCGATATGCGGGTCGAGGTCAGCGTGACGGCCGGCACCGTGCTGGCAAGTGCGATGGACCGCAAGGGCTGAAGCGTCCCTCTGGCCGGGCAAACCCGCCCGATCAACGATAAGGCCCCCTTGCGCATCGCGGCCATGGCCACGACGTTGTGCAGTGCAGCATTGCGCCGGAGGGCGTGCTGGTGCGATTGTCATGGCGTTCCGCCCTGGCACGGAGACCTGCCTTGCGAAGCCTTAGCGACACGATCCGGCGGCTGAACGCCCGACGCAACTTTACCCTTCCCGAATTCAATTTGCCGACGATGTCGGACCTGCCCAACCTGTCCGATCTGCCGGGCATGCCGTCATTGGGGCAGCCGTCGGGGGCGCTGACGCCGCTGGACGGGTTCGGATCGAATCCGGGTGCGCTTTCGGCATTCACCCATGTGCCCGCTGATCTGCCCGCCGGCGCGCCGCTGGTCGTCGTGCTGCACGGCTGCACCCAGACGGCGGCGGCGTATGACCGGGGGGCGGGCTGGTCGCAACTGGCCGACGAGCATGGCTTTGCGCTGCTTTATCCCGAACAGCGGCGGGCGAATAACGCCAATCTGTGCTTCAACTGGTTCGAGCCGGGCGATACGCGGCGCGACGCGGGCGAAGCCATGTCGATCCGGCAGATGATCGCCGCCATGGTGCGCGCGCACAAGCTGGACGCGAACCGCATCTTTGTCACCGGCCTGTCGGCGGGCGGGGCGATGACGTCGGTGATGCTGGCGACCTATCCCGAAATATTCGCCGGGGGCGCGGTGATTGCCGGGCTGCCCTATGGCTGCGCGACGAGTGTACCGGAAGCGTTCGACCGGATGCGCGGGCACGGCACGCCGACCGGCGCGGAGCTGGGCCGCCGGGCCAGAAGCGCGTCGGCTCATGACGGCCCGTGGCCGCGCGTTTCGGTATGGCATGGCAGCGCCGACACGGTGGTTGCCCCGTCCAACGCGCTGGCGGTGATCGACCAGTGGCGCGAAGTCCATGGCATCGCCCCCGGCGCGGGTGCGCGCGACATGGTCGACGGGCATGAACGCCGCCGCTGGACCGGGCACGACGGGATGGCGGTGATCGAATCCTATTCGGTGGCGGGGATGGGGCATGGCACGCCGGTCAATCCGACGGGCGATGACGGGGCGGGCGCGGTCGGCCCACACATGCTGGCGGCCAGCATTTCATCCACGCGGCATATCGCCCGCTTCTTCGGCGTGGACCGCCCGCGCGTGAACGGCGGGTAAGCGGCTCAGCTCGTCGCCGCGCGTGACGGCTCCGGCGGCGCGTCGCGGCCCGCCACCATCGTGGCGATGGCAAGGTCGCCGGTGACGTTCAGCATGGTGCGGCACATGTCGAGCAGCCGGTCGACGCCCAGGATCAGGCCGATGGCCGCCGGGGGCACGCCGACACTGGCCAGAATGATCGCAACGACGGGCAGCGATCCGGCGGGAACGCCCGCCGTGCCGATGCCGCCCAGGATGCAGACCAGCATCACGCTGCCCTGCTGCGCCAGCGTCAGTTCGACGCCGAAGAACTGGGCGAGGAAGATCACCGCCACCCCTTCGAACATGGCGGTGCCGTTCTGGTTGGCGGTCGCGCCGATGGTCAGGACAAAGCGCGAAATCTTGCGCGGCAGCTTCAGCTCATGCTCCGCCGCCGACAGCGCGGTCGGCAGCGTGGCGTTGGAGGATGCGGTGGAAAAGGCCATCAGCATCGGCGCCTGAACCCCGCGAAAAAAGCCGATCGGCCCGCGCCCTGCGAACAGCCAGACGCAGATCGGATAGACGACGAACATCTGGATCGCGAGTGCGCCGACCACGGTGCCGACGAATGCGCCCAGCCGCACCAGCACGTCGGCGCCGAACTCCGCCGTCAGGTTGAACATGAAGGAAAAGACCGCGATCGGCGCCAGGCGGATGACGAAGCCGATCAGCGTCAGCGTGACCTCCAGCATCCCCTCGATCGCCTGAGCCAGCGTCGCGACCTTTTCCCCCCTGGCCACGACCATGCCGATGCCGAAGGCCAGCGCAAAGACCATCACCGCCAGAATGTCATCCTCTGCCGCCGCGCGAAACACGTTGGAGGGGATGATGTTGAGGAAGCTGGCGACGCCCGACGGTGTGTCGCGCGACTGGCCGACGATGGCGCCTGCCCCTTCGCGCGCGCTGGCCAGCATGTCGCGTGCGACCACGGGATCGACGCCGTCGCCGGGGCGGATCAGATTGACCAGCGCCAGCGCGATCAGCACCGACAGGGTCGAGAGCAGGAAGGTGAACAACAGCGTCCGCACGCCCACCCGCCTGAGCGAGGCGAGGTCGCCCATTTCCCCCACCCCCGTCACCAGCGCTGCGAACAGCAGCGGGATGACCAGCATGAACAACAGGCGCAGAAAGACCTGACCGATCGGGCCGGTGACATAGGTGGTGATGAAGCCGACCCACGCCGCCCCCTCCGCCGCCCAGTTGGCAGCGAGGCCGAGCGCGAGGCCCGCGACCAGCCCCAGCAGCATCTGCATGTGCAGGGGAAAGCGCCCGCCCTGTTCCGTGGCGGCGTCGGGGCGGGCGCGGTCGGTCAGGCGGCACCCGCCAGTGCGGCGACCAGCAGCAGGGCGACGATGTTGGTGATCTTGATCATCGGATTGACCGCGGGGCCGGCAGTATCCTTGTACGGATCGCCCACCGTGTCGCCGGTGACGGCGGCCATATGCGCTTCCGAACCCTTGCCGCCGTGATTGCCGTCCTCGATATATTTCTTGGCATTATCCCATGCGCCGCCGCCCGATGTCATCGAGATGGCGACGAACAGGCCCGACACGATGACCCCCAGCAGCATCGCGCCCAGCGCCGCGAACCCCTGTGCCTGACCCGCCACCAGCGTCACGATGAAGTAGATGGCGATGGGGGCAAGCACCGGGAGCAGCGAGGGCACGATCATCTCCCGGATCGCGGCGCGCGTCACGATGTCGACAGTGCGGGCGTAATTGGGGCGGCTGGTCCCCGCCATGATGCCGGGATCGGCGCGGAATTGTTCGCGCACATCCTCGACCACATGCCCCGCCGCGCGGCCCACGGCGGTCATGCCGAACGCGCCGAACAGATAGGGGAGCAGCGCCCCCAGCAGCAGCCCGACGATGACGTACGGGTTGGACAGGCTGAAGTCGACGGTCAGGTCGGGGAAGAATGCCTTCAGATCGGTGGTATAGGCGCCGAACAGCACCAGCGCAGCCAGCGCGGCGGAGCCGATGGCATAGCCCTTTGTCACCGCCTTGGTCGTGTTGCCCACCGCGTCCAGCGCATCGGTGCGGGCGCGCACATCGTCGGGCAGGCCCGCCATTTCGGCAATGCCGCCCGCATTGTCGGTGACGGGGCCATAGGCATCGAGCGCGACCACCATTCCCGCCAGCGCCAGCAGCGCCGTCGCGGCAAAGGCGACGCCGATGATGCCCGCCAGCTGATAGGACGCCACCACCGCCACGACGATAACCAACGTAGGCAGCGCGGTCGATTCAAGGCTGATCGCCAGCCCCTGAATGACGTTGGTGCCGTGACCCGTGACGCTGGCTTTCGCGATCGAGCGGACGGGGCGGTAATTGGTGCCGGTATAATATTCGGTGATCCACACCAGCAGCCCGGTGACGGCCAGCCCGATCATCATGCACCAGAACAGGCTCCACCCGGTAAAGCTGGCGGCATCGGGGGTGGGTCCACCCTCAGTCGTCAAAGCATCGGTCGTGGCTTCCAGAAAGCCGCCGCCGCCGATCGGGGCCGACAGGTCGCCCAGCGTCAGCTGCATCGCGATGAAGATCGCGGGCACGGCCAGGATCGCGGTGGTCCAGAACCCCTTGTACAGCGCGCCCATGATCGACCCGCCCTTGCCCAGCCGGACCATATAGGTGCCGATGATCGAGGTGATGATGCACACGCCGCCCACGATCAAAGGCAACGCCATCAATTGCAGAAGGTTGCCCGCCGCCGGCAGCAGCAGCGCGATCGACACCATGGTCAGGCCCAATGTGACGACATAGGTTTCGAACAGGTCGGCGGCCATGCCGGCGCAGTCGCCGACATTGTCGCCCACATTGTCGGCGATGACGGCGGGGTTGCGGGGGTCATCCTCCGGTATCCCGGCCTCGACCTTGCCCACCAGATCGGCGCCGACATCGGCCGCCTTGGTAAAGATGCCGCCGCCCAGCCGCGCGAAGATCGAGATCAGCGACGCGCCGAACGCCAGCGCGGTCAGCGCCTCGATAATGTGGCGGCGGTCGGCCTCGACCGCCAGGTCCATGCCGCCGGGTCCGATCAGCCACGCAAAGATGCCCGCGATGGACAGCAGCCCCAGCCCCGCGACCAGCATGCCCGTGACTGCGCCCGACCGGAACGCCATGGTCAGCCCGCCCTGCAGCGATCCGCGCGCGGCCTCTGCCGTGCGGACATTGGCGCGCACCGAAATCAGCATGCCGACATAACCGGCAATGCCCGACAGGATCGCGCCGATCAGGAACCCGGTGGTGGACAGCCAGCCGAGCGTCGGCGTCAGGATGACCGCGACGACAAGGCCGACAATGGCGATGGTGCGATATTGGCGGCCCAGATAGGCCCGGGCCCCTTCCTGAATGGCGGCGGCGATGTCCTGCATCCGGGCGTCGCCGGGTGGCGCGCGCAGCACCTGCGCGGCGGTGAAGATACCGTAGATGACGGCAACGATCCCGCAGCCGATTGCGATCAGCACAATGTCCATGTCGCTGGGTTCCCTCCTGTAGGGCGCCCGCGCCGATACGATGCCACCGCGGGTCACCGTGGGGGCGAGCGTATAGACGCTGCCCCTACCGCGCAAGTTCAGCGCGCGGCGTGTTCCCAGCCCAGCGTTTTGGGCAGATCCACCGCCTGTCCCTCATCGGTCAGGTGCAGGCCCGCGCCGGGACCGAACACGCCCAGCCGCGCGGCGGGCACGGGCGGGGCGGTGCCGTCGGGAAGCGCGAACAACAAGGCATAGTCGTCGCCCCCGGTCGCCGCACGCAGGCGCGCGGCGCGGTCGGTCCCGGCATGGGCGCATGCCGCCCGGGATCGCGGCACGGCGGCAAGGTCGATGGCAACACCGCAACCGCTGGCCATCCCCATGCGCGATGCGTCGATCAACAGCCCGTCGGACACGTCCATCATCGCCGTCGCGACGCGGGCGATGGCGCGCCCTTCACGCAGCAAAGGCGTGGGGCGGCGATAGGCGGCGAGCAGTTCGGGCGGCCCGGCTTCGCCCTGCGCGATCGACAGGCCCAGCGCCGCGTCGCCGACTACACCCGCGACCCACAGGACATCGCCCGCCTGCGCGCCGCCGCGAACCGGAACACGCGCGCCCGCGCGACCGATGGCGGTGAGCGACAGGACGCGCGGGCCATCGACACGGATCGTGTCGCCGCCCAGCAGCGGACAGCCGAACGCCGCCGCCGCTTCGCCAAGCCCCGTCAGGAAGTCGCGATCCCAATCATCGTCGCCCAGCGGATAGCCGAGCAGCGCACCGACCGGCTCCGCGCCCTTGGCGGCCAGGTCGGACAGGTTCACCGCCATCAGTTTCCACGCGACATCGCGCGCCGGATCGGTCGGCAGGTAATGCACGCCCTGTGCCACCATGTCCTTGGTCAGGATCAGGTCGCCGAGTTGCGCGGTATCGTCATACAGGCCCGCGGCACCGGGATGCAGCGGCAGGGTGCGCAGGGCAGCGATAAAATCGGCTTCGTTCACGCGCGCGCTTGTAACCCGTTCGGCAGTCGCTGTCGCGGGTGGAGGGGGCGGCCGTTGATGGCCGCCCCGTCCGTCAATGCATCAGCGGCACTTCACATTGCCGCGATCGACCTCACGCCCCAGCAGCGCGCCGCCGCCTGCGCCCAGCAGGGTGCCCAGCGTGCCGCCGCCGATCAGGTTGCCCAGCACGCCGCCGCCGACGCCGCCGATCACCAGACCGGTGGTGCCGTCATTGCGCTGGCAATAGGCGCGGCCGTCGCGGCCCTTGTAGATGCGGTCGTTGCGGCTGAGGCGGCGTTCGCGGTAATCGCCCTCGCGATAGCTGTCGGCGGGGTTCCAGTTGCGATCATCGCCGCGCCACCGATTGTCGCGGCGGTTCTCACGCCGGTCCTGCCGTGCGTCGCGGCGATCCTCACGCCATTCCCGGCGATCTTCCCGCCGTTCCTCGCGCGCTTCGCGGCGGTCTTCGCGCCAGTCGTTATTCTGTGCCACGGCCGGGACGGCGGCGAGCGGCACGGCCAGGGTGACCATGGCGAGGGGAAGGATACGCTTCATCGGTTGGAACTCCTTTACGGTATGTCCCAACAACCAACGCGCGGCGGTTCGGTTCACCGACCGGTCGCGCCGTCCCCCCGGACTTCCTTGGCAACGCCGTCGAGCAGACCGTTGACGAAACCCTTTTCGCGGCGGTCGTAAAAGGCGTCGGTCACGTCCAGATATTCGCTGATGACCGCGCCGACCGGCACGTCGGGACGCGCGATCAGTTCATAGGTGCCGCAACGCAGGATCTGGCGCATCGGCTTGTCCAGCCGGTCCAGCGACCAGCCGCTGGCCAGCCGCCCGGCGATCAGCGCGTCGATCTCGTGCAGCCGCGTGGTCGTGCCGTTCACCAGATCGTCGAAGAACATCACATCGGCATCGTGATATTCGGCATCCTCGATCGTCGCGCCCAGCCGGTGCTGGTGAAATTCGTGCAGCAGCGTGGGGATGGCGGTCCCCTCCATCTCGCGCTGATACAGCGCCTGAACGGCGGCGAGGCGCGCGGCGGCGCGGGCTTGCGTGCGGGTGCGGGACTTGGGACTGGGCATGATCTTTTCTCGATTACACCGGACGCGACCCTTTTGTCGAAGCGTGTCGGCTCGACCGGGCGGCGGTGGCGGATTTCAGGGTTTCAGGCGAAGCGCGACCGAACGGGCATGGGCGGGCAGCCCCTCCGCCTCGGCCAGCCGCACTGCCGCAGGACCGATGGCGGCAAGGCCGGTTTCGGTCAGCGACAGGAAACTGGTGCGCTTCATGAAGTCGAGTACCGACAGGCCGCTGGCAAAACGCGCGCGGCGGCCGGTGGGAAGGACATGGTTGGGACCGGCAACATAGTCGCCGACCGCTTCGGGCGTGTGGCGGCCAAGGAAGACCGATCCGGCATGGCGGACCTGATCGAACAGCGGGGCGGGATTGGCCACCGCCAGTTCGAGGTGTTCGGGCGCGAGGCGATTGACCAGCGGCATCGCTTCCATAAGCGACGGTACCAGCACGATCGCGCCGTTGGCGTCCCATGCGGCGCGCGCCACCTGTGCCGTGGACAGCGTGCCGATCTGACGGTCGACGGCATCGGCCACGCGGTCGGCGAAACCGGCATCGTCGGTGAACAGGATCGACTGGCTGGTGGGATCGTGTTCGGACTGGCTGAGCAGGTCGGCGGCGGTCCATTCGGGGTCGTTCTGACCATCGGCCACGACGACGATCTCGCTTGGCCCGGCAACCATATCGATGCCGACCACGCCGTAAAGCTGGCGCTTTGCCTCCGCCACCCAGGCGTTGCCGGGGCCGCAGATGACATCCACCGGCCGAATGCGGTCGGTGCCGTATGCGAGCGCGGCAATCGCCTGTGCCCCGCCGACGCGCCACACCTCGTCCGCGCCGACAAGGGCAGCGGCGGCAAGGACCAGCAGGTTGGCCTGTCCATTCGGGGTGGGGGTGACGATCACCAGCCGCTCTACGCCCGCGACGCGCGCGGGCACGGCGTTCATCAGAACCGAGGAGGGATAGGCCGCGCGACCGCCCGGTACGTACAGCCCGGCGGCATCCACCCCGCGCCAGCGCGCGCCGGTGACGATGCCGTTGTCCTCGCGATATTCGCCGTCCACGGGCCGCTGACGTTCGTGATAGGCGGTGATGCGGTCACGCGCGAGTTCCAGTGCGGCGCGAAGGTCCGGGTCCAGCCCGGCAAGCGCGGCTTCGCAATCGGATCGCTCGATGCGCCAGCCGCTGTCGTTCAGGTCATGCCCGTCGAACTTGCGGGTAAAGGCGTGGAGTGCGGCGTCCCCCTCCCGCCGGACGCTGCCGATGATGGCGGCGACGTCGCGGGAGACATCGGCATCGGCTTCGCGGCGGGCATCGACCAGCGCGTCGAAATCGGCGGCAAAGCCGGGGGCGGCGGTGTCGAGCCGGATCATGCCGCCTGTGCCCCCGCAACCGCGCGGCGGAACGCATCGACCAGCGGCACGACTTCTGCGCGGGTCTTGAACGCGGCGCGATTGACGATCAGGCGAGAGGAAACCTCTGCGATCACCTCAACCTCGACCAGCCCGTTTTCCTTGAGCGTGCGGCCCGATGAGACGAGATCGACGATGCGCGGCGCCAGACCCAGGATCGGCGCCAGCTCCATCGCGCCGTTCAGCTTGACGCATTCGGCCTGCACGCCGCGCGCCTCGAAATGGCGGCGGGTGATGCCGGGATATTTGGTGGCGATCCGGACATGGCTCCACCCGCGCGGATCGTCCTGGCTCGCCATATCGGCGGGTTCGGCGACCGAGATGCGGCAATGGCCGATGCCCAGATCGACGGGAGCGTAAAGCTCGGAATAGGCGAATTCCATCAGCACGTCGGACCCGACAATGCCCAGCTGCGCCGCGCCATGCGCGACAAAGGTCGCCACGTCGAACGCGCGCACGCGGATCAGGTCGATGTCGGCGCGGTTGGTGGAAAAGCGCAGCGCCCGGCTGTCGGGATCGGAAAATGCCGCTTCGGGCACGATCCCCGCTTCGGCCAGAAGCGGCAATGCTTCGGACAGGATGCGCCCCTTGGGCACGGCGATCACGATCGGGCGGGGTTCGGACGAAGCGTTCATGGGATGGCGCGCTTTACTTGGGGCGGGGTCAGGGTGCAACAAGGGCGAAAGGCGCTGTCGTGCCGGTTTACCCACGGAGATCCGATGTTCCGTCGTTTTGCGTTCCTGCTTGCCCTGTCCGCTTCCTCCATCGCCATCGCGCAACAGGCACCGGCCCCCGCCGCCGCGCCCGCCCCGGCGGAGGTGAATGCCCGCATCAACGCCGCCCTGCCCGAAGCGGAAGCGGCGATGAAATCGCATGTCATGTTCCTGGCCAGCGATGCGATGCAGGGGCGTGAGGCGGGCAGCGCGACCTATGACGTGGCGGCGCAATATGTCGCGTCGCAATTCTATGCCCAGGGGCTGCGCCCGGCGGGCGATGCAGGCAGCTATCTGCAAACGGTGCCGCTGGTCAGCTACAAGGCGGCGGACAAGGGCAGCTTTGGCTGGACGGCCAGGGGCGGTGCGGCACAGGCGCTGGTGTTCGGGGAGGATTATCTGCCCGGCGCCGACCCGTCGCGCGCGACGACGACGATCGACGCGCCGGTGGTGTTCGTCGGCTATGGCATCGACGCGCCCGGCTTTGGCCGGGACGATTATGCCGGCGTCGATGTGCGCGGCAAGGTGGTGGCGTTCTTCTCCGGCGCGCCCGCAGGAATGCCGGGCGAGGAGCGCGCGCATTTCGGCAATGCCGCCAACAAGGCGGTGACCGCCGAGGCGAAGGGCGCGGTCGGCGTCATCCTGCTCGAATCGCCGACCAGCGCCAAGGTCCGCCCCTTTTCGCGGCTGGTCGAGGGCTGGGACCATGCGCGCATGACTTGGGCCAATGCCGACGGCACCGGATTCTTCGCGGCGCCCAAGACGCCGAGTCTCGGCACACTGAGCATGAAGGGCGCCGAAAAGCTGTTCGCAGGCGCGCGCACGCCGTGGTCGAAGGTGGTGGCGACGGCCGAGAGCAAGGCGGCGAAGTTCCGCGCGGTCGAGCTGCCGGGTCGCCTGTCGGTGAAGCTGACGACCGAGACCAAGCCTGTCACCAGCTACAACGTCGCGGGGATGCTCCCCGGCAGCGACCCCAAGCTGCGCGACGAGGTCGTCGTGCTGACCGCGCATCTCGACCATGTCGGCGTCGGTACGCCCAAAAATGGCGATTCGATCTATAACGGCGCGATGGACAATGCTGTCGGCATCGCCGCGCTGATCGAGGAGGCGAAGCGGTTCAAGGCATCGGGTCAGGCGCCGAAACGCTCCGTCCTGTTCCTGGCGGTAACGGCGGAGGAAAAGGGGCTGGTCGGCGCCGATTATTTCGCGCGCCACCCGACCGTGCCCAAGGAAAATCTGGTCGCCGACGTCAATCTCGACATGCCGATCCTGACCTACAAGTTCGAGGATATTGTAGCGTTCGGCGCGGACCGGTCGACGCTGGGCCAATATGTGAAGAATGCGGCGACCAAGATGGGCGTCGCGATTTCCGCCGATCCGATGCCCGACCAGGGTTTCTTCGTTCGCTCAGACCATTATCGCTTCGTGCAGCAGGGCATCCCGTCGGTGTTCGTGTGGCCGGGCACCAAGGGGCCGGGCAAGGCGGCGTTCGATGCGTTCCTGTCGACCCATTATCACCAGCCGTCGGACGAAGTGGGCCAGACGCCGCCATCGACTGGTCTTCGGGCGTGCGCTTCATCGAGGCGAATTACATGATCGCGCGTGAGATCGCCGACGCGGCCGAGCGCCCGCGCTGGAACAAGGGCGACTTTTTCGGCACGCTGTACGACGGGGTCGGCGCCAAGTGAAAGCGGCGCTGCTGGGCGCGGCGGCGCTGCTGCTGGTCGCGGCGAACGACGCGCCGCTGCCCCCGGATCAGGCGGCGATGCGCGCGCATGTCGCGTTCCTGGCCAATGACGCGCTGAAGGGCCGGCAGACGGGCAGCCCCGAACTGGACGTCGCCGCCGCTTATGTCGCGGCACAGATGGAGGCGGCGGGGCTGGCGCCGGCGGGCGACAACGGCACCTGGCGCCAGATGGTGCCGCTGGTCGCCGCCCGCCCGCTCAGCGCGACCGTGACGCTGGCACGTGGCGACAAATCGGTGCCGCTGGAGCTGGGCAGCGACTTTATCGGGCGGGCCAGCCTTAGCGATGCCGAGCGCGATGTGACCGGCGAAGTCGTCTTTGCCGGTTATGGCGTGGTCGATCCGACGCGCGGCGTGGACGATTATCGCGGGCTGGACGTGCGCGACCGGATCGTCGCGGTGCTGTATGGCGGGCCGCCGGGGCTGAACAGCGAAGTCGCCGCGCATTACGGCAATCGCGACGTGAAGGCGGATCTGGCCGCGCAGCGCGGGGCCAAGGGCATCGTTTTCATCGAATCGGCAGCGACGCGGGCGAGTTATGACTTCTCCGCCATCGTCGATTCATGGTCCGGCCCCAGCATGAACTGGACGCGGCCGGGCGACACGCGCACTGCCGCCGCGCCGCAACTGGCGGCGATCAGCCAGGCGGGGGCCGAAAAGCTGTTCGCCGGATCCAGGCTCAACTGGTCGCGCGTGCGTGCCGCCGATGCCGCGAAACGGCCCGTGCCGACGGGTGCGCTGGCGGTCACGGCGACCTTTTCGCAAAGGAGCGAGATCGTGCGGCTGGCCAGCGCCAACATCCTCGGCCGACTGGCGGGCAGCGACCCCGCGCTCGCGCGGGAGCATGTCGTGCTGACCGCGCATCTGGACCATATCGGCGTGGGCGAGCCGGTGAACGGCGATGCGATCAACAATGGCGCGATGGACAATGCGATGGGCATCGCCGCGATGCTGGAGGTTGCCAAGGCGTTTCGCGACGCGGGCACGCCGCCCAAGCGCAGCCTGTTGTTCGTCGCGCTGACGGCAGAGGAGGAGGGGCTGATCGGTTCCGATTACTATGCCCGGTTCCCGACCGTGCCCAAGGGGTCGATCGTCGCCAACGTCAATCTCGACATGCCGATCATGACCTATAAGTTCGAGGACATCGTGGCTTATGGCGCCGACCGGTCGAGCATCGGCCCCGCGCTGGCCCGCGTGGCGACGGCGCAGGGTTTGCGGCTGAGCCCCGATCCCGCGCCGGAAGAATCGAACTTCGTGCGGACCGACCATTACAGCTTCGTCAAACAGGGCGTGCCGTCGGTGTCGATCGACGCCGGCTGGGCGGGGCCGGGCAAGGCGGCGACGGCCGAGTTTCTGGAAAACCATTACCACCAGCCGTCGGACGACATGAAGCTGCCGTTCGACTGGGCATCGGCGCGGCGCTTTACCCAGCTGAACTATGCGCTGACCCGCGCGCTGGCCGACGGGCCGCGACCGGTGTGGAACAAGGGCGACTTTTTCGGGACGCTCTACGCGCAGCCGAGCGTACAGTAACGTGCGGCTGCTGATCTTCGGATATGGCTATAGCGCACGGGTGATCGCGGCGCGGCTGGCCCCGCATGGATGGCGCATCGCCGCGACGACGCGCGACGGGCGCGATGACACGATCCGCTTCGACGATGCCGAGCGTGTTGCGTTCGAGGCGCGGGAGGCGACGCACATCCTGTCCAGCGTCCCGCCGGGGGCGGAGGGCGACCCGGTGCTGAACGCTTATGGCGACATGCTGGGCAGGGCGCGCCTGTCCTATCTGTCCTCCACGGGGGTTTACGGCGATGCGGGTGGCGGATGGGTGGACGAAAGCGCGCCCATTCGCGGGCGGCGCGAAGGGCGCAACGCGGCGGATGCGGCGTGGCTGGCGCGGGGTGCGCGGGTGTTTCGCCTGCCCGGCATCTATGGTCCCGATCGGTCCCCGCTGGAGCGTGTGGCGGCCGGGGAGGCACATCGCACCGGTATCGCCGGACAGGTGTTCAGCCGCATCCATGTGCACGATCTGGCGGCGGGCGTGGTCGCGGGGCTGGATGCGCCGGCGGGTGCGTATAACCTGGCCGACGATTTCCCGTGCGCGCAGGACGATGTGGTGACGTTTGCCGCGCGGCTGCTGAACCTGCCGCCGCCGCCCATCGTGCCGATTGAGGCGCTCAGCCCGGCGGCGCGGGCGTTTCATGCCGAAAACCGCCGGGTGGCAAACGGCAGGGCGCGGCGCGTGCTGAACTGGCGCCCGGTCTTTGCCGATTACCGGTTGGGCCTGCGTGCCCTTAACGCAATGACCAGCCCGGTCATCGCCAGCAGCGCGCCGATGGCGGCCAGCGCGGACCAGCGATAACCCTCAAACACCGTCGACAGCGCCATCGCGATCACCGGCACCAGCACGCCCGAATAGGCGGCCTTGGCCGGGCCGATCACGCGGATCACCCCGAAATACAGGGTGAAGGCCAGCGCCGATGCCGCCAGCCCCAGATAGAGCAGCCCCGCGACGTAACTCAGGCTGAAGTCAAAGCGTGGCGGGCCGGTCGTTACCCATGCGAACAGCGCGTCGATGGCGGCCCCGAACAGCATCGCCCAACCCAGCATCGTCGCCATGGGATAGGCGCGCGCGGTCTGCGTCCCCTGCATCACATTGGCGACCGATGCCGAACACACACCCATCAGCGTGATGGCGATGCCGGTCAGAACGCGCGAAGTGCTGCCCGGATCGACACGCGCTTCGTGGATGAACAGCATGGCGATGCCCGCCATTGCGATGGCGGAGCCGACCAGCAATTGCCGCCCCAGCCTTTGCCCCAGAAAGATGCGCCCTAGCAGCGCATTGGGCACCAGCAACAGCGCGAACACCACCGCCACCAGCCCCGACGTCACATAGATTTCGGCGCGGTAGACGAAATTGAAGTTCAGGACGAACTGCATCATCCCCAGCGCGGCCGCAAAGCCCATGCCCCGCGCGTCGAGGCGGAGCGGCACACGCTTGAACAGCGCCCAGCCCAGCATCGCCGCGCCGCCAATGGCAAAGCGATAAGCGACCGACCAGCTTGGCGGCACCTGTCCCAGCTGTCCGGTGATGACGATCCAGGTCGAACCCCAGATCAGGGTGACGATGCCGAACGGGATCAGCACCGCCAGCCGGGTGGATTGCGGAGGCTGCGCCGCGGCTTCGCTCACAGTGCGGCGATCGCTTGGGCCAGCGGGCGGACGATGTCGGCGCCCTGATCCCATGCGGTCACGAACCGCGCCTGCCCCGGTCCCCAGTCGTAAAAGTCGAAGCCCGCCGCGCGAAGCCGGGCGGCTTCTTCGGCGGTCAGCGACACGAACACCTCGTTCGCCTGAACCGGGCCGGTCAGGCGGTCGCCCGCTGCCTGGGCGATCAGCGCGGCCCCGGCATTGGCGGCGCGGGCATTTGCCAGCCATACATCGCCGTCCAGCATCGCCAGCAGCTGGGCGGCCAGATAGCGGCCCTTGGATTGCAGGTGCCCCGCGCGCTTGCGGCGATAGCGCGTGGCGGCGGCCAGATCGGGGCGGAAGAACACCAGCGCCTCTGCCGACATGCCGCCATTTTTGACGAAGCCGAAGCTGAGCGCATCGACGCCCGCGCGCCACGTCACATCGGCGGGGGCGCAATCCAGATGCGCAACGGCATTGGCGAACCGGGCGCCGTCCATGTGCAGCGCCAGATTGCGGCGGCGCGCGACATCGCCGATCGCGGCGACTTCGTCGGGGGTATAGACGCGGCCCGCCTCGGTCGCATTGGTGATGCTGATGGCGTGGGGCTGCACCTGATGCACATCGTCGCGAATCGCGGCGGCGGTTTCGTCGATGGCCTGCGGCGTCAGCTTGGCGCCTTCGCCCTCGATCAGCAGCAGCTTGGCCCCGTGGGTATAGAATTCGGGCGCGCCGCATTCGTCGACCTGGATGTGCGCTTCGCTGTGGCACAGCACCGCGCCGTGCGGCGGGCACAAGGCAGCGAGCGCAAGGGCATTGGCGGCGGTGCCCGTCGGCACCCACAAAACGGCGACATCGGTGCTAAACAGGTCGGAAAAGGCACCGTCCAGCCGCTGGCTCCACGCATCGCCGTCATAGGCGGTGTCCTGAACATTGGCGTCGGCCAGCGCGGCCATGACGGCGGGGCAGGCGGGGGCGGCATTGTCGGAAAAGAAGCGCATGATTCGTGGCTTTAGGGCGCCGCGCCCGCGCGTCAATTCCGACGAACGCGCCGCCGCACGCGCCGCCGCATCCGGCGGGTCCGGCGACGGATGCCGTTGACCAGTCCGCCATTCTGCGCCGGTTCGAACGCCTGATCGGGATGTTCAGGGTCCAGCGCCTGGCTGCGCGCCAGATCGCGTTGCAGCGTGCCCTTGTCCGGCGGGTCGAAGGGCATCAGCGTGCGGCCCGATCCGCGCAGCCGCTCCACCGTTTCGATCAGCGACCCGGTCATCGTCAGCGTTTCGCCGACAATGCCGGGATCGATGCCCAGATGTTCACCCAACAGGTCGTCGCGCAGCCCGGCGATGGTCGCGCGCATGGCGTCGTCGGTCCCTTCGATCACCAGATCGCATTCGCTGTCGAGGCCCATCGAACGATTGTTCATATTGGCCGAACCGACGCGCAGCACGCGGTCGTCGACGATCATCACCTTGGCATGGACATAGATGTCGGCGCCGCGATGCGTGACGGGGGTATAGATGCGGATGCGGTGATGGTTCGGATGCTGACGCAACGCGTCGACCAGCTCGGCGCGCGCGGCGCCCATCACTTCTTCCTCAAGCCAGCCATCGGCGACCTTTGGATTGACGATGACGAATTCGGGGCCGTCATCCTCGTCCAGCCGCTTGCAGATCGCCTCCGCAATCGCGCGGGACGCAAAATACTGCGTCTCGACATATGCGTGGCGGCGGACATCGGCGATCATCGCGACGAACATCGCCTCGATCTCGCGTAGCTCCTCCACCTCGCCGTTCAGACCGCGCGTGCGGGCGATGGTGACGTCCAGATCGCGGAATTGCGGCTCCAGCCCGTCGGGCCAGGGGTCGCTGCCCGCCGACGGTTCGGGCAGGGGCGCGCCGCCCGCAATTTCCCAGCGCAGCCGCGCCAGATCGCCCAGCGCCTTGGCCGCGTCGCCATCGACCGCCATCGACGCGTCGTGCCACGGCATCGAACGCCGCCCGGTAAAGGGCCGCCGCCGCCGTTCGTCATCGTCCAGATGCTCACGCGTGTCCCAGCGCGATACGGTCATGTCGATGCCGCCGCAAAAGGCAAAGGCATCGTCGATCACGACGATCTTCTGGTGATGGCTGGCGCCAAAGGGGTGCGCGTCGTCGGGCAGGAAGGTGATGTTGGGCCGCGCCATCCAGCGCAGCAGGCGGAACGCGGTGGTGCCGCGCCCCAGCAGCTTCACCGCCGCGACGTCCCACGTCAGGATGTTGATGCACAGATCGGGCCGCGAATCGGCCAGCCAGGTCAGGAACGGTCCCAGTTCGGTCGGGGCGCCGTCGCGCGGAAAACCGCGGTCCAGGATGATGCGCGTGTCGAAATCCCACCCGATCAGCAAAATACGCTCACGCGCCTTCATCATCGCGTGCCGGGCGTGGACATAGTAATCGGCTGCATCGACGATCAGGGCCGCGCGCCCCGCATGTTCGGTGCGCCAACCATGATCGGCGAGGCTCATGCCGGTTTGGGTCCTTCTGCTGTCAATATATGGGTGCAAAGCTGGGCGGCGGGGCTGTCCTGTTCCTCCAGCGCGGCGACGGTCACCCACCCCTCTGCCCGCAGCGCGGCGGCGGCGGCGGGGTCGGCATCGACCGGGACGAACAGGCGACGGCGCTCGACCGGGCCGACCCCGGCGTCGAGCAGCGCGTCGGCGAACAGCGAAAAGCCGACCGCAGGCTCTTCGGCGCCGTCATCGTGCAGGATGGTGTATGTGCCGCCGCGCCCGACTTCCACCGGCACGCCGACCTGGAACAGGGAAAAGCCCAGCCAGCTTTGATATTCGAAACCGTGCCGCTCGGTCGGGTCCAGCGTCATGGCGATGTCCGCGGGCACGGCGGCGGCGATTTCGGCCAGCCCGTCCAGCCGCGTGGCCAGTGCTGGGCCGTGCACGCTGGCGCGCAGCCGGGCGAGCGCCGCGTCAAAGGGGCCGGCGGCTTCGATCAGCGACAGGAAGGCCGGGTCGATGGCGGCGACGCCCGCCGCATCCTTACCGTCCAGCGACTGGCGAAGCGCGGCCAGCCTGTCGGCGGGCAGGTCGCCCGCCAGTTCGGCCAGCAGGTCGGGCAGGGTGAAGTCGATCGACAGGCCGGTCATGCCCGCCGCCTGCAACGCCTCTACCGCGACGCTGACGACTTCGCGGGCGGCGGCGACGGTGTCGCGGCCGATCAGCTCACAGCCGATCTGGCGCTGGGCGCGTTCGGGGCGAAGCTGGGACGCGCGCAGCCGCACCACGGGTCCGGCATAGGACAGGCGCACCGGGCGCGGATGATGGCCCATGCGCGTCGCCGCGATGCGGCCCACCTGTGCCGTGATGTCGGGGCGGATCGCCAGCGTCGCCTGTGACGCGGGATCGACGAAGCGCACCGAATCACGCGCGCCCCCGGCCTTCAGCCGGCGTTGCAGCGCGGCTTCGAATTCAACGAGCGGTGGGTCGACCTGTTCATAGCCGTGGAGGAACGCGGCATCGAGCACGCGCCGTTCCAGCCGCGTTGCGGCATCGGCAAAGGGGGGCAGTCGGTCGTGGAACCCTTCGGGCAGGAGGCCGGTCATAACCGGCCTCCTAACCGCATCAGAAGCGAAGCGCCATCACCGTCTTGACGCCCGGCAGTGCGCGCACCTTGTTGATCAGATCGCCGGTCACGGGTTCGTCGACCGACAGCAGCAGCACCGCTTCGCCACCGGCGTCACGACGGCCTAGGTGGAACGTGCCGATGTTGACGCCCGCTTCGCCCAGCGTCGTGCCGATGCGGCCGATGAAGCCGGGCGCATCCTCGTTCACGACATACAGCATGTGGCCGGCCAGATCGGCCTCAACCTTGATGCCGAACAGTTCGATCAGGCGCGGCGCCTGATTGCCGAACAGCGTGCCGGCGACCGAACGCTCACCCGCATCGGTCTTGACCGAGACGCGGACCAGCGTGTGATAATCGCCTTCCTTCTCGGTCCGCACTTCGCGCACCTCGATCCCGCGTTCCTTGGCGAGATAGGGGGCGTTGACCATGTTCACCGTGTCCGAATGGACGCGCAGGAAACCCGACAGCACGGCGGAGGTGATCGGCTTGGGGTTCAGTTCCGCCGCCGCGCCTTCGGTATGGACCGACACGCGCGGGATGGCGCCGTGGCTGAGCTGGCCGACCAGGCTGCCCAGCTTTTCGGCCAGCGCCATATAGGGCTTCAAACGGGGTGCTTCCTCTGCCGACAGGCTGGGCATGTTGAGCGCGTTGGTGACGCCGCCCGACACCAGATAATCGGCCATCTGTTCCGCGACCTGAAGCGCGACATTCACCTGCGCTTCGTTGGTCGAGGCGCCCAGGTGCGGCGTGGCGACGAAATTGGGGGTGCCGAACAGCGCATGTTCCTTGGCCGGTTCGGTCACGAACACGTCCAGCGCGGCGCCCGCGACATGGCCCGTGTCGAGCAGTTCCTTGAGCGCCGATTCATCGACCAGCCCGCCGCGCGCGCAGTTGATGATGCGGACACCCTTCTTGGTCTTGGCCAGATTTTCCGCCGACAGGATGTTGCGCGTCTGATCGGTCAGCGGCGTGTGCAGCGTGATGAAGTCGGCGCGCGCCAGCAGCTGGTCCAGCTCGACCTTTTCCACGCCGATCTCAACGGCGCGATCGGGCGACAGGAACGGGTCATAGGCGACGACCTTCATGCGAAGGCCAAGCGCACGGTCGGCCACGATCGACCCGATATTGCCCGCGCCGATCAGGCCCAGCGTCTTGCCGGTCAGCTCGACGCCCATGAAGCGGTTCTTTTCCCACTTGCCCGCCTGGGTGCTGGCATCGGCCTCCGGCAGCTGGCGGGCCAGCGCGAACATCAGCGCGATGGCATGTTCGGCGGTGGTGATCGAATTGCCGAACGGGGTGTTCATGACCACCACGCCTTTGGCCGAGGCGGCGGGGATGTCGACATTGTCGACGCCGATCCCTGCGCGACCGATGACCTTGAGGTTGGTGGCGTGTTCGAGGATTTCGGGCGTCACCTTGGTCGAGGAGCGGATCGCCAGGCCGTCATACTGGCCGATGATCGCCTTCAGCTCTTCGGGGGTCTTGCCGGTGATTTCATCCACCTCGACCCCGCGTTCGCGGAAGATCTGGGCGGCGAGGGGGGACATCTTGTCGGAAATCAGGACCTTGGGCATGATTTGAAACCTTGTGCTTCACCGTCGTGGCCGGGCGTCCGCGCCCAGGTGCGTCATGACAGTGCGGGAAATGGAAACGGAGAGGGTCAGCCGGCCTTGGCGGTGGCGTAAGCCCAGTCGAGCCAGGGGCCGAGCGCGTCGATATCGGCGGTGTCGACGGTCGCGCCGCACCAGATGCGCAGCCCCGGCGGCGCGTCGCGATAACCCGCCACGTCATAGGCGGCGTGCTCGCCCTCAAGCAGCGAGGCCATCTTCTTGATGAACGCCTCATCCGCGCCCTCTACCGTCAGGCAGACGCTGGTGTTCGAGCGGGTCGCCGGATCGGTGGCGAGATGGCCCAGCCAGTCGCGTTCGTCGACGATGCGGCCAAGCGCGGTCGCGTTCGCGGTCGACCGGCCGATCAGCGCGTTCAGCCCGCCAATCCCCTGCGCCCATTCCAGCGCGAAGATATAATCCTCGACCGCCAGCATCGAGGGGGTGTTGATCGTCTCGCCCTTGAAGATGCCTTCGATCAGCTTGCCGCCCTTGGTCATGCGGAAGATCTTGGGCAGCGGCCATGCGGGGGTATAGCTCTCCAGCCGCTCGACAGCGCGCGGGGACAGGATCAGCACGCCGTGGCCGCCCTCTCCGCCCATCACCTTCTGCCAGGAGAAGGTGGTCACATCCAGCTTGTCCCACGGCATGTCCATGGCGAACACGGCGGAGGTCGCGTCAGCGAAGGTCAGCCCTTCGCGCGTGTCCGAAATCCAGTCGCCATTGGGGACGCGCACGCCGCTGGTCGTGCCGTTCCAGGTGAACACCACGTCATGGTCGCTGCGAACCTGGGTCAGGTCGGGCAGCTCGCCATAAGGCGCCTTGATGACCTTGGGGTCGATCTTGAGCTGCTTGACCGCATCGGTCACCCAGCCTTCGCCAAAGCTTTCCCAGGCCAGCAGCGTGACGGGGCGCGCGCCCAGCATCGACCACATCGCCATTTCGACGGCGCCGGTATCAGACGCGGGGACGATGCCGATGCGGTGCGTGTCGGGCACCTGCAGAATCTCCCGCGTCAGGTCGATCGCGTGCTGAAGTCGGGTCTTGCCCAGCTTGGAACGGTGCGAGCGGCCCATGACGCGCGTGTCGAGCTTTTCGGGCGACCAGCCGGGCGGCTTGGCGCAGGGACCGCTGGAAAAATGGGGGCGTGCCGGCTTGGCGGCGGGCTTCGCGGACGCAAGGGTGGCGTCGGCGGCAGTCAGATCAGTCATGTAGTCTCTCCTCACAGAGAGCACGCGCGGCGTTGGGACCGCGTGGCCCGCCGACGGCCCTAACGGCGATCGGCGGGGTGTCAAGCGTTCCGGCTATTGCGCCAGCAGCGCGCTGGCCTGTGCCTGGCCCTGATCGCGGACCGCCTTTGCCCGCGCCTCGGCCTGTTCCTTGACCAGTTCGGCTTCCTTGCGAAGCGCCTCTGCCTGGACGTTAAGGCGTTGCGCGTCATAGCTTTGCGAGGTGCCGGCCTGATTGACGAGGCTGGCGGCCTGCTCCTCCATCTGCGCCGCTTCGTTGCCGGCGGCGGCCTCGATCGCGTCGCCCTGTGCATCGGCCTGATCGCGGATCTGTTCGGCCTGCTTTTCCTGCGGCGTTTGCGGCGAACAGGCGGCGGCCAGCGTCAGCGGCGCAAGCAGCAGGGCGAGTCGGAGCGTCATCACTTACCTCGATCAATATCTCTGAGCCGGGGCAACGCCGCGATAGGCCGAAGGTTGCCATCAGGCGCTTTTGCATGGCGGTCAGCGGCGCTAGGGCCGTGCGATGCTCGTCCGCCTCGCGCTTAGCGATTTTCGCAACCACCGTGACGCAGTGATCGAACCCGGTCCGGGCTTCGTCGCGCTGACGGGCGAAAACGGCGCGGGCAAGACCAACATATTGGAAGCGGTGTCGCTGCTGGCGCCGGGTCGGGGCCTGCGCCGCGCGCCCTTTTCCGCGATGGCGCGCCAAGGGGGACCGGGCGGGTTCGGCGTGGCGGGTACCTTGATCGGCGATGCGACGCTGGGAACGGGCGTGCAGCCGCAAGCCCCCGACCGACGGCTTGTGCGCGTCAACGGCGCCGCCGCCCCGGCGACCGCGCTGGCCGAATGGCTTGCCATATTGTGGCTGACCCCCGCGATGGACCGGCTGTTCACCGAACCGGCGGGGGAGCGGCGGCGGTTTCTCGACCGGCTGACGCTGGCGCTGGAGCCGGGCCATGCGACGCAGGCGACGCGGTACGAATCGGCGATGCGGGAGCGCAACCGTCTGCTGGCCGACGATGCGCCCGCCGATCCGCAATGGCTGGCCGCGATCGAGGCGCGGATGGTCGAGCATGGCGTGGCACTGGACGCGGCACGGCGGCGGACGGTGGCGGCGCTGTCGGCGCTGCTGGACGATATGAGCGACGGCCCCTTTGCCCGCCCGGCGCTGATGCTTGAGGGGTGGGCGGGCGATGCCGCCTTGCTGACGCGCGAACTGGCACAGGGGCGTGCGCGCGATGCAGCGGCGGGGCGGACGCTGGTCGGGCCGCACCGCGCCGACCTGTCGGTCACGCACCGCGCCAAGGATCAAGCCGCCGCCCTGTGTTCGACCGGAGAGCAAAAGGCGCTGCTTTTGTCGATCGTGCTGGCCCATGCCGATCTGGTCGCCGCGACCATGCCGCACCCGCCGGTCCTGTTGCTGGATGAAGTGGCCGCGCATCTGGACCCGGTGCGGCGCGCGGCGCTGTTCGCGCGGCTGGCGGGCAAGGGACAGGTGTGGATGACGGGCACCGAACCCGCATTATTCGCCGAACTGGCGGGGGAAGCGGTGCGTCTGACGCTGACCGACGGTCGCATCGAAAGCGATGCAGCGACCCGCTAGCGTTCGGGCGCAAGGTAGGATATTGGCCCCACCGCCCTGTCCGTGCGGGCGTGGCGAAATGGTAGACGCAGCGGATTCAAAATCCGCCGGAGCAATCCATGTCGGTTCGAGTCCGACCGCCCGCACCACCCTTTCCCCCCGACCGGGCGCACAGCGCGTCTATTTCCCCGATCGCGGTTTGCGGTCGATCAGGGCGGCCTGTTGCCACGGGCCGGGCGGCTTGTCGGTGCGGTGGATACAGCCGGGCCAGCAGAAGGGGCGCTTTTTCCCGGCGCGTAATTCATCGCAGGTCCGCTCGATTCGCCGCTGGCGCGTGGCGGGCTGTTTTGCGTCGTCGATCCAGCAGATGAACTCGTTACGGGCGAGCGGCGACAGCGCTTCCCAACAAGCCAGAAGCGCCGCGTCCGATTGCAGCGCGGCGCAAAAGTCGTCGCCCGCCCGATGAACGGTGCCGTGCGAAAGGGAATCGGTCATGGGACCTCCGGCGCGCATGGGCAGGATATGGCGCCCGGCAGCGATTTGAAAGCCGGGGCAACGGGCTGGCCGCCGGGCCGATGTCGTGCAAAGGTCGGCGTTTGATCGACTGAAGGGGAACTGCCCGATGCGTCCGGCCCTGCTTGCCTGCCTCGCCCTTGCCGCCGTTGCCGCGCCACCCGCGTCGGCGCAGGACGCGCTGGACCCGCGCGCGGCATTCTACGAACTGCGCATCTATTACCCCGCGCCGGGCAAGCTGGCGGCGCTGAACAAGCGGTTTCGGGAACATACGCTGGCGCTGTTCGCGCGGCACGGGATGCGCAACGTCGCCTATTGGAACGAGCAGCCGACCGCGACCGCGCCGGAAGGGCGGGTGGTCTATGTCCTCGCCTATCCGGACCGCGCGGCGCGCGAGCGAAGCTGGCAGGCATTTGGCAGCGACCCCGAATGGCGCGCAGTCGCCGCCGCGTCGGAAGCCGATGGCAAGCTGGTCGCCAAGGTCGAAAGCGTGTTCATGACGATGGCCGATTATTCGCCTGCGCTGACGCTGCCGCGCTGATCGGCGGTCAGTTGGTGGGGGCGCGGCGGCGATAGCTGAGCGCTTCGGCTACATGCACGCGGCCGACGGTATCCGCGCCGCTCAGGTCGGCGATGGTGCGCGCGACGCGCAGGACGCGGGTATAGCCGCGTGCCGACATGCGCGTCGCCTCCGCCGCCTGGGCCAGCAGCGCGCGGCCCGCATCATCGGGCGTGCAGTGACAGTCGAGCAGCGCGCCCTCTGCCTCCGCATTGCTGCGTGCGGGGGTGCCGTCATAACGGCGGGTCTGCACCGCGCGTGCTTCGGCCACGCGGGCGGCGACCTCGGCCGAACCCTCCGCCGGGGGCGGCAGGATCAGGTCGGCGGCGGTGACGGGCTGAACCTCGACATGCAGGTCGATGCGGTCGAGCAGCGGGCCGGATACCTTGGCCTGATAATCCGCCGCGCATTTGGGCGCACGGGCGCAGGCCAGCGCCGGGTCGCCCAGATGGCCGCACCGGCACGGATTCATCGCCGCGACCAACTGAACCCGCGCGGGAAAGGTGACGTGGGCATTGGCGCGCGCGACGCTGACGGTGCCGCTTTCCAGCGGCTGGCGCAGCGAATCGAGGACCGCGCGCTGAAACTCTGGCAGTTCGTCCAGGAACAGCACGCCCAGATGCGCCAGGCTGACCTCCCCCGGCTTCACCCGCAGACCGCCGCCGGTCAGCGCCGCCATCGATGCGGAATGGTGCGGGCTGCGAAACGGGCGCGTGCGCGTCAGGCGGCCATTGGCCAGCGTGCCCGCGACCGACTGAACCATCGACACCTCCAGCGCTTCTGCCGCGCTGAGTGGCGGGAGGATGCCGGGCAGACAGGCCGCCATCAGCGACTTCCCCGCGCCCGGTGGCCCGACGAACAACAGGTTATGCCCACCCGCCGCCGCGATCTCCAGCGCGCGACGGGCGGTTTCCTGTCCCTTGACCTGACGCAGGTCGGGGCCGTGCGCGGCGTCCTCCACCGCGCCGGGGGCGGGGGTCGGGAGCAGCGCAGTGCCCTTCAGATGATTGAGCAGGTCGATCAGATTGTCGGCGGCAATCACCTCGATCCCGCCGGCCCACGCCGCCTCTGCCCCTTGCGATGCGGGGCAGATCAGGCCCTTGCCGATCGCGGCGGCATGCATCGCTGCCAGCAGGACGCCGGGCGAGGCTGCGATTCGCCCGTCCAGCCCCAGTTCGCCGACGACGACATAATCGGCCAGCGTCTCGACATCGACGACGCCCATCGCGCCCAGCAGCGCCAGCGCCACGGGCAGGTCGTAATGCGACCCTTCTTTCGGCAGGTCGGCGGGGGACAGGTTGACGGTGATTCGCTTGGGTGGCAGCGCGAGGCCGATGGCGGCGACGGCGCCGCGCACACGTTCGCGGCTTTCGCCCACCGCCTTGTCGGCCAGCCCGACCATGACAAAGGCGGGTACGCCCGCGACCAGGTTGCACTGAACCTCGACCCCGCGCGCCTCAAGCCCCAGATACGCCACCGTCGATACGATCGCGACCAAATCCCGCCCCCTGTTATATCGCCCGGCACCTGCTTAGCAGCGCGCGTCGCGATTGGAACGGGGCCGGGGCAATTGACTCGGCGGGCATCGCGGCGTAAGGGCACCCCCCTGTCACGGCCGTCTTCGGGCGGCCCTTTTTCGTTATGCCTAGGGAATGAGCGATGAAGCGGACTTTTCAGCCGAGCAATCTGGTGCGTGCGCGCCGGCACGGCTTCTTCGCGCGGATGGCGACGGCAGCGGGCCGCAAGGTGATCCGCGCGCGTCGTGCTCGCGGTCGCAAGAAGCTGAGCGCCTGAAACGCCTGACCGAACGCCGCGATTACCTTGCGGCGAACGGCGGTAAGCGCGCGCCGATGCCGGGATTCGTCCTGCAGGCGCGCGATCGCGGCGACGGCGACGTTGCCAAGCGAATCGGCATCACCGTGTCGAAAAAGGTCGGGAACGCCGTCATCCGTAACCGGATGAAGCGGCGCTTCCGCCATTTGGCGCGTGAAGTGCTGCCCGAACACGGGCTGGCGGGGCATGATCATGTGTTGATCGGCCGCGCTTCGGGGATCGAGCGTCCCTATGACGAGCTGGTGCGCGATCTGAAAAAGGCGCTGGGCCGGGTGGCCAGGCGCCCGTGATCGCGCGCGTGCTGATTCTGGTCGCAAGGGCGTGGCAAATCGGCCCTTCGCGCATCCTGCCGCCCACTTGCCGCTATGCGCCGTCCTGTTCGGCCTATGCAATCGAGGCACTTGGCCGCTATGGCGCGGTAAAGGGCGGCTGGCTTGCGCTCAGGCGCATCGCGCGCTGCCATCCATGGGGCGGTTCCGGGTACGACCCGGTTCCCTGACGCGGCGGGCGCCCACCCAGACGGGGACGAGGTTTCGGTGAAGCAAGACGGCAAGAATTTCATCCTGTTCGCGGCATTTGCGGCGCTGATCCTGTTCGGCTGGCCGGTGATTTCGGGGTACTTCTTCCCCACCGCCAATCCGCCGGTGACGAAGATCGAGGGTGGCGAGACCAAGGTCGTCGCCAATCCGGCCGCCGACCCCGCCGCCGATTCGCCAACCGCCGTCCGCGACCGCGCACAGGTGATCGCCGAAACGCCTCGCGTGCGGATCGACACGCCGCTGCTGGCCGGGTCGATCAATCTGAAGGGCGCGCGCCTGGATGACCTGGTGCTCAAGCGTTATGACGAGACGGTCGCGCGCAATTCGCCGCCGATCCGCCTGTTGTCGCCCGCGGGGGCCGCCGACGCCTATTTCGCCGGTTTCGGATGGCAGGGTGCGGGTGCGCCCGATGCCAATACCGTGTGGCAGGCAACCGGCGACGTGCTGGCGCCGGGCCGCCCGGTCACGCTGGATACCGCGACGCCCGCGGGCCTGCGGTTCCGCATCAAGCTGTCGGTCGACCAGAATTACATGTTCACCGCCGAACAGACGGTGCTGAATGCCGGCGGCGCGCCGGTCGCGCTGAAACCCTATAATTATGTGCTGCGCCGTGGTCGCTCGAAGGATCAGGACCAGTGGGTCGCGCATGTCGGCCCGATGGCGGTGCGCGACGGCAGCGCCGTTTACATCGACTGGGACGAAATGGGAGAGAGCGAGCATCGCTATCCCACGACCGGCGGCTGGGCGGGCTTTACCGACCATTACTGGCTGACCGCGCTGGTGCCGGACCAGAAGGCGCCGGTCGAGCTGCAACTGCGTGAACGACCCGGCGACCTGTTCGGTGCGGAAGCGACGTGGCGCGATGCCGCGACGCTGAACCGCGGTCAGTCGGTGACGCAGACCACGCGCCTGTTCGCGGGCGCCAAGGAAGTCGACCTGATCGACCGTTACGAAGGCGAGCTGGGCATCGTCCAGTTCGACAAGGCGATCGACTGGGGCTGGTTCCGAATCATCGAAAAGCCGATTTTCTATTATCTCGACTGGCTGTTCAAACTGGTCCAGAATTTCGGCGTCGCGATCATGCTGCTGACGCTGACGATCCGCCTGCTCTTGTTCCCCATCGCGCAAAAGCAGTTCGCGTCGATGGCTGGCATGCGCGCGCTGCAGCCCAAGATGAAGGCGTTGCAGGCCAAGTACAAGGACGACAAGCCGCGTCTCCAGCAGGAGATGATGCAGCTGTACAAGACCGAAAAGGTCAATCCGCTGGCCGGGTGTCTGCCGATGCTGTTGCAGGTGCCGATCATGTTCGCGCTGTACAAGGTGCTGATCCTGACCATCGAAATGCGGCACCAGCCCTTCGTGCTGTGGATTCGCGACCTGTCGGCGCCCGACCCGCTGACGCCTGTTAACCTGTTCGGCCTGTTGCCGTTCACGCCACCGTCGTTCCTGGCCATCGGCGTCATCCCGATCCTGCTGGGCATTTCGATGTGGGCACAGTTCAAGCTGAACCCCGCGCCGATGGACGACGTGCAAAAGCAGGTGTTCGCGATCATGCCGTGGATGCTGATGTTCATTATGGCGCCGTTCGCGGTCGGGCTTCAGGTCTACTGGATCACGTCGAACGTGCTGACGATGGCGCAGCAATGGTGGCTGTACCGCCAGCATCCCGGCATGAAGACTGCGGTCGCCAAGTGAACCCGGTTTTCGACGATGCGCTGGTCGAGGATGCGCGGCGGCTGTTTTCGGGGTCGGTTTCGTTCCTGAAATCGGCACCGGAGCTGCGCTTCATCCCCGACCCTGTGGTGCCAGAGGTCGCATTTGCGGGCCGGTCGAATGTCGGCAAGTCGTCGCTGCTCAACGCGCTGACCAATCGCAGCGCGCTGGCCCGCACGTCGAACACGCCGGGTCGCACGCAGGAGCTGAACTTCTTTGAGGTTGGCGACCCGCTGGTGTTCCGGCTGGTCGACATGCCCGGCTATGGCTTTGCCAAGGCGCCCAAGGACATGGTCCGCAAGTGGCGCTATCTGGTGAATGATTATCTGCGCGGGCGACAGGCGCTGAAACGGGCGTTGGTGCTGATCGACAGCCGCCATGGCATCAAGGATGTCGACCGGGAAATCCTGGGAATGCTCGACGCCGCCGCCGTCAGCTATCGCATCATTTTGACCAAGGCGGACAAGGTGAAGGCCAGCGAACTGGCCGATGTGCGCGCCCGCACCGAGGAGGAAGCGCGCAAGCGCCCCGCCGCGCATCCCGATATTGTGGCGACGTCGAGCGAAAAGGGCATGGGCCTGCCCGAACTGCGCGCCGCGGTGCTGGAAGCGATACGCTGACGGCACCATTGGCCCGATCGCTGCGTTGCACACCCGTATCGAGGGAGAAGCGCGTTGACCGACCCAGACCCAGCCGACACCGACCGCCACCCAGGCGAGGATGGCGAACCTGAAGGCGGACAGCCGCAGGAACGCCCCGAAGACCGCCCCAATGTCGGCAGCACGACGCCCGACGATTATCCCGCAAGCGACCGGGCCAAGGGGCAGCGATAGGGAAGGGGTGGTGCCGGCTGCAGGGATCGAACCCGCGACCCCCTGATTACAAATCAGGTGCTCTACCAACTGAGCTAAGCCGGCCCGGCGACCGTCTTTGCGTCAGGTAACGCCGAAGGTCCAGCCTTCGGTGCGGGCAATTTCATCGTTCATCGCAATCGGCGCCCATAATTCGGCGCGATGCGCGGCGATACGCAGCCATGCGGCGGTCAGGATGGCATCGCTTTTATGGTCGTCGATCGGCCCTTCGACGGGGGCGGGCCGGCTGCCGAGTGCCGCCAGTGCTTCGTTCAATGCGTCCCAGCTTCGCATCTTGGCGCGTCCCTTGGCCCGGCCGGCGGCCAGCGCGGCGAGCGTGGTATAGATCTCGACCAGCACCGGTCCCGATTGCGGCAGCGGATCGAACGGCCACACGGGGATGCGACCGTTCAGCCGGTGCAGCACGCGCATGCCGGTGAAGCTGGACTTGCCCACTTGCGCCGCGCCGACGAGGTTCAGGTTGCTGTAGGGATTCAGCCCCTGTTCGCGCTGCGCCACCTCGGTCGCGCGCAGGCGGCCGCGACCGGTGAAATATTCGCCCTTGCGACCGCCGTGACGACGCATATGCCGTGCGACTTCGACATGATCGACAAAGCCGCCAGCGGCCAGATGCGCGTCGCATTCGCACAGTCGCTCGACCAGTGCCCACAGCGCCCTGGCGTCGGCGGGGCTGTCGCTCCAGCCGGGAAAGAAGGCGCCGCAATCGACAAAGGGGAGGGCGGTGCCAAGGTCCAGCCCGACGATCGCATCGCCCGGCAATTCGTGCGCCAGCCAGTCCAGCACGTCGCCGCGCGACCAGACATGGCCGGGCCGCACCAGCGCTGGCGCCTCACGCCCCGATGCGCAGATGGCAACGGCAATCCCCTTTTGCCGCGGACCCGCCGCGCCCGACCAGTCGATCGCGACGAAATGGCCGAAGCGGGCGGGTGCGATCATTCGGTGTCGATCACCGCGCGGGTAAAGGCGGCGATGTCGAAGCCTTGGCCGACCCCGTCCTCACCGCGCCGCACGACCACCAGCCGCTTCGACGGCACGACCATGATATACTGGCCGCGATTGCCCTGCGCGGCGAAGCTGCCCTGCGGCAGGCCCTGTTCGGGGCCGAACAGCCACAGGGTCGCACCGTAACCCGGCCCCTTGGCGGGTTGCGGCCCCGCGGGCGTGGTCATGTATCGCACCCAGCCTTCGGGCAGCAGGCGCTTGCCCTGCCACATGCCGTCGTCCAGCCACAGCTGCCCCAGCCGGGCAAGGTCGCGCGCGGTCGACCAGACCTGGCTCGACAGGATGAAATTGCCGCGCCAATCCTGTTCGGCGACGGTGTGGCCCATGCCCAGCGGGTCGAACAGACGCGTTTGGGGAAAGCGTTGATAAGCCGCAACGCCCATCGCTTCCCGCAAGGATCGGACCGCCAGCAGCGTGTCGTTATTGGCATAGCGAAAGCGGCTGCCGGGTGCGGCCTCAAGCGGCCAGCCGGTTGCCTGCTCATCCATGGCGGTGCCGCCGAAATAAATGGCGTCGGTGCGGTTGCCCGCATGATCGCTGTGCAGGCCGCTGGCCATGCGGAGCAACTGGTCGAGCTTGATCGCCGCGCGCGGGTCGCCCGGCTGGCCCCATGCGGCAATGCGTGCGGGGGTGTCGGTGGCGACGGCGCCGTCCATCACCGCCATGCCGGTCAATGTCCCGGCAATGCTCTTTGCCACCGACCAGGTGCGGTTCGACACGAACGGTCCCCACTCCTCGCCATAGCGCTCACCCGCAACCCGCCCGTCGCGCAGGATGACGACGCCGAGCGTCTTGGCCTGTGCGCCGAAATCCCCGGCAAAGGCGCGGTCGATGGTGGCCGACAGCGCGCGTGACGGACGCGGGGCGATGCCCGCGTCGCCCATGGGCCAGGCGCGCGGATCGGCGCCGCGAACGGGCGGGACAGCGGTGCCGGCAGCGGGTGTGCTGCCGATGGGTTCGCTGCGGCACCCCTGACCGGCGGTATAGGTCGAGACGCGCGGCGGCAGCTTGTCGTCGAACGTCACGCTGACCCGACCCGCCGCCCGGTCGATGGTGGCGGGCAGGGCGGCGATCAGCGGCTGATAATCCGGATAGATGCCCGCCAGTTCGTCGCGCTCGACCTGTGCCTGGGTCCGGCCTGCGTTGAACATGCCGCTGCACAGCATCGCCGCCTTGTACCCGGCGGCGATAGCGCGGGCATAGGGCGTGGCGGGCGCGTCGGCCACCTGTTGCGCGGGGGCCGCGCCGCTCAGCGCCAGTGCCCCCGCCAGCACGGCACCACGGCGCCACCGACGGGCGGCGTTCGAATCGACATTGGCTTGACGCGTCACAAATATCGGCATGTCTTTCCCCCGGCCCCAAATGCCCGTCCCGCCCCTTGTAACGGGACCGGGGAAGCGGGCGTTTGTCGTGGGTTATCGCATACTCGCCGTGCCAGCCAGCGCCGTGCTCAACTGCCCGGCTCGATCATCAGCAGCGACACCCCCTGCCGCGGCAGGCGGAACGCGAGCGTTGCACCGTTGCCGGTCGTGGACAGCCGCTGTTCGCCCGCCACCGTCTTGAGTTCGGCGGCCTTGATCAGCGCCGCGCGCTGCTCGTCGCTGGGGGCGAGCGGGGAGCCCATGCCCAGCCACGCGGCATAGCTGTTCGAATGGTCGCGATCGACGCGGTAATGGGTGACCCGCGCGCCCCGGCGCAGCGCGGGGGAAAGCCCCTTCAGCGACAGGCGCACCGCCGCGTCGGGCCCGGCGAGATCGTCGTCGTGATAATGCCAGACCAGGACGCTCACCCGGTCCCCGTCGCGCGCGGCGACGGTGCCGACATCGGCAGGGCCGCGCACGCCCTCTGCCATGATGCGTTCGACCGGCAGCTGATGGTCCGAAGTTGCCGCGATCGTCTGACCACTCATTTTCGAGAACAGCTTGAACACGTTGATGACGGGCAGGTCGATGCCCGCCGATGTCAGCTGGCGAAACCCGGCGAAATAGGGCTGATCCTCGAACTCGAACGACCAGCTGAGGATGCCGTCCAAGTTCAGCTTGCGGCGTTCGGCCAGCGCCTGCAACCGTGCGAACGATGCGGCGGTATAGCTCGAATACATGGTGCCGTTGCGATAGGCATTGGCCGGTCCTTGACACGCCGCGCACCCTTCCGGATCGGATTCGCCGATGATGATCGGTTTGGTGCGGAAGACCGGGTCGCGTTCGATCTGGGCGAATTCATGGTCGGCGGCCTTCAGATGCGCGCCCAGTCCCATGCGGACATGCCCCTTTTCGCCGTCGGTCCCCTCGATGAAGCTGGGCGACCCCTTTGCGTGGAAGGACAGGAAATCGGTGGGTGTACCCGCCTGTTTCACATGGTTCATGAAGTCGGTCAGGAACGTGTCGCCCGCGCCCGCAATGTCGGGGCCGCCGACCCGCGCTTCGGGCAGGGCGCGGCGCACCCCGGCGATGGCGGTATCGTGCAGGCGGAAAAACTCGGCCTTGGTCCCGCCCCAATAATATTGCGGCAGATTGGGTTCGTTCCACGTCTGGAAATACCAGGTGGCGACCTCTTTACGGCCATAGCGTTCGACGCAGTGGCGGACCCATTGATAGACCAGTTCTTCCCACTTGCCGTAATCCGTGGGGGGATAGGCCCAGCCGGTGCGGATGCTGCCGCTGCCGGGGCGGAAATCATGCTGATAGGGCCGTGGCTTTGACGACAGCGCTTCGGGCATGAAGCCGATTTCGACATAGGGTCGGATGCCGCGTTCGCGATAGGTATCGAAGATGCGGTCGACGATTGTGAAGTCGTAGACGGGGCGCCCCTCAGCATCCTCGGTATAGATGTTGGTCGAACCCCATTTCAGCGCGGGCGTGCCGTCGCCGGTGGTCAGCAGATTGTGGGCGCGGAAATAGACGCGGTCGGGCGCGAGGGCACCCAGCGTGGCCAGCGTCGTGCGCCCATCCTTCATCGTGGCATAATTGGGTTCGTCCGCGCCAAAGAAACGCCAGACGGGATCGACCGGCCCCTGCGTGCGTGCGGCATCCACGGTGATTTCGACCGGGAAACTGTCGGCGGCGCCCGTCGCCTGCTGCGCCGATGAAGGCGTGATGGCGGCGAACGCGGCGGCAAGGCCGGCGACGGCGGTTTTCAGCATTCCAACCCCTCTCCCTGTTATTTTCCCCGCCGTTGCGGGGCGTCAGCCCACGCGTGTGCGTTCGACCACGGCGGAGATGTCGCGGTCGCCCAGCCCGGCATCGGCGGCGTCCTGAAACCGCGCCCGTGCCGCGCCCGCCAGCTGCGAGCGGATGCCAGTCGCCTCCATCAGCCGTTCGGCATAGCCCAGGTCCTTGGCCATCAGCGGGATCAGGAAATTGGGCGTATAGTCGCGCGCCAGCATCCGGTCCGCCATCAGGCCGATCATCGGGCTGCCCGGCGATCCGTTGCGCAGGATGTCCGCGGCGAGCGTGGCGTCCAGCCCGTGCGCTTCGATCAGGGCCAGCGCCTCGGCAAAGGCGGCGGCCTGAAGGCCCGACAGGAAGTTGTTGGCGAGCTTCATCACCGCGCCGCTGCCGACGGGGCCGAGCCGGATTGCCTCGGTGCCCATCACGTCCAGTACGGGCTGTGCGGCAGTCAGCGCCGATTCCTCTGCCCCGACGAAGAAGCGCAGCGTGCCGCTTTCGGCCTGAGCCTTGCTGCCTGTCACGGGCGCCTCGACAAACTTGACGTCAGCCTCGCTCATTGCCGCGCCCAGCTCCGCGACCCAATCGGGGTCGAGCGTGCTGCAATCAATAGCGACGCTGCCCCGCTTCATCGCCGCCAGCGCGCCATCGGCACCCAGCCACACATCGCGCGAGGCGTGATTGTCCGCAACCATCGCAATCACGAAATCGGCGTCGCGCGCGGCCTGTGCGGGCGTGTCGGCAAGGCTGGCGCCAGCGGCCACCAGCGGTTCGGCGCGAGCGGCGGTGCGGTTCCAGACGGTGACGCGGTGGCCCGCGCTCACAAGCTGATGCGCCATCCCCGCACCCATGATGCCCAGTCCAAGCACCGCGACATTGAGGCTCATCATTCGTCTCCCTTGCACTCTTGTCCGACAAGAGCCGCTCCGCGCGTTAACCGCAAGGGGCGGGTGCCCGGAATCGGCATCCAGAAGGCGGCGGTGAGCGATATCATGTGCGCGCCTGATGTCGGCGCATCCATTTGGCGACGCAATCGTCTGGGCGGTCAAATGGGCGTATTCCATTTGCCGTCAAACCCGCACATGCTAGCGCAAGCACCCAGCTTTTCCCGTTTTTGATGGCAGGGGAAAAGCGTCGGCAACTGAAGAAAGTGTGACGTGACGCGAGAGCTGATTGCTTATTGCATCATCCTGGTGGTCGGCTTGGTGGCGATCCCCTGGCTGGCCGTCCATCTGCGCCGGCGCCGGATCACGAAGCTGCGCCGACGCGGGATCAAGCGTTACGGTCACTGATCGTCAGGTGCCGATCGTCTTGAGCGGCACCGCCGGGTCGGAGAGCTGATCGGGCGGGGCGACGACGCCGTCCGCGACCAGCCGCCGTCCGGCCACATAATCCTTGACGTTGTTGACGCAGTCGAGTGCGACGACGCGGCCATCGCGCAGATAGACGACCGAAAACTTCCCCGATGCCGGCTCGCCGCGCAGGATCGCGCGATCATGGCCCATCGACAGGCCGACGGTCTGGAGCTTCACCGCATATTGGTTCGACCAGAACCATGGCACTGCATCATAGGTGGCTTCTTCGCCCATGATCGTGCGTGCCACGACGCCCGCCTGATCGGTGGCGTTCTGAACCGATTCGACGCGGATCTCGGCGCCGTCGGCAAAGCGATTGGCGTGCAGCGCGCAGTCGCCGATGGCAAAGATGTGGGACAGGCTGGTGCGGCACGTCGCATCGACGCGCACGCCATTGTCGCCCGCAGCCCCGGCGGCCAGCAGCGGTTCGACGGCGGGCACGATGCCGATGCCGACGATGACCAGATCGGCGGCGATGACTTCGCCGTCCGACAGGCGGACGCCAGTGGCGTGGGTCGAGCCCTCGATACAAGCGACCTGCGTGTTCAGGCGGATCGCCACGCCCTGTTCGCGGTGCGCCGCTTCGAAAAAGCGCGACAGTTCGACACCGGCGACGCGCGCCAGCACACGGTCCTGCGCTTCGATCAGGCAGACCTGCTTGCCGAATTTGCGCAGCACCGCCGCTGCCTCAAGCCCGATATAGCCGCCGCCGATCACGACGACGCGCGTCGCACCCGGCATTTCGGCCTGCAACCGGTCGACATCGGCGCGGTTGCGAATGCCATGCACCCCCGCCAGATCGGCACCCCCGCACGACAGCCGCCGCGCCGCGCCGCCCGTTGCCCAGATGAGCGTGCCATAGCCGATCGTCGCGCCATCGGCGGTCGTGACCTGCCGCGCATCGGCATCCACCGCGGTCACACGCTGTCCGGTCAGCAACGCGATGCCCTGTTCGGCCCAGAAGGTCGCCGGGCGGATCAGGATACGCTCGAACGGCTTGTCACCGGAAAGGTAATCCTTGGACAAGGGCGGGCGTTCATAGGGCGGCAGCGGTTCGTCGCCGACAATGGCGACGCTGCCCGCATATCCACGCTGGCGAAGCGCGATGGCGGCCTGCGCGCCCGCATGGCCGCCGCCGACGATCAACACGTCATGACGGGGCATCACAGACCGATCAGGCTGATCTGCCGCCCATAATCGGGCGCGGCTTCATGCGTGGCGCGGCGATAGCTGAAGAAGCGGTCGGGCTGGGCATAGGTGTCCAGCCCCAGCGCCTCCACCCGACCGATGCCCGCCGCTGCCAGCCGCGCGGTGACATAGGCCTCAAGATCGAATTGCAGCCGGTCGGCGCGCGCGCCGTCAGCGAAAAAGCGTTCATTGGCGGGATCGTCGGCGGCAAAGCGTTCGGCAAAGGCCAGATCGACCTCGTAACTGGTGCGCGCGATGCACGGGCCGATGGCGGCGGCAATGTGGCTGCGCCGCGCACCCAGCCGCTCCATCGCGGCAATCGTCGCATCGGTGACGCCCGCCAGCGCGCCCTTCCACCCGGCATGGGCGGCGCCGACCACGCCCGCCTCCACATCGGCGAACAGCACCGGCGCGCAATCGGCGGTCAGGATGCCCAGCAGCAGGCCCGGCGCGCGCGTGACCATCGCGTCGCCGCGTGGCCGCTCACCGGGAAAGGGCGCGTTGACGATCACAACTTCGGCCGAATGAACCTGATAGAGCGTGACCAGCGCCCCGCCCGGCAGCACGGCGTCGCGCGCCAGATCGCGGTTGCGCGCCACCGCATCGGCATCGTCATCCGATCCGACGCCGACGTTCAGCCCGGCATGAACCCCCGTCGACACGCCGCCGCGACGGCCCAGAAAGCCGTGCGCCACGCCGTTTAGCGCGCTTGCGCGAATAACCTCGACCCCGCTCACAGTTCCAGCCGCATGATCTCGTCATGGTCGCGGTGGTTGCCGACCATGAAGTCGTAATCGCCGACCTTGCGGAACCCCAGCCGGTCATAGAATCGCCGCGCGCGGACATTGTCGACGAACACGCTGAGCAGCATTTCGCCGTGTCCCTGCGCCCGCGCCTGTTCCAGCGACCAGTCCATCAACCGCCGCCCGATGCCGTCGCCGTGATGCGCGGCCAGCACGTAAAGCTGGTGCAGACAGATGGCGTCGGGCGAAAACCCGTCGAAATAGCTGGGGCCAAGCTTGGCAAAGCCGATCGGCTGCCCCTCGATCGTGGCCAGCCGGATGCGATAGGCCGCATCGCCCAGCTGTGCGGCATAGGCCGCTGGCGACATGGCCGATTCGAGGAAGGTGTCGAGATCGGCGGGCGCATAAAGCGTGCCGAACGTCTCGATAAAGCTCTGCTGCGCCATGGCCGACAGCGCATCGGCATCGGCGGTGCGCGCATCGCGATAGGCGATCATGCGGCGAACCCCTCTGGCACCGGCCAGTCGGGCGCGGTGACGGCGATGACCTTGAACAACTCGCCCATCTGCTCCCCACCGGTCAGGCGCGCGCGATCGGCGGCGATGGCATCGGCGCGTTCGGGCGCCGCCGCCGCCAGCGCCGTCGCGCGCGGGCCGATGCCGAGCGCTTCCAGAAACGCACCCTGTCCGACGGGGCCGTGGACCACGGCGCCCTCCGCCCGCGCGGCTTCGGCCAGCGTGCCGAAATCGACATGGGCGGTCAGATCCTGCTCGCCCGGATCCTCGAACGGATTGGCAAAGGCGTGGCCGCGCACCGCCTGCAACGTGTCGCCGATGGCAGGGCCGTCATAGCCATAATCGATGATCAGCGCCGCGCCCCCTTGCGCCAGCAGCCGCTTGGCCAGCGCGCGCATCACCGCCACGCTGGCGGGAGAGGTTTCCAGTATCGAGCCGCCCGGCGCATCGCGAAAGGCCGGCGGGATGACGGGGTCGAACAGGGTGTTGCCGACCACCGGCAGGAACAGCGTGTCCTGGCACGCGACCAGCCGCTCGCGCCACCCCTCTGCCGTGCGGACCAGCTGGCGGATCGGTAGTGCATCAAAAAATTCGTTGGCCACGACCAGCAGCGCGCCTTCGTCGGGCACACCGACCAAGTCGACATGCCATTCGGCACCGGGCACGGCGCGCGCCTGATGCTCCCGCAGCGACGGGCTGGTTTCGATCAGGTGGACCGGCGGGTTCAGCCCCACCGTCGCCATCGCCCGGCGCGCATCGGCGGCCAGCGTTCCGCGACCGGGCCCGAACTCGACATAGCGCGATGCCGGCTGGCCCGCGCGGTGCCACAGGTCGGTCAGCGCCAGCCCGACCAGTTCCCCGAACATCTGGCTGATTTCGGGCGCGGTGGTGAAATCGCCGCGCGCGCCCAGCGGGTCGCGCGTCCCGTAATAATGGGCATTGGCCGCGCCCATGAACTGCGACAGCGGCACCGGCCCCGCCAGCGCGATGGCGCGCGCCAACCGTTCGGGCAGTGCGGCGTCCAGCGCGGTGATTGTCGGTTCCCCGCTCACGCGATGCTTTCGCCGACGATCGGCTCGACCCGCGCGCGCCGCCGCCTGGACGTGGCGATCAGATACAGCCCGCCCGCGATCATCGGCAGGCACAGATACTGGCCCATGTTCAGCCCGGTCATGTCGTGCAGCCACATCAACTGCTCGTCCGCCTCGCGGAAGAACTCGACGAAGAACCGCGCCGAACCATAGCCGAGCAGGAAGATGCCGACCAGGCGACCGGGATAATAGCGCGCATCGGTCCGCCAGAAGAAGAAGGCGAGGACCGCGAACAGCAGCAATCCCTCAAGCCCCGCTTCGTAAAGCTGGCTGGGGTGGCGCGGCACGTCCAGCCCGGTGCGCGGAAACACCATGGCCCAGGGCACATCGGTCGGACGCCCCCACAATTCGCCGTTCACGAAATTCGCCAGCCGCCCGAAAAACAGGCCAAAGGGCACGCATGCCGCGACATAGTCATGGATGCGCAGCCAGTTCAGCTTGTGCTTGCGCGCCATCAGGATGATGCCCAGCGTCACGCCGATCACGCCGCCATGGAACGACATGCCGCCGTCCCACAGCCGCAGCACGCTAAGCGGCTTGAGCAACAGGTCCGGGCGATAGAACAGGACATAACCGATGCGCCCGCCCGCGATGATGCCGATGGTGGCATAGAACACCAGATCGTCGGCATGGCGCCGCGCCATCGGTGCGCCGGGCCGGTCCAGCAGCTTGAGCAGATACGCCCAGCCCAGCAGGATGCCCGCGATATAGGCGAGCGAATACCATTTGAGCTGAAAAAAGCCCAGGTCGAGCGCGACCGGGTCCAGCCCCAGCGACTCGTAATTCAGATAGCCACCCGCGGCGGCAAGCGTGGTCAGGAGCAAGCGGCGGTTCCTTGCGGCGCTGTTGGCGTGTCGGGCCGCTTTAGGGCCAAGCGCGGGGTATGTCAGCAGGGGATGGGCCGTGCCCCACGTCCTTTAACCCAATCCCGGCGTGCCGGAATTAAGGCCTGCCGCCGACAATCGCTCACCCCGCCTCTGCCAGCAGCACCTTCGCCTCGTCTCCGGTCCAGTCCATCGAGCCCGCGACGCGCCACACCTCTTTCCCCTCACGGTCGTACAGGATCGTCGTGGGCAGGTTGGCGCCAAGGCCGGTGGTGAATTGCAGTTCGCTTTCGCTCCAGGGTTCGATCGCGGTGAAGCCGGCCTTCTGGAAATAGGGCACGACCTTGGCCGGGCCGTCCAGATCCTGGGCGATGGTCAGCACGTCGAGCTTACCCGACTCGCGCTTGGCCAGTGCCTCCAGCGTCGGCATTTCCTTGACGCACGGCGCGCACCACGTCGCCCACAGGTTCACCAGCACCGGGCGCCCGGCATAATCGGCAATCGTCTTCTTCACGCCCTCCGGATCGGAAAAGGCGTAATTGGGCGCGGCTTCGCCCTTGTGGCTGCGGTCGACCTTGCCGGTTGTCGCCGAAGCTTGCGCGGCGGGGGTCGCGGTGTTCGCTTGCTCGCCGGACGGCGCTTGCGTATCGCACGCGGCAACCATCGCGGCGAGCGGGAGAAGTACGATCAGCGAGCGCAATGCAGGCTCCAATCAGATGTGGGGCGGTCGATTTGCCGAGGGCCCTTCGTCGGTAATGCGCGAAATTAACGCATCCATCCCGTTCGACAAGCGGATGTGGCGACAGGACATCACCGCATCGAAAGCGCATGCCACGATGCTGGGCGCGACGGGCATCGTCGCCGCTGACGATGTGGCCGCGATCCTGAACGGGCTGGACGCGGTGGCCGCCGATTACGAACAGGGCGGGCCGACCGACGATCTGGCGTTGGAAGACATCCATATGCAGACCGAGGCGCGGCTGGCCGGAAAGATCGGCACCGCCGCCGGTCGCCTGCACACCGCGCGAAGCCGCAACGATCAGGTCGCGACCGATTTCCGCCTGTGGACGCGCGACGCCATCGACGATGTGCTGGCGGCGCTGGATGCGTTGCAGGGCGTGCTGCTGGACCGGGCGGAGGAACATGCCGCCGATGTGATGCCGGGCTTCACCCATCTGCAATCGGCGCAGCCGGTGACGCTGGGCCATCACCTGATGGCGTATCACGCGATGCTGAGCCGCGACGTCAGCCGCTTTCGCGACGCGCGGGCGCGGATGAATGAATCGCCGCTGGGCTCGGCGGCATTGGCGGGGACGGGCTTTCCGATCGACCGCGACGCGACGGCGGCGGCGCTGGGGTTCGACCGACCGATGGGCAATTCGCTGGACGGGGTCAGCGACCGCGACTTCGCGCTGGATTACCTGACCGCCGCGACCCAGTGCGCGCTGCACCTGAGCCGGCTGGCCGAGGAATTCGTGCTTTGGGCGTCGCAGCCCTTTGGCTTTGTCGCGCTGTCGGACCAATGGTCGACGGGCAGCTCGATCATGCCGCAAAAGCGCAATCCCGATGCCGCCGAACTGGTGCGTGGCCATGCGGGGCGGATCATGGGCTGCATGACCAGCCTGATGGTCACGATGAAGGGCCTGCCGCTCGCCTACTCAAAGGACATGCAGGACGACAAGCCGCCGGTGTTCGAAGCGCACGACCTGATGGGCCTGTGCCTGGCGGCGATGACGGGCATGGTCGAAAGCGCGACGTTCCGCACCGACCGGATGCGCGGCGTGGCCGATGCCGGTTTCTCGACCGCCACCGATCTAGCCGACTGGCTAGTGCGCGAGGCGGGTTTGCCGTTCCGCGAGGCGCATCACGTCACCGGCCGCGTCGTCGCGCGGGCAGAGGCGCTGGGCTGCAAGCTGGAAGCGATGCCGATCGACGAATTGACCGCGATCGACGCGCGCATCACGCCCGATGTGTTCGACGTGCTGTCGATCGACGCATCGGTCGCCAGCCGCAAGAGCCATGGCGGCACGGCCCCGGCGCGCGTGCGCGAAGCCATCGCTGCTGCCCGCGCGGCGCGGGGGAAGGGGGCGTGATGCGCCGACTGATCCTGCCCGTCCTGATCCTGTCGCTCAGCGCATGCGGCGCGCGCGGTCGCCTGACCCTGCCAGAGGGGGAAACGCCGCCGCCCGCCCCCTATGGCGCGGCGGAGGCGCCGACCCCGGCAGATCTGACCACTCCGACGACGCAACAGCGCCCGTCGCGCAGCGACGAATTGCTGCGCCAGTCGGATGAGCGGCCCAATGATCCCTTCCAATTGCCGCCGCAGGGAGGGCGCTGATGGACCATTTCCAGCACCGCGACGGCGCCCTGTTCGTCGAGGGCGTGGCCGTCCAGGCGATTGCCGACGCGGTGGGCACGCCCGCCTATATCTATTCCCGCGCCACGCTTGAACGGCATGCACAGGTGTTCCGCGACGGGTTGTCGGGTGTGGCGGACAAGCACATCGCCTTTGCGGTCAAGGCCAATCCCAACCTGGCGGTGCTGCGTGTGCTGGCCAAGGCCGGTTACGGCGCCGATGTCGTGTCGGGCGGCGAAATGGCGCGCGCGGTGGCAGCGGGCATGGCGCCGGGCGACATCGTGTTTTCGGGCGTTGGCAAGACGCGCGAGGAGCTGGTTCAGGGGCTGGAAACCGGCATCGGCCAGTTCAATCTGGAGCTGGAGGAGGAGGGCCATGTGCTGGCCGCCCTTGCCGCCGAACGCGGGCTGACCGCGCCCGCCACGCTGCGCGTCAATCCGGACGTGGACGCGGGCACCCATGCCAAGATCTCCACCGGCAAGGCCGAGAACAAGTTCGGTATCGCGATTGGCGAGGCGCCGGGCATCTTTGAACGGCTGGCGGGCAAACCCGGCATCAACCTGCGTGGCCTGGCGGTGCATATCGGCAGCCAGTTGTCCGATCTGGCCCCGCTGGAGCGCGCTTATATCCGCGTCGGCGAAATGGTGCGCGAATTGCGCGCGGCGGGCCATGTCATCACCCATGTCGATCTGGGCGGCGGTCTGGGCGTGCCCTATCGCCCCGGTGAGGTGATGCCGACGCCCGCCGAATTTGGCGCGATGGTTGCGCGCGTCACCGCGGGCTGGGACGTGAAGCTGATGTTCGAGCCGGGCCGCGTGATCGCGGGCAATGCCGGCGTGCTGCTGACGCGCGTGATCTGGGTAAAGCCGTCGGGCGGGCACCCATGGGTGATTGTCGATGCGGCAATGAACGATCTGGCGCGACCGGCGCTGTACGACGCCTATCACGATTTCGTTGCGGTGCGCCCCACCGGCGAGCGGATGGTCGCCAACATCGCCGGGCCGGTGTGCGAAAGCGGTGATACCTTTGCCAAGGGGCGGGAGATCGACGCAGTGGCGGCGGGCGATCTGGCGGTGTTTCGTACCGCGGGCGCTTATGGTGCGACGATGGCCAGCACGTACAACAGCCGTTCGAAAGTACCCGAGGTGCTGGTCGACGGCGACCGCTTCGCCATCGTGTCCGACCGCATCGACCCGGCCGCGCAAATGGCGGGTGAACGCGTGCCCGACTGGCTGTAACGATGCGCGAGACCGGCCTGCCCATCGTCGTTCGGCTGGACGGGCGACCGGTCATCCTGCTGGGCGATGGCGAGGCGGCGGATGCCAAGCGGCGGTTGATCGAGCGGGCGGGCGCGGTGCCCGTCACCGACGACCCCGCCGCGCGCCTCGCCATCGTCGCGATCGAGGATGAGGGCGAAGCGGTGGCGGCGGCAGCGCGGCTGAAGGCGCGCGGGCTGCTGGTCAATGTCGTCGACCGGCCTGCCCTGTGCGACTTCACCCTGCCCGCGATCGTCGATCGCTCGCCAGTGCTGATCGCCGTGGCGACGGGCGGCGCGTCGGCCGGACTGGCGGCGGCGATCCGGCAGCGGATCGAGGGGTGGCTGCCCGCTTCGGTCGGCGTGCTCGCAACCGCGCTGTCGTCGGCGCGCGGGGCAATGCGCGCGCGCTATCCCGACGGGCGCGCGCGGCGCGTAGCCCTGGCGCGGGCGCTGGACGCGGGCGGCGTGCTCGATCCGCTAGCGGGGCCGGACGAAGCGGCAGTGGCGCGCTGGCTCGACACGCCCGACACCGGCAGCGCAGCGCGGGTAGAGACGGTGCGCCTGACCTCAACCGATCCCGACGAACTGACGCTCCGCGCCGCGCGCCTGCTCTCGCAGGCCGATCGGGTGTGTCACCGCGTCGACGTGCCGCCCGCCATCCTGTCGCGCGCCCGCGCCGATGCCGAGCGGTTGGAATGCGCGGCGGTGGAGCCCGGTGAAGGGCTGACGGTCGATCTGTCGATGGGGTGAGGGAAGTGGGTGATGGAAGCGGCCGGTCGGCTTACGCCCAGTTGCGGACATTCACCCAGCGGACGATAACGGGGCATGGCAGACTGTTACATCGATGAAGCCACGGCCTTGTTCACTCGGTTCGCCGAGAAGCACCGGTTCAGCTATGACGTGGAAATCGATGCTCCTATCGAAGTGCTCTGGACGCTTCCTGCGCAAAACGGCCTTTCGATGCCTGTCACCCTTGGTCTCCAAAATGGTGACGAACTGAACTTCGGCGTTGCCGACTTCTGGTCTTCTTTCTTCCCGTTTGAGGAAAGCGCCTCGACGTTTGAGCGTGTTTTGGACGCATGGGTCACGGGCGACGCCCGGATAGCTCTGGTCATGTTTGGTGGACGTGCCCTCCAACTTCGCTGCGAGGGCGAATGGAAGACGGTTTACCGCGCCAATTGCATCCTGCCGGTGCCACGAAACCCTAAACGGACAATCGGCAACCAATCGCCTCTGCGGCTTTGAATGTCCGCTATCCACCCAATCTCGGTCGTTTACCCTCGATACCGACACCGCCCTTCAACAACCCCGCCACCCCCCGCTAACGCCGCAAGAACCCCGCAATCTGGTCCATCATCATCGCGATCTGCGGCGCGCAGGTGGCGATCGCGTTCTCGCCTTCGGTCGAATTGATCGCGACGCCGATGGGCGTGGGCCACCCGCGCAATGCGTGGACGATACCGCGCAGCGCCTGAAGCGTCGATACCGACGCCTGCCACCCCGCCGCCATCGCGATCAGGCCGACGGGCATGCCGTCCAGATACACGCGCGCATCGCCGCGCGTCAGCTCGATATGGTCCAGCGCGTTCTTGACCAGCCCCGACAGCGTGCCGTGATAGCCCGGCGATCCGATCAGCAGCGCGTCGGCGGACCGGATCGTGTCGATGAAATGGGCAACGCGCGGATCGGTGCCTGCTTCGGCGGGATCGTAATTGGGAAAGTCGATCGCTTCCCCGGTCAGCAACGTCGTGCGCGCACCCGCGGCGGCGGCGTGGTCCAGCGCGGTCTGAAGCGCGCGCGCTGTGCCGGAAGTGGGGCGGAGCGTACCGCCCAGGGCGACGATATGGAATCCCTGCATGACGACAGGCGCTAGCCGATCCGCGCCTTCGGCTCCAGCGCGTTGATCGCGGCGTGGATACGGACTTCCGCCTCGGCCCGGGGCAGGGCGTTGGGCAGCGGCTCGCCAAAGGCCATGGTGACGATGCCCGCCCGCTTCATCCCCTTGCGCGGCCACACTTGCGCGCTGTTCAGGGCGATGGGCACGGTGGGCAGCCCCAGCGCCTTGTACAACGCGGCAAATCCGGCGCGGACCGGGGGCGATTCGCCCGGGGGCACGCGCGTTCCTTCGGGGAAAATCAGCACCGGCCGCCCCGCCGCGCGCGCGGCGGCGGCGGCGCGCAGCATCTGACGCAGCGCGGTCGCCGACCCAGCGCGGTCGATGGCGATGACCCCGTATCGCTTGGCTGCCCATCCCCAGAACGGGATGTCGGCCAGTTCGGCCTTCATCACGATAACGGGGTTGCGCAGCATCCGCGTCAGCTCGAACGTCTCGTAAAAGGACTGATGCTTGGCGACATACAGCGCCGGGCCGTCCAGCGGACCGGAACCGGTGATGCGGTTGCGGATGCCCATGACATAACGCGCGCACAGCCGGTGCCAGCCCAGCCACAGGCGCACATGCCAGCCCAGCGCGCGCTGCCCGAACAGCGCACTGACCGGCGCGGTCAGCACGATCGGCACCGAGCCGCCGTAAAAGATCGCGTCGAACAGCCAGGAACGCAGCCGTGCCATCATCCGCGATATCCCAGAAGCAGTGCCGCGCGGCGGATCAGCAGCTTGTTATATTCACCCGCCAGCACGCCGAACCGGGCATTGGTCCGCACGCCGTCGCCGACAATCTCCACATCCGGGCCAAGCGCGTTGGTCAGTTCCAGCCGTGCCCGCGCCATATGCCAGTCCGACGTGACCAGCCGCACGCTTTTGAACCGATAGCGGCGGACCCAGCCGGCAGTTTCGTCAGCGTTGGAGCGGGTGTCGATCGCTTCCTGCCCCAAATCGACGCAACAGTCGAACAGCCGGCGGGGCGTTGATTTATAGACTTCTGCCAGCTCGCGCGGGCGGACCGTGGGGTCCACGCCCGACACCAGCATGCGCCGCGCCTGTCCCGCCTCCAATATCGCCAGCCCCCGGTCGATGCGCCCGGCGCCGCCGGTCGGGACGACGATGGCGTCTGTCACCTTACCCTCCACCGGGCGACCCAGGCTCAGCATGAACACGACGAAGCCCAGTGCATAGGCCAGCGTCACGAACGCGATCAGGCGCAGCAGCCGCATCACATCCGCCGCCTTAGCGTGCGCAGCACCGCGACTCGCGCTGCCAGCGTCGCCATCAGCGCAAAGGCGATCGGCAGCAGCGCGATCGCCGCCCAGTCGAACGTGTTCAGGCTGACGCCCTGCACCACTTCCGCCTCCAGCGCGCCCAGCCGGGTACCCAGAAAGCTGACAAAGCCGGCCGCCGCCAGCGTGCCGACCACGCCGCCGGTCAGCGTGTCGAACGCGATTCGGCGCTGGAACAGCCGCGCCACCTGAACATCGGTCGATCCGAGCATATGCAGCACTTCGATGGTGTCGGCGTGCGTGTCCAGCCCCGCGCGCGTCACCAGCAGCACGACGGCGGCGGTCGCCCCCGCGACCAGCAGCACCAGACCGCCCGCCAGCGCCGCCAGCGTCGCGATGAAGCCGCGCACTGGCGCCATCCACGTCGCGTGCCGGTCGATCCGCGCCAGCGGCGCTGCCTGTCGCACCGCCTGCTCCACCGCGCCCATCGCTGCCGGGTCGCTGAGGTCGACGTCGATCATCGCCGGCATCGGCAGATCGGCGTCCAGCCCCGCTTCACCCAGCCACGGCTCCAGCAACTGGGCCAGGTGCGCGCGGTCCACTTCCGCCACGCGCGATACCTGTGGCACCGAACGAAGCCGGGCGATCAGGCGGTCGGTGGCGGCGCGGTCATCCTCGACCAATTGCACCGTCAGCCGCCCGGACAGCTCCGCATCCAGCGCCCCCGTCGCGCGCCATGTCGACAGCCCCAGCGCCGCCGCCAGCACGGTCAGGAACAGCATGATCGCCATGATCCAGCGCATCACCCGCATCGCGCGCCCGTCGTCGAGCCAGCGGCGGTCGGTCGACAGCCGCTTCATGATGGCGCGCCATAGGACAGGCGGTGCATCTCGCTCAGCGCGTCGACCAGCCCGCCGCGCTCCATCCGCAGCATCTGCGCGTCCTTGACCCGGCCCAGCAGGTGGACGTCGTGCGTGGCGACGACGACGGTGGTGCCCAGCTTGTTCAGCTTGTCGAACAGGTGCAGCAGCCGGTCGGCGATGTCGGGATCGACATTGCCCGTCGGTTCGTCCGCAACCAGGATTTCAGGCCGATTGATGACGGCACGGGCAATGGCGATACGCTGTTGCTCGCCGCCCGACAGTGTGGCGGGACGCGCGTCGGCGCGATTGTCCAGACCGACCCAGGCCAGCATTTCGCGCACCGACTCGTCCACCTCGCTCTCGCTTGCCCCGGCAACGCGCAGCGGCAGCGCGATGTTGTCATAGGCGTTCAGATGCGGAAGCAGGCGGAAATCCTGAAATACTACGCCGATCCGGCGGCGAAGGATGGGCAGCCGCGCGCGCGGCAATGTCACCGTATCCTCCCCGAACAGGCGGATCATCCCGCGGCTTGGGCGCTGGGCCAAGTACAGCAGCCGCAGCAGCGACGTCTTGCCCGCGCCCGATGCGCCGGTGACGAAATAGAAGGCGCCGGCGCGCAGCGTGAAACTCAGGTCGGACAGCGTTTCGGGGCCGGTGCCATAACGTAGGCCGACATTCTCGAACTGAACGATGTTGGCCATGGCTGACGCTTGCAATGCCCCTTTGGGCGCGGAGCCATCGCACGTCGGCGGCGCCGGCTCAAGCGCCGGCGCGCATCCTCAAAAGGGCAGCCAGCGCGACTTTTCGGTGAAGTTCATATAACCGATATTCGCGCCCAGCCGCCATCCGACGCCCAGCCGGATCGGGATCAGCACCACGTCGCCGCGCCGCAAATAGGTCGCAGCAAAGCCGCCGACGAAATAGACGCGCCCCTCAGCCGCCGGAAAACGGCGATAGAGTTCCTGCGTGTCGTACAGGTTGTAGACCAGCACGAACACCTTGTTCGCGTCGCCGCCGACATCGAAACCCAGCGACGGACCCGTCCAGTAAACGGGGCGCTGCCCCTCGATCCGGTGGGTCATCACGCCGGAGCCATAACGCACGCCGACGACGAACGCGCCCGACGCTTCGCGCCCGGCGATATAGGCGTTGGGGCGCCCCTGTTCGGCCAGCAGCTTCTCGATCATGCCGGCCAGGCCCTGTGCGCCCTGACCGAACACGCCCTCGGCCGCGGACATCAGATCGTCCCGGGCAAAGGTCTCTTCCGCCGCAGCGGTGCGATCGGCCACAGCGGGACCGGCGGCGCCCGGCGCTGTCGCTGGTGCCGGTGCTGCGGGCGCAGGCGCGGCAGGCGGGGGCAGCGGCGCCGGTTCGGTCGATTGCGGGCCCGGATCGACCGCCATTTCGTCCGGGGTCAGTTGTTCCTGCGGCGGCGGGGGCGGCGGCGCGCCGTTCAGATCGGCGTCGATCGCGCTGTTCGGGTCGATGGTCCGCACCTGCGCCCCGGCGCCCGCCGGCGTCACCGCCATTGCCAGCGCCGCAAGCACGATTGTCCATTTCGGCGACATCTTCATTCCCCCGGTCAAAAATTACGCGACCCCGAAGCCGCTATGCTACACCGCCCCTCGATGAAGCCGCAATGAACGGGCGGCAAGTCGAGTCCGACAGGCGTCGGAACGAGTGGCCCTGCTTTTCTTTTCGAGGCAGTTGATCAACACCCAAGCCACCGCTATAGCGCCGCCCTCGATAGCCGAAAGACCCGGAGACGTGGGTGAGTGGCTGAAACCAGCGGTTTGCTAAACCGCCGTATGGGTAAATCCCGTACCGAGGGTTCGAATCCCTCCGTCTCCGCCATCGCTGACCCTCTTCCTTCTTTTCCAAACGGTGCGCCTTCGGGCGCTTGCACTCGACCGGGGACGCATTCGCGCGCTATCGCGGGCGGGATAATCGTTTCGGGAGAGCCAGATGAACCTGTTCGCGATCGCGCTGCAAGTCACGACGCTGGGCGCCACCAACTATTCCGTCGATGCGCCGATGACGGTCCCGGCAACCAAGCCCAGCATCGCCGACGAATTCGACGAGCCGACGATCGACCGCACGACGTGGCGCTTCGACACGGCGTTCAACGAGAAGGGGTGGTTCAACAACGAGCGGCAATATTATGCCGAGGCGCGTCACGAAAACTCGCGCATCGAAAATGGCGCGCTTGTGATCGAAGCGCGGCGCGAAAAGCTGGACAAGGCACGTTTTCCCGACTGGGGCGGGCAGGGCTATAGCTCGGCCAAGCTCGTGTCGCGGGAGGGAATGGGTTACGGTTTCTATCAGGTGCGCGCCAAGCTGCCGTGCGAACGCGGCGGCTGGCCCGCGATCTGGCTGCTGCCACAAGGCGGCACCTGGCCCGATATGGGCGAGATCGACATCATGGAAATGGTCGGCTGGGACGCCAATGTCATCCATGCCACGCTGCATTCGGGCAGCTATAACCACGCCAAGGGCACGCAGCGCGGCGCGCAGAAACGGATCCCGACCGCCTGCACCGCATTTCACGACTATCAGCTCGACTGGCGGCCCGATTCGATCACGATCGGTGTCGATGGCCGCGCCTATATGCGCGTCACCAACGACCAGCCCGGCGACCATGGTGCATGGCCGTTCGATCGGCCTTATCACCTGATCCTGAATTTGGCGGTCGGCGGCGACTGGGGCGGCAAGCAGGGGATCGACGACGGCGCCTTTCCCATGCGCCTGTCAATCGACCATGTCCGTTACTGGAAAGCGCCCTAATCGCGCCCGCGAACGGCCAGGATCGCACCACCGCCCGCCAGTGTCAGAACCGCCAGCGCCAGTAGCGCGCGGGTGAAATCGTCGGGGGTCGCCAGGCTCCACGCCAGCGCGGGGCCGATCAGCGATGGCGCGGTATTGGTCAGGTTGATGATGCCCAGGTCGCGGCCCCGGCGGCGCGGGCTGGGCAGCAGCAGCATGGCAAAGCCCGAATGCAGGACCAGGAACACCGCCGACCCGACGGCATAGAGGGTATAGCCGACCGCGCCGACTATGGTGCCCGATGCGATCGCCATCGTGCCCAGCCCGGCGGCGGCGACCATCGCCGCACCGAACAAGACCGCCTTTCGCCGACCGGTCCGGTCGGACAGGCGGCCGATGGCCACGGCGGCGGGCAGCGACAGGACATAAGCGAGCGTCATCAGCGCGCCGACCTGTTTCGCCACGCCGCCCCGCGCCGCGTCGGTCGCCAACGACTGGAAATAGTAAAGCAGGTATAGCGTCAGCACACTGCCCGACAGCTGCACCAGCAGGCGCGCAACCCATGCGATGGCCAGGTCCCGGCGGCTGAGCGGGCGGTCGGCGGCGGCTGCCTCTTCTCCGGTCGCGCGCACGCTGCGCGTCAGCAGGAACGGGCCGACGCACAATGCGACGCCCAACGGGATGATCGCGATGCGGCTTACGTCGCCGAGGCCCGGCGCCGCGATCAGCACCGCTGAAAAGGCCGAGCCGAGAGGGGAGCCGAGCGCCAGCAGGCCGCTGGCCACCCCCTTTTGCGCGTCGGGAATCTCGTCGGCCATGATCGCCAGAAGCGGGGCGAGCAGCGCATTGGCGGCCAGTTGCACGCCGATTACCGCGATCAGTATGGCGACGGGCGTGTCCGCCACTGCGACCAGTGGATAGGCAAGCGCCAGCGCGACGATACCGAACGCCACCCATCCGCGCCGCCCGCGCCCGCGCGCCACCGACCGGTCGCTGGCCCAGCCAAACAGGATATTCGCGCCGCTGGCCACCGCCGCGCCGACGATCGCCACGATGGCGGCATAGCCGATGCGCGAATCGCCCATGACCGTTTCGATCCTGAGGGGCAGCAACAGAGATAGAAGCGGCAGATAGGCGATGACTCCGCCCGCACTGGCCAGCGCGTAAAGCGCGAGGAATCTGGGCGAACGATGCGCGGCGGGGGGCGGGGTCGGGGGCATCGCCCGCCGGTTATCACGCCCCCGCCGCCATTGGGCAATGATTGTCAGGGCTTCATCGTCGCCGCGTCCAGCGTGACCGTCGAGACCATCGACCGGTCGCGCGCATCGCGGGCCAGCGCCACGCGATACCGTCCGCCCGCGATTCGCCAGCCGGGCAGCGCGGTATCATAGTCGGCAATGATGCGCGGTTCGGCGGTCAGCGTGATGCGCCGTGTCTCACCGGGCTTCAGCGTCACACGCTGAAAGGCGGCAAGGCGCATGGGCGCCGTGGTTCCGTCGCGCGCGACATAGAGCTGGGGCACATCGGCGCCTTCGCGCTTGCCGGTGTTGGTCACGTCGAAGGTGATGCGAAGCTGCTTGCCGCCGGTCACGACGGGGCGCCCATAGGCGAAGCTGGTATAGCTCAGGCCATGGCCAAAGGCGAAGCGCGGTGCCTCTCCCTTTCGCTCATACCAGCGGTAGCCGACATCGGCGCCCTCGGCATATTCGACCGGGAAGCTTTTCAGCTGATACTGCCCGGCATTGGCGGGATTGGACGCCGCCTGAACCTCAAGGTCGGTAAAGGTGTCGAGGCCGACGGGACGGGCGCGGGGCGGCTGTCCGGCGTGAGCGGGGAAGGTGATGGGCAGGCGGCCCGACGGGTTGACCCGCCCGGTCAGGATGTTGGCAATCGCCTCCCCCCCCCGCTGGCCCGGATACCATGCCTGCACGATGGCGGGCACCTTGTCGGCCCAGGGCATCAGTACCGGGCCGCCGGTTTCCATCACGGCAACTGTTCTCGGCTGTGCAGCGGCGACGGCGGCGATCAGCGCGTCCTGATGATGCGGCAGCTTCAGATTGGGCACATCCTCTGCCTCGGTCGTCCACTGCGTGGCGAACACGATGGCCATGTCGGCGCGCGCGGCAGCCTCGGTCACCGCATTCAGGTTTCGACCGTCGACAAACTCAATCTCGGCATTCGGCAGTGCGCGACGAAGCGCGGCCAGCGGTGAGGATGCGTGATAGGTGATCCGCACGAACGACGCGGCCGGGCCGTCGGCCAGCGGGATCTCGATCGGCGCGCCGCTGACCGAGCGCACCTGGCTGGACCCCCCGCCCGACAGCACCCCCAGATCCGCCGCGCCGCCGATCACCGCAATCCGTCGTGCCGTCGCGGCGATCGGTAGCAGGTCGCCCTCGTTCTTCAGCAGGACGATGCCCGCCTCTGCCGCTTGCTGTGCCACGTCGGCATTGCGGGCATAGTCGATGGCCTGAGGCGTGTCCGGCATGGGCGTATCGAAGGTGCCCGTCGTCATCAGGCCCGTAAGATAGCGCGTGACCATGTCGTCGATCCGCGCCATCGGCACACGGCCCGCAGCGATATCGGCCCTGAGCGGCGCGTCGAAATAGATTTTGGCGTCGAGTTCCTGACCCGCTTCCTGATCCAGCCCGGCATTGGCCGCCTTGGCCGACGAATGGACCGCGCCCCAGTCGCTCATCACCCAGCCGCGATAGCGCCAGTCGCGCTTAAGCACCTTGTTCAACAGGAAATCATTCTCGCACGCCCAGTCGCTATTGACCTTGTTATAGGCGCACATGACCGATCCCGGCCGACCCTTTTCGATCGCGATCTGGAAGGCGAGTAGGTCGCTCATGCGAAATGCGGCCTCATCAATGCGCGCATCCAGCACCATACGGCCGGTTTCCTGCGCGTTGAGGGCGAAATGCTTGACGGTGGAGACGATGCGGTTGGATTGCACACCCGCGATCTGCGCGCCCGCCATCGTGCCCGACAGCAGCGGGTCTCCGCCCATATATTCGAAGTTGCGGCCGTTCCACGGATCGCGCGTCAGGTTGACGCCGCCCGCCAGCAGCACGTTGAACCGCTTGGCGCGTGCTTCGCTGCCAATCATGGCACCGCCCGCACGCGCGATTTCGGGATCGAAGCTGGCCGCCGTCGCCAGACTGGAGGGGAGCGCGGTCGCTACGTCGCCCTTTCGCTGTTCGACCTGGTTGGCGACGCCCAGCGAGGCATCGCTTTCGCGCACCAGCGGCACGCCCAGGCGAGGCACGCCGTCGATATGCCCGGCGGAGGGAATCAATTCGTTGGGCGTCTTGCCATCGGCCATGGGCGGGAACAGCCCGTGCAGCAGCGCGATCTTTTCATCGAGCGTCATGCGCGCGACCAGCGTTTGGGCCCGTGTGCGTGCGGCATCCGGCGCCGCATCCTGCGCCACTGCGGCACCAGCCAACGCGGACGCGGCGAGCAAGGTCGCAAGGAAACGGCGAGTCATCAGACGCTCTCCTGAAAGTCGTTCATCTTATGCGGCTGCTTCGAGCATAAAGTGAGAACGTTCACAACCATGTTGTTGCACGCTCGTCACACCTGTTTCCCGATCGTGATCAGCGGGACCGCCAACGCTTGACAATTGCGGGTTGCAGGCAGAGTGAACGTTCTCATCACAAAAAACGGCACGGTGTACCCGTGCGTCAAAAAGGGGAGGACGGGATGCTGAGCTCCAAGGCTCGCTCGATTTCGCGATTCGTGGCAAGTGCATCGGTGATGGCGATTGCTGCCGTGCCGGCGGTCGCATCGGCGCAGGACGCAGCCGCGACATTGGGCAATACCGGCCCCTCCGAAATTCAGGATCAGGCACCGGCCCAGCAGCCAGGCGACGAAATCGTCGTTACCGGCATCCGCGCGTCGCTACGCGAAGCCGTCGATATAAAGCGCAACGCGCAGGGCGTGGTCGACGCGATTTCGTCAGAGGATATCGGTAAGTTCCCCGACACCAATCTGGCCGAGTCGCTTCAGCGCATCACCGGCGTGTCGATCGACCGTTCGAACGGCGAAGGCTCGACCGTCACGGTGCGCGGCTTCGGTCCGGAATACAATCTTGTCACGCTGAACGGTCGCCAAATGCCGACCTCAACGTTGGGCGACGGCGCGAGCGCGCCTGCGTCGCGCTCGTTCGACTTCGCGAACCTCGCGTCGGAGGGCATTGCCGGGGTCGAGGTCTACAAGACCGGCCGCGCTGCCGTTCCTTCGGGTGGTATCGGTTCGACCATCAATATCCGCACGCCGCGTCCGCTCGACCGACCGGGCACGCGCGGATCGGTGGCCGCACGCGGCGTCCTCGACACCTCGCGCAATGATGGCAACCCGATCACGCCGGAAGTGTCGGGCGTCGTGTCCAGCACCTTTGGCGACGACCGTTTCGGCATCCTGCTGAGCGGCGCGTATCAGCTTCGCAAGGCGAGCGTAAATTCGGCCACTGTCGGTTTTCGCGACGGGTTCCTGGGTTCGCAGAACGACTGGGGCTCGCTCGCTCAGCCTGGCACGCCGGGTTCCGAGCGGATCACCAACCGCCCCGGTCCCACCGACGTCTATGAAGTGCCGCAGGAAGCAAGCTACAGCCTGATCGACATCGATCGTGAGCGTATCAACGGTCAGCTGGTGCTTCAGGCGAAGCCCACAGACAATCTGACTGCGACGCTGGACTATACCTACTCCAGCAACCGGGTCGAAGCGCGTACCGCCAGCACGGGCGTGTGGTTCAATTTCGGCAATACGTCGAGCGAATGGACCGATGGGCCGAACGCCGGCCCGGTCTTCTATTCCGAGCAGTTCGAACCGGGCAAGGACCTGTCCTATTCCAGCGCGCTGACCGCCAACAAGTCGATCAACAAGTCGCTGGGCGGTAACCTGACTTGGGAAGCGCCGGGCAACGTTACCGTCTCGCTGGACGCGCACCATTCGACTGCCGAGTCGAAGCCGACCAACGAATATGGCAGCAGCACGTCGATCGGCGGCGCGATCTTTGGCGTCCAGTCGCAGCGGATCGATTTCACCAATGACCTGCCGGTCATTTCCTATGCGATGTACCCTGGCATCGACGCGCTGAACCCGGCGGCGATCACGCCGACCGGCAACGCGTTCCGCAACGCCTATTTCAAGAACACGCTCGACCAGATCCAGCTCAAGGGTCATTACGACCATGACGGCGATTTCCTGCAGAGCATCGACGCCGGCTTCTCCTTCGTCGATAATCAGGTCCGATCGGCATATGGCTTCATCCAGAACGAGACCTGGGGCGGGGTCGATCCGCGCGGGCAGCAGTTCGGTGCCGACGCCGTGCCCGATGATTTCTTCCAGCGCGTAAGCCTGCCCGACAAGTTCAGCGGCTTCGACGGCAGCGGTGGTCTGGCGCCGGCCATCTATACCTTCAATTTCGAACAGATGGCCGAATTGCTGCGTTCGCAGTACAATATCTGCGAAAATCCGCAGGCTGGCGTCGCTGCGCCGGGCACCTGCCTCGCCAACTACACCACCGATCGTCGCATCCGCGAGAAGACGATTTCGCCGTACATCCAGTTCAACACGCGCTTTGATGTGTTCGGCAACCCCGCACACATCATTGCGGGCATCCGTTACGACCAGACGATCGTCGACTCGTCGGCGCTGGTGCCGGTGCCGACCGGCGCCCGGTGGACCGGCCCGAACGAATTTGCGCTGACTTTGGCTGAGGAAGCGGCGTTCACGACGTTCCGTGGCAATTATGAAAACTGGCTTCCGTCGATCGACTTCGACATCGAACCGATCCGCAACGTGAAGCTGCGTGCTTCGTACAGCCACACCATCACGCGCGCTGATTATGCCAGCCTGCAGGGCGGTCTGGAGCTGGACACCAACCCGCGCATCGGCGGGGGTACGGGCCGGTTGGGCAACCCGAACCTGATTCCGTTCAAGTCGAAGAATATCGACTTCTCGGCGGAATGGTATTTCGACCGCGAAAGCTACATCTCGGTCGGCTATTTCAACAAGGACGTCAGCAACTTCATCGGCAGCACCCAGGTCGATCAGTCGGCGTTCGACCTGCGTAATCCCGGTTCCGGCCCGCGTTATCGCGCGGCGGTAGCGGCGCTGGGTACAACCGATGCGGTGCGGGTGCGCGACTATATCCTGCGCAACTATCCGGCATCATCGGAAATCACCGGCACGACCCAGGCGGGCGGCGTCGATTATCTGACCGGCAACATCTTTGGCCTGCCCGAAGACGATCTGTTCAATTTCCAGATCACCCAGCCGTTCAACAGCGACCGGACCGCCAACATCAATGGCTGGGAATTCGCGATCCAGCACCGACTGTGGGATACGGGTCTGGGCTTCATCCTGAACTATACGATCGTCAATGGCGATGCGAAGTACAACAATACGCTGGACCCCAATATCGGCCAGTTCGCACTGACCGGGTTGAGCGACAGTGCCAATGTTGTCGGCTATTACGACAAGAACGGCATCCAGGCGCGTGTCGCCTATAACTGGCGCGATAAGTTCTATGCCGGTGGTGCGTTCGATCCCACTTATGTCGAGGCCTACGGCCAGGTCGACGCCAGCGCGAGCTGGGAGTTCATGCAGGGCCTGACCGTGTTTGCCGAAGGGATCAACATCCTGGGCGCCAATCGTCGCGGCCATCGCCGGTCGGAGGAGTTCGTGACCTTTGCCCAGCCGGGTTATGCGCGGTACATGGGCGGTCTGCGCTTCACCTTCTGATCGTGCTTGCGAACGGGCCACCCCTGCATCCAGCGGGGGTGGCCTTTTCGATACGTGCACGGCAGGACTATCGACCGGCTGCGAGCAAGGGAGCGGATCGGCACCGTGGATAGAGGTATCGCCCATGTGGTGATCGTCGGCGGCGGCACGGCCGGTTGGCTGGCCGCGTGCCGCATCGCCGCCGCGGCCGACCCGGCGACTTCCTCGCTGCTTCACGTTACCCTGATCGAATGCCCGGACATTCCCACGATCGGCGTGGGGGAGGGTACCTGGCCGACGATGCGGCGGACGTTGTCGCGAATCGGCATCGCCGAGACCGAATTTCTTCGCACCTGTGACGCATCCTTCAAACAGGGTTCGCGCTTCATCGGCTGGCGCGATGGCGGCATGGACGACGCCTATTTCCATCCCTTCGTCGCTCCGGTGGAGGGCAGCGCCCGCGGGTTGGTCGAGGGGTGGCGGGCGGTCGCGCCTGAGCTTTGCTTTGCCGATGCCGTGTGCCCGCAGCCCTGGGTCGGCGCGCGGCATCTGGCGCCGCGTCAGGCGGGTATGCCCGATTATGCGGGTGCGCTGAACTATGCCTATCACCTCGATGCGGGGAAGTTGGCCGAATTGCTGCGACGCCATGCGGTCGAGCGGCTGGGCGTGCGCCATGTGCGCGACCATGTCGGCGGCACGATCATGGCCGATGACGGCGATATCGCTGCCGTCGCCACGCGCGATCATGGAGACATTGCGGGCGACCTGTTCATCGATTGCACCGGCCATGCCGCGCTGCTGATCGGGGAGCGTTACGGTGTCCCCTTCCTCGACCGTTCCGATGTGCTATTCAACGACCGCGCGCTGGCCGTGCAGGTGCCGGTCACACCCTATATGCCGATCGCGTCACAGACCGACGCGACCGCGCACGACGCTGGCTGGATCTGGGACATTGGCTTGCCGACGCGGCGGGGCGTGGGATGCGTCTATTCCTCCCAGCATATGGACGATGAACGGGCCGCTACAACGCTGCACGCCTATCTGGGGCGCACCGCACCCCATGCCGACCCCGCCGCGCTGTCAGTCCGGCAGCTGGCGTTCCGGTCGGGGCATCGGGAGCGTTTTTGGGAGCGTAACTGCTTGGCCATCGGCCTATCGGCGGGCTTTCTGGAGCCGCTGGAGGCGTCGGCCATCGTCACTATCGAATTGTCCCTCGACGCGCTGATCGACAATTTCCCGGCGACGCGCGCGTCGATGCCGCTGCATGCGCGCCGATTCAACGACCTGTTCCGTTATCGCTGGGACCGCATCGTCGAATTTCTGAAGCTGCATTATGTGCTAAGCGAGCGGACGTCCGATTACTGGCGTGACCACCGCGCCGACGGGACGATTCCCGACCGGCTGGCGCATTTGATCCGACTGTGGCGTGATCAGCCTCCCTCTGTCCATGATTTCGACAGCGTGGAGGAGGTGTTTCCTGCCGCCAGCTATCAATATGTGCTGTACGGCATGGGCGCCGCAACGCCCCCGCCGGGCGTTATGCGGGCCGAGGACACCGACGCCGTTGCCCAGCGGATCGAGCAGGTCGCCCGGCGCGCCCGCACACTGGCGGCCAGCCTGCCAACCAATCGCGCGGCGCTCGACACCCTGGTCCGGGCCGCGCAACCTGTACCCGTAACGGAGCGTCAGTACTGATGGCCAACCACGCGATTCTCGATCCCCAGACCCATCGTGACCTGCGCGTGACGCATGCACGCGGCGAGGCGATGGGCGACGGCGTGATGAGCGCGATCGTCGTGCCCAGCGAGTTTCGGCGCGTTCAGAACGACTATCCGATCCTGTTCCGACTGGACCTGCAAAGCGACCGTTTCGCTGCCCATGCGCTGTTCGGGTTCGAACCCGGCGAGAACCTTTATCTGGATGGCAGCGGCTGGGACGCAGGCGCGCTGCCGCTGGCGATGGCGATTCAGCCTTTCCTGATCGGCACCGTGCCTGGCGGCGACACGCGACAGGTGCATATCGACCTGGACAGCCCGCGCATCCGTGATGACGGTGTTCGCCTGTTCGACGAATTCGGGCAAACGACTCCCTATCTGGAAGCGGTGATCGAGCAACTGCGCGCGCTGGACACGGGCTATCAGGCTTCGGCCGGGTTCTTCGATGCACTGCGGCGCTACGAATTGCTGGAGCCGTTCACGCTGGAAGTGACGTTACAGGACGGCTCGACCAACCGGCTGGTCGGATATCATGTGATCGATGAGGAAAAGCTGCGGGCGCTGGACGGCGGCGCGCTTGGCGAGCTGCACCGGGACGGGCATCTGATGCCGATCTTCATGGCGCTGGCTTCACTGACCAACATTTCGGCGCTGGTCGCGCGCCGGAACCGGCGACAGGCCCATGGCTGAGAGCGGCACCGACATCTTCGCCGCGCTGCCACCGGTGCGGGAGGTGGAGGTGGCCGACGCCGCCGCACTGGACGCGGTGCTGCGCGACGCGGATGCACCGTTCATTGTGCGCGGACTTGTCGCGGACTGGCCGTTGGTTGCGGCGGGGCGCCAGTCGCCGCGTGCGGCGCGCGATTACCTTATGGCGCGCGCGCGTGACCGCGCCTTTGCGGTTTCGGTCGGCACCGGCGGCGACCGGCTGTTCTATGACGATGCGATGGGCATGAACTTTCGCATGATGTCGGCGCGCCTGCCCGAAATCTTCACCCGTATGGATGAGGGGGAAGGGCAGGCCGATGCCCCGACCATCTATCTCGGCTCTGTCGACATCCATGACTTCTTCGACGGGCTGCATGCCGACAATCACGTCGATCTGGGTCACCGCACCTGTCTGGCCAGTATCTGGATCGGCACGCGCACCCGGATCGCGGCGCATAACGACGTGCCGCACAATCTGGCCTGTGTCGCGGTCGGACAGCGGCGCTTTACACTGTTCCCGCGCGATCAGTTCGCCAACCTGTATCTCGGCCCGATCGACAACACCCCGGCGGGCCGCGCGGTCAGCATGGTCGATTTCCACGCGCCCGATTTCGAACGCTTCCCCCGCTTTGCCGACGCGCTGGCCAGCGCGCAGGTTGCCGATCTGGCGGCGGGTGATGCGCTGTATGTGCCCGCCATGTGGTGGCACCATGTCGAGGCGCTGGATTCGTTCAACATCCTGGTCAATTATTGGTGGCGCGAAACGCCGCGCTGGCTTGGCCATCCGCAGGACGCACTGAACCACGCGCTGCTGGCGATCCGGGACCTGCCGGATGACGAGCGCGAACATTGGCGCGCGCTGTTCGACCATTATGTGTTTGGCGATGCCGAAGCCGCCGCCGCGCACCTGCCCGACGGGGGGCGCGGCGTGCTGGCGCCGCTGACCCCCGATACGGCGGGGCGGCTGCGCGCGTATCTGTTGCGACAGCTCAGCCGATGAATGGAGACGTGATGAAGCGGATCGTGGTCGCAGGGGGCGGCACGGCGGGTTGGATGGCGGCTGCGGCGATTGCCCGGACGATGGGCCGCGCGGCACAGGTGATGCTGATCGAATCAGACGCGATCGGCACCGTGGGGGTGGGGGAATCCACCATTCCGCCGCTGGTCACCTATAACCGCCTGCTCGGCATCAACGAGGCCGATTTCATGCGTGCGACCAGCGCGACGTTCAAGCTGGGCATCCTGTTCGATGGGTGGAAGGACGGCAGCGACCGCTATTTTCACTCCTTTGGCATTACCGGTAAGGATCACTGGGCCGCCGGGTTCCAGCATTACTGGATGAACGGGCGCACACGCGGGCATGACGCGCCCTATGACGATTACTGCCTTGAACTGGTGGCAGCGTTGCAGGGGCGGTTCGCGCATCTGCCCGACAATGGGCTGAACTATGCCTATCAGCTCGATTCGACCCGCTATGCCCAGTTTCTACGTGCGATGGCCGAAGCCGACGGGGCCGTCCGTATCGAGGGGCGGATCGCGCACGTCGAGCTGGACGGCGAAAGCGGCGACATCGCGGCGCTGCTTCTGGAACGCGGGGAACGGATCGAGGGGGATCTGTTCCTCGACTGCACGGGTTTTCGCGCGCTGTTGATCGAAGGGGCGCTGCATGCGGGCTTCGACGACTGGACCCACTGGCTGCCGTGCGATTCGGCCATTGCGCTCCAGACCGAAAATGTCGGGCCGCCCATGCCCTATACCCGGGCCATGGCACATGACGCGGGCTGGCAATGGCGCATCCCGCTTCAGCACCGCACGGGCAACGGGCTGGTCTGGTGCAGCCGTTACCTGAACCGCGACGCCGCGCTTGATCGGCTGCTGGGCAATGTCGAGGGCAAGGTGCTGACCGAGCCCAATCACCTGAGCTTCACCAGCGGGGTGCGGCGGCGGCAATGGGTGCGCAACTGCATCGCCATCGGCCTGTCGGGCGGGTTCATGGAGCCGCTGGAATCGACCAGCATCCATCTGATCCAGCGGGCCATCCTGCGCCTGATCCGAATGCTGCCGATGGGACAGGTCAATGCCAGCGACGTGGCGGAGTTCAACGAACAGCAGCTTCAGGACATGGTCCAGATCCGCGACTTCCTGATCCTGCACTACAAGGCGACCGACCGGCGCGATTCGCCCTTCTGGCGGCAATGCGCGGCGATGGACGTGCCCGATACGCTGGCCCAGAAGATCGCGCTGTTCCGCGAAACGGGCCGCGTGTTTCGCAAGAACGAGGAACTGTTCGCCGAAAACAGCTGGGTTCAGGTGATGATGGGGCAGGGCATCATGCCCCAGTCGTCGCACCCCATCGCCGCGCGGCTGAGTGACGAGGAAATGGCGCGTTTCCTGACCACTCTGCGCGAACGGGTGGCCCAGACGGTCGCAAAGCTCCCCGACCACGGCGCCTATGTTGCGCGATATTGCGGATCTGCCGCGACGACCGACAGGGCCGCCTGATTCATGGCCAGACGGCGTCAGGCAGTGACGATCAAGCATGTTGCGGCGGATGCGGGGGTCTCCCTCCAGACCGTCAGCCGTGTGATCAACAAGGAAAGCAACGTGCGGCCCGAAATGGCCGAACGCGTGCAGGCCTCGATCGACAAGCTGGGCTATGTGCCCTCCATCGCGGCGCAGCGGATGAGCGGGTCGCGTTCCTATCTGATCCTTGCACTAAACGACCGCGAACGTACCATCGCCGACTGGCGGGAGCGGCAGGGCACCGACTGGGTGGACCAGATGATGCTGGGCGGCATGGTGAAGTGCGCCGAGCATGGCTATCGCCTGATCGTGGAACTGGTCGACACGCATAGCGACCATATCGAGCGGGAATTGTCGGCGGCACTGGCGGCGCTGAGGCCCGACGGCGTCATTCTGACCCCGCCCCATTCGGAAAATGCGACCATCCTGCGGCTGTTGAAGGCCCAGCATGTCAGCGTCGCGCGAATCGGAACCCTGCGCGAAGACCATGGCTTTGCCCTGACCATGGATGATGAGCGCGCCGCGCGGCTGGCGGCGACGCATCTGGTCGAACTGGGTCACAAGCGCATCGGCTTTATCGCGGGGCCGGCGGCCTATGAGCTCAGCGGCTGGCGGATCGAGGGGTGGCGCGCCGCGATGGCGGCGGCGGGGCATGACCAGGACGGGCTGCTGGCGCGGGGCGATTTCAGCTATGAATCGGGCCTTGCCGCCGCCGATGCGCTGCTGAGCGCGCCCAATCCGCCGAGCGCGATCATCGCAAGCAACGACCGCATGGCGCTGGCCACGCTGGAGGTGGCGCGGCGGCGCGGGCTGTCCGTGCCCGACAAATTGTCGCTGATCAGCTTTGACGACACGCCGATCGTGCGCTTCACCCACCCGCCGCTGACCGCGGTGGTCCAGCCCATTGCCGAGGTTACGGCGCGCGCGGTCGAACGGATCATCGACGAACAGGCAGGCCGACCGGTCGATCCCGCGCCGGAAGCGATCCCCGCCAGCCTGACCATCCGCGCCTCCACCGCGCCGCCGGGGCGCTGATCCAGCCCTAGTCCTGTTGCCTCTCCCGCGCGCGCAGGGTGCGCTTGCGCTCCAGGCCATAGGCATAGCCGCCCATCGACCCGTCGCTGCGGGTGACGCGGTGACAGGGAATGACTACAGCGACGTTGTTGGCGCCACATGCCGACCCCGCCGCCCGCACCGCGTTGGGGCGCCCAACGGTGGCTGCAAGCTGGGCATAGCTCATGCTCTCCCCCGCCGGGATGCGGCGCAGCGCCTGCCACACGGCTTCCTGAAAGGCGGTGCCCTGCACGTCGAGCGGCAGGTCGGTGTCGCGGCCGGGTGTCTCCACCTCGGCCACCACGCGCGCGGCAAGTGTCGCCAGCGCATCGTTGCCGGGCAGGATCGTGGCGTTGGGAAAGCGCGTGGCGAGGGCTGCTTCATCCTCGTCGAACGATACGCGGCATAGCCCCTTTTCGGTCGCGGCGACCAGCATCGGGCCAAGGCTGGTGGGGGCCAATACCCAGCGGATCGTCACTCCCGCGCCGCCCCGCACCCAGGCCGATGGCGCCATGCCCAGCCGGTCGCGGGTCTCGTCATAAAAGCGGCTGGGGCCAGAATAGCCCGCACGGTAAAGGGCGTCGGTCACGTTCGGCTCCTGACTGAGCGCATCGGCGGCGCGGGTGGCGCGGCGCGCGCGGGCATAGGCGGCGGGGGTGACGCCCGTCGCGCGTTTGAAGATGCGGTGGAAATGATGCGGGGCATAGCCGGCGATGCGGGCCAGCGTTTCCAGCGGCGGGGGCGCATCGGCCCCTTCGATCGCGGCAATCGCGCGCGCCACGGCCAGACGGTCGCGCGCCGCTTCGTCCGGGCGACAGCGCAGGCACGGGCGAAATCCCGCCGCACGCGCCGCCGCGCCATCTGCCAGGAAACGGACATGCTCGCGCCGGGGACGCCGGGCGGGGCAGGAGGGGCGACAGTAAATGCGCGTCGTCGTCACCGCCACGACCAGCCGTTCGTCCCATGCGCGGTCGCGCCGCTCGAAGGCGGCCCAGGCGTCGTCGTCGGCGATGGGCGTGGTCATGCGGGCCGGTATAGCGCCCGCGCCCAGTGCTCGCATCCCGATGCTTGCGATCAAAGCCGCTCGACAAGCGGCGCGGGGGCGATAGGCTGCACCGCAACATAGGGGGAGATCAGCCTTGATGCGTCATCTGTTGCCAGCCACCGCCATGCTGCTTTCCGGCACCGCGCCCGCCATTGCCGCCGAGCCGGATTATGCCGCCGCGGTGCGCGCCGATTACAAGGCCGAACTGGCATCGACGTTCGACTGGTTTCACCGCAATCCCGAACTGAGTTTCAAGGAAACCAAGACCGCCGCGCGCATGGCGGCCGAGCTTCGCAAGATCGGCGGCATCGAAGTGACCGAGGGCGTGGGCGGCACCGGCGTGGTGGGCGTGCTGAAAAATGGTGACGGCCCGGTGATGATGATCCGCGCCGACATGGATGGCCTGCCGGTGGAGGAAAAGTCGGGCCTGCCCAATGCTTCGAAGGTGCGCCAGGTTGGCGTCGATGGTATCGAGGCGCCGGTCATGCACGCCTGCGGCCATGACACGCACATCACCTCGATGATCGGCACCGCCAAGCGGCTGGCGGCGATGAAGGACCGGTGGAAGGGCACGGTGATCTTCGTCGTCCAGCCCGCCGAGGAACGGGTGGGCGGCGCGCATGCGATGGTGAAGGACGGGCTGTATACCCGCTTCCCCAAGCCGCAATATGCGCTGGCGCTTCACGTGTCGTCCGAACTGGCGGCGGGCAAGGTGACGGCGTCGGAGGGGATACAGTACTCCTCCTCCGATTCGGTCGACATCACCGTGCCGGGCATCGGCGCACACGGGGCCAGCCCGCATATGGGCAAGGACCCGGTCTATATCGCGTCGCAGATCGTGATTGCGCTGCAGGGGCTGATCAGCCGCGAGCAACAGCCGCTGAAACCCGGTGTCATCACCGTCGGCTCTTTCCATGCGGGGCTGAAGCACAACATCATTTCGGACGAGGCGAAGTTGCAGGTGACGGTGCGCGCCAATGACGAGGAGGAGCGCGCGCGCCTGATCGCGGGCATCCGCCGCGTGGCCAAGGGCGTGGGCGAACTGAACGGCATGCCCGCCGACAAGATGCCCGTCGTAAACGTGATCGAAGGTACGCCGACGACGATCAACGATACCGCACTCGCGCGTCGGCTCAACGCGACGATGGTGACGGCGCTGGGTGCGGAAAATGTCGTGCCGTTCGAGCAGAAGGGCATGGGGGCGGAGGATTTCGCCTATTTCGTGCAGCCCGATACCGGTGTGAAAGGCTATTATTTCGCTGTTGGCGGTACGCCCCAATCGGTGATCGATGCGGCGCGGCGCGGTGGCCCACCAGTGCCCTCGCACCACTCGCCGCTGTTCAAGGTGTCGCCCGAACCCGCGATCGTCACCGGCACCATTGCGATGACGGCCGCCGTGCTGGATCTGGCCGGTTCCGGTAGCGCGGGCAGCGCGGGGCAGTGATGCGCGCGCTGACGCCGCTGGTCGCCCTTACCCTCGCCGCGTGCGGGGGTGAGAGCACGCCCAACAGTGCTGCCGCCAGCGGTGAGGTGGAAATGCGGAACGCCAGCGTGGCGGAAGTCGCCGAACAGGCGCGCGCCGCATCCGCCGCCACCCGGTTCCAGCCCGGTCAGTGGCGCAGCACGGCGGAAGTGGTCGACATCCAGATGCCCGGTATGCCGGCGGGGATGGCCGAACAATTGCGCCAGCAGATGATGTCGCGTTCCAGCGTCACCAGCTGCATGACCGAGGAACAGTCCGCCAATCCCAGCGAAAGCCTGTTCGGCGGGCAGCGCGGCCAGTGCCGTTTTGACCGCTTCAGCATGAAGGCGGGGCGCATCGACGCGGTGATGACATGCGCCGGTGACGGCCGCGAGGTGGAGGCCGCGCGCATCACCATGGCGGGCACGTTCGACGCGACGCATTTTGAAACCGAAAGCACCATCGAATCGACCGGCGGCGAACGCGGGCGGATGTTGATGCGCTCCCGCGTGAAGGGCGAACGCGTCGGCGCCTGTACCTGACGTCAGGGCAGGGCAGTGACGGCGGGCGTGCGCGCGCATGCCGCCAGCCGTGCTTCGTTCAGCGGGCGGGGTTGACCCCGACCCAGCGGCGGCACCGACCATGGCTGTCCGGGCGCACGGGGTTGGAAGCCTGCCCTGTCCTGCCCGGCACATTTCATCAACGCCTCCAGCATCCGCGGCGGCGTGTCGCGCCCCTCTGACGACAATTTGAACGTGCCCCAATGGATCGGCAGCGCGGCGGGCTGACCCAGCCGGTCCCACACGCGCACGGCGTCGGGCGGGCCGATATGGCTGCCGGTCCCCATCTGGCCGGCGGTAAAGCGAAACGCGCCGATGGGGATCATCGCCAGCCGGATCGGTCCCAGCGCCGCTGCTTCCCGCGGCCATTCGCCGTCGCCAAATCCGGTATCGCCAGCAAAGAACAGATTGCCGCCCGGCAACGTGACGACGAATGCCGACCATAGCGCACGGTTGCGGTCGGCGAACCAGCGGCTGCCCCAATGATGGTTGCGCACGACATGCACCGCGACGCCCGGCGCGACGGTGACGGCCCTGCCCCAGTCGATGGCAGTGGCGGGCACGCCGGCCTGTGAAATCACGCTGTCATTGCCCAGGCTGGTAACGATGCGCGGGCGGTCGCGTTCCCACAGCTGCTTCAGCGTCGACAGGTCCATATGGTCGTAATGATTGTGGCTGACGACGATCAGGTCGATGGGCGGCAGGTCGTCAATGGCGATGCCCGGCTCGGTCACCCGCTCAGGGCCGAAACCGAACGGCCCGGCGCGCGGTGACCAGATCGGGTCGGTCAGGATGTTCAGCCCGCCCGCCTGCACAAGGACCGTCGCATGGCCGACCCATGTGACGCGCATGTCGCCACCCGCCACGCGCGCGGGTGGGCGGTCGCGGGTCACGGGAGCGTTGTCGGGCCATGGCGCTTCCCCCTCACCACTCAAGCGTCGCCAGAAAAAGCCGGCGCGGCTGCCACCGCCCGGCGGACCGGCGGTGTCGTCGCCATCGGGATTGAAGAATCGCTCTCCGTCGAAATGGCCGCTGGCCGGGCCGCGATAATAGATGCGGTCGAGGAAGGGCGGGACGACCACGCTGGCCAGGCAGGCGATGATCACCAGCCACAGCAACGCGCCGGCCAGCCATTTCAACGATCGACGCATCACCACTCTCTGACCACCATCGACGTTTACCGTTTTGGGCGCTTGAAGGTTCCGCGATCAAACCCTTTGTCAGGGGGCGCACTGCCCCTATCTGGCACGCAAGCCCGCATATCAAAGAAGGAGCGCCGCCTTGGCCGATTATGACTATGACCTGTTTGTCATCGGTGCCGGATCGGGCGGCACCCGCGCCGCGCGCGTTTCCGCCGCTTATGGCGCGCGGGTGGCGGTGGCCGAGGAATATCGGGTCGGCGGCACGTGCGTCATTCGCGGCTGCGTACCCAAGAAGCTGTTGATCTATGGCGCGCATTTTGCCGAAGATCTGCGCGATGCGCGCAAATTCGGCTGGGCCGTGCCCGATGATTGCGCTTTCGACTGGGCGACGCTGCGCGACAATGTGCTGAGCGAAGTCGACCGTCTGAACAAGGCGTACACCACCACCATCGAATCGAGCGGTGCGGAGATCATCCACGAACGCGCCACCATCGCCGGCCCGCATGAGGTGAAGCTGGCCAGCGGGCGCATCGTCACCGCCGAACGCATTTTGATTGCCACCGGCGCGACGCCGCATGTGCCGTCCTGTCCGGGGCACAAACACGGCATCACCTCGAACGAGGCGTTTCATCTGGACAGCCTGCCCAAGCGTATTCTGATCGCGGGCGCGGGCTATATCGCCAATGAATTTGCCGGGCTGTTCCACCAGTTCGGATCGCATGTCACGCTGATCAACCGCACCGACGTGATCCTCCGCGGCTATGACGAGCAGGTGCGTGACCGGCTGCTGCAGATCTCGACAATGAAGGGGATCGAGTTCCGCTTCCACGCCGAGTTCCGCGGCATCGAAAAGCAGGCGGATGGCAGCCTGATGGTCGAGATGACCGGCCACGACCCCATCGAGGTCGATTGCGTCATGTTCGCCACTGGTCGCGTGCCGAATACCGGCGGGCTGGGGCTGGAGAATGCGGGCGTCGAATGGGACGAAAAGGGCGCGATTACGGTCGATGCCGACAACCGCTCAAGCTGCGACAGCATCTTCGCCGTGGGCGACGTGACCAACCGCGTGCAACTGACTCCCGTCGCCATTCGCGAGGGGCAGGCGTTCGCCGACACCTTTTACGGCAACAAGCCGACGCAGGTCGATTATGACTGCATCCCCGCCGCGGTGTTCAGCCACCCGCCGATCGCAGGCGTGGGCCTGACCGAAGGGGCGGCGCGGGAGAAGTTCGGGTCGGTCAAGGTCTATCAGTCGGACTTCCGCCCGATGAAGAATGTGCTGGCCGGGCGCAACGAACGCGCGCTGTACAAGATGATCTGCGAGGCGAATACCGACCGTATCCTGGGCCTGCACATGATCGGCCCCGACGTGCCCGAAATCCTTCAGTCGGCAGCGGTCGCGGTCAAGGCGGGGCTGACCAAGGCGGCATTCGACGCGACGGTCGCGCTGCATCCGTCGATGGCGGAGGAACTGGTGCTGTTGAAGTGAGCGCGCTAACGCTGGGTGCATGATCGAATCCAATGAAACGACCCGCTGCGGCCTGATCGCCGTGGTGGGGGCGCCCAATGCGGGCAAGTCGACGCTCGTCAACGCCCTGGTGGGTCAAAAAGTCGCGATCGTCAGCCCCAAGGCGCAGACAACGCGCGTACGGTTGATGGGCATCGCCATCCACGACCGTACGCAGTTGCTGCTGGTCGACACGCCGGGCCTGTTCGACCCGAAGCGGCGGTTGGACCGCGCGATGGTGTCGGCGGCATGGGAAGGGGCCGAGGGCGCCGACGCGATCGCGCTGGTCATCGATGCCAAAGGTGGCTTGCCCGAAAAGGTGCTGTCGATCGTCGACCGGCTGGCGTCGCGGCGCGAGCCGAAGATCCTGATCCTGAACAAGGTCGACATCGCCGACAAGCCGCGCCTGCTGAACCACGCTCAGCGGCTGAACGAACGGCTGGCGTTCGACGAGATCTTCTTCGTCTCCGCGACCACAGGCGACGGGATCGAGGAGCTGAAGGCGGCCCTGTCGGCGCGGATGCCGGAGGGGCCGTGGCATTTCCCCGAAGATCAGGTGTCCGACGCCACCGACCGGATGCTGGCGGCGGAAGTCACGCGCGAGCAGCTTTACCTGCAACTCCACGCCGAGCTGCCCTATGCCAGCGCGGTCGATACCGAACGCTATTCAGAGCGGGAGGACGGCTCGGTCGAGATTCACCAGCAGATCCTGGTCGAACGCGAAACCCAACGGGCGATCGTGCTGGGCAAGGGCGGTGCGCGGATCAAGGAAATCGGCGCCCGCGCGCGCGCCGAACTGTCGCGCATCATGGGCGTGCGCGTTCATCTGTACCTGCATGTGAAGGTCAAGCCCGGCTGGGACGAGGACCGCGGCCTTTACCGCGACATCGGGCTGGACTGGGTGGAGTAGGGCGTAAGCAGCGCGTCCACCCACGCCGGGACGAGGGTGGCCGCCGGTCCCATGCGGCTCTCCTCGAACAGGAAGCTGCCGGCGGAAGGCTCCAGATTGATCTCCAGCGTCGCCGCCCCCCAATGGGCGGCGGTCTGGACGAACCCGGCGGCGGGATAGACCGCGCCCGATGTGCCGATCGACACGAACAGGTCGCAGGTGGACAGCGCCGCCTCGATCCGGTCCATGTCATACGGCATTTCACCAAAGAACACGATGTCGGGCCGCATCGCCGCCGCGCCGCAATCGGCGCAGGCGGTGGCGGGCGGCAGGCCATCCGCCCAAGGCCGCCGCGCGCCGCAAGCCGCGCACAGCGCCGACTTCAGCTCGCCATGCATGTGCAGCAGCCGCTTGGCCCCCGCGCGCTCATGCAGGTCGTCGACATTCTGCGTGACGATCAGCAATTCGCCCGGCCATTCGGCATCCAGCCGCGCCAGCGCCCGATGCGCGGCATTCGGCTCGACGCCCGCCAGCGCCGCGCGTCGCAGGTCATAGAAGCGATGCACCAGCGCCGCATCGCGCGCCAGCGCCTCTGGCGTGCAGACATCCTCGACCCGGTGCCCCTCCCACAAGCCGCCGGGGCCGCGAAAGGTGGCGATGCCGCTTTCCGCTGAAACGCCGGCGCCGGTAAGGATGACGACGTTGGGCGGGTCGATCATGCCGCGTCGTCGCCTACATCGTCGGGCAGCGCCCAGATCAGGTCGTGGGGCGTCAGCACGCGGCCGTCATGGCTGGTCACGCGGACAGGCGCCACTGGGCGCCGGTCGCGCGCATCAACCAGCACCGGCGTGGCGCGCCCGCCGGTCTCCCACCGTTCCCCCCATTGGCGCAGCGCGACCAGCGTGGGCAGGAGGTCGCGGCCCTTGTCGGTCAGCCGATATTCCACCTTGCGCCGGTCGGCATCGCACGGGCGGCGTTGCAGGATGCCGTTTTCGACCAGCCGCCCCAGCCGGTTGGCCAGGATGTTGCGGGCGATCCCCAGTTCGGACTGATATTCCTCGAAATGGCGCAGACCGTTGAAGCTGGCGCGTAAAATCAGGAAAGACCAGCGTTCGCCCATCGCCTCAAGCGCGGCGGGCAGGCTACATTGTTCGGCCAGTTGGCGCAGCGGTTCGCGCAATCCCATGTGGCGCAACCTAGTGCAAAAGCCGCCCCGCGCAAAACCGCATCGTGGCTTTCGCGCCACGTCGAAAGCCGCCTTGTTACGGACGATGCACATCCGGCGTTGCAAAACCGCACCGCTTGGCCCCAGATTGATCGGGTGCTGCGTCAATATGAACTGATCGATCGGGTCCTTGCCTATGACCCGCAGGCCGATGAGGCTTTGCTCAACCGCGCCTATGTCTTCTCGATGCACGCGCATGGCAGTCAGAAGCGCGCCAATGGCGACCCCTATTTCAGCCACCCGATCGAGGTGGCGGGCATCCTGACCGACCTGCATCTCGATGACGAGACGATCGCGACCGCCATCCTGCACGACACGATCGAGGATACCGTCGCCACGCCGGAGGAGATCCTGACCCGCTTTGGCCCGTCGGTTGCGCGGCTGGTCGACGGCGTGACCAAGCTGTCCAAGATCGAGGCGCAGAGCGAGAATGAGCGCGCCGCTGAAAATCTGCGCAAGTTCCTGCTGGCGATGTCGGACGACATCCGCGTGCTGCTGGTCAAGCTGGCCGACCGTCTGCACAACATGCGGACGCTGAGCTTTATTCCCAAGCCTGAAAAGCGCCGCCGCATCGCGCGCGAGACGATGGATATCTATGCCCCGCTGGCCGAGCGGATCGGCATGTACGAGTTCATGAAGGAGATGCAGACCCTCGCCTTCCGCGAGCTCGAGCCAGAGGCGTATGAATCGATTACACGCCGCCTGGCCGCGATGCAGGAGGGGGACGGCGACCGCATCGACAAGATCGGCGCGGGGCTGAAGCAGTTGCTCGAACGCGCCGGTATCGACGCGGAAGTGTCGGGGCGGGAGAAACACCCCTATTCGATCTGGAAAAAAATGTCCGAGCGGCACGTCAGCCTTGAACAGCTGTCGGACATCATGGCGTTCCGCGCCATCGTGAAGAACGAGGAGGAATGTTACCGGGCGCTTGGCGTCATCCATCGCAAATGGCCGATGGTGCCGGGGCGGTTCAAGGATTACATCTCCACCCCCAAGCGCAACGGTTACCGATCGTTGCACACCAGCGTCTTTCACGCAGGCGACAACCGCATCGAAATCCAGATCCGGACCGAGGCGATGCACGCGCAGGCCGAACACGGTCTGGCCGCGCACTGGGCATACAAGCAAAAGGAAGTGCGCCCCGACACGCAGATCCGCTGGATGCAGGATCTGGTCGAAATTCTCGACAATGCCGCCAGCCCGGAAGAGCTGCTCGAACATACACGCATGGCGATGTATCAGGACCGCATCTTCGCCTTCACCCCGCGCGGCGAGCTGGTTCAGCTGCCCAAGGGGGCGACGCCGATCGATTTCGCCTATGACGTGCATACCGATCTGGGCAGTCAGGCGGTGGGCGCCAAGATCAACGGTCGCGTCGTTCCGCTGCGCACCGAGATCGAGAATGGCGATCAGGTCCAGATTCTGCGGTCAAAGGCGCAGACGCCGCAGCCGAACTGGCTGAACTTCGCCATCACCGGCAAGGCCCGCGCTGCCATCCGCCGCCATTTGCGTCAGAAGGAACGCGATGAAGGCGTGGCGCTGGGCCGCAAGCTGTATGAGGATATTCTGGCGCGACTGCCTGTGGCGCTGAGCGACGACGCGCTGACCGATGCGCTGCGCCGCCTGCACCTGTCCGACGAATCGGCGCTGATGATCGCGATCGCGCAGCAGCAGCTGACCGACGCACAGGTGATGGACGCGCTGATGCCCGGATCGGCGGAGGATGCCGACACCGATATGGCTCCCCAGCGTCAGGCGATTTCGATCAAGGGGCTGACGCCGGGCCTGGCGTTCGACCTGGCCGAATGTTGCCGCCCGATTCCCGGCGACCGCATCGTCGGTGTGCGGCGTCCGGGTGTGCCCATTCAGGTCCATGGCATCACCTGTCCGATGCTGGCCGAGACGGAGGATGCCGACTGGGTCGATCTGGCCTGGGGCGACAAGGCGGAAGGGGGCACGGCACGCGTCGCCGTCACGCTGAAGAACGAACCGGGCGCGCTGGGCGCGATTGCGACGATCATCGGCGCGCACAAGGCGAACATTCTTGGCCTGCGACTCGATAACCGCGACACCACGTTTCACACCAACACCATCGACTTGGAGGTCCGCGACGCGGGCCATTTGATGAAATTGCTGGCATCTTTGCGGGCGGCGGATGTGGTCAGCGCGGCGGAACGAGCCTGATCGCTCATTGACATGAGTGTCAGCAAGGCGCACCTTGCTGCAATGCATCAGCACCCGCTTACCATCGCACCGGCCGACATCGATCATATGGGTCATGTCAATAATGCGGTGTATCTGAACTGGGTTCAGGAAGCGGTCGTCGCCTATTGGGAAAAGGTCGCGCCCGCCGAAGCGGTTGCGCGCCATCTGTGGGTCGCGCTGAAGCACGAGATTACCTATCGCCGCCCCGCTTTCCTTGACGACGCGGTCGTTGCCACGGTCGTGGCCGAACGGGTCGAGGGTGCACGCGCGATGTTCACCACGCTGATCCAGCGCGGTGAAGAAGTGCTGGCGGAAGTAAAGTCGAGCTGGTGTGCGATCGATACCGACACGCGCCGCCCCGTACGCGTCACCAAGGACGTGGTGCGCCGCTTTATCGGCTGATCAGGCCTTTTCCAGCGTGCATTGCAACGGATGCTGGTTCTGGCGGGCGAATTCGATCACCTGCGCCACCTTGGTTTCTGCCACCTCATAGCTAAAAACGCCGCAGACGCCGACACCGCGCTGGTGGACGTGCAGCATGACGCGCGTGGCTTCTTCCATGTTCATCCGGAAAAAGCGCTGGAGCACCAGCACGACGAATTCCATCGGCGTGTAATCGTCGTTGAGAAGCAGGACACGGTAAGGCGTCGGTTTCTTGGTCTTTTCCCGCGTGCGGGTTGCAACCCCGATCGACGTGCCGCGGCCGTCGCCGCCATCGGCTCCGTCGTCCTCGTTCATGCTGATTGGGAAAGCCACCGTCATAACGCCAATGAAAATAGGGGATGCACCCGGCCGGGGGCAAGGGGCAGGGTGCCGACCGTCCACGAAAAAGGGCGACCGCGCGTGGCGGCCGCCCCTTTTTTCCCGACAGGCCGGGACCGATCGCGTTCAGGCGATGGTCTTCACCTTGTCAGCGGCAACGGCCATGCGGTTCGACAGCGGCTGCATTGCATCGCTGGACAGCTTCAGCATCTGCTCGGTCGCCTTCGACGCTTCGGCGACATACGCGTCGAATGCGGTGCGGACATAATCGCTCTGCAGCTTGAACAGCTCGGTCGGCGACTTGACCGACGCCATGTTCTTCATCGCGGCGGTTGCGTGCTCGAACGACTTGCGGCTGTATTCGGCGGCTTCCTGGCCCAGCGTCTCGACGCCCTTGGCGGCGATGCGGCCCGATTCGACCATCGCTTCGAGATTGCCCTTGGCGAAGTCGTTCATTTCTTCGGCCATCTTGGCGCTCTTTTCCATCGCGGCCTTGGCGCGGTCATTCATGTCGCCGAACGCGAACTGAGCCTTCTGGGTGGTGGCTTCGGCGGCGGTCTTCATGTCGGTCATCGTTTCGGGTTCCTTCTCAGCGGGCTTTGCGGTGATGTCCGCCACAGCCATCGCGGCCTTGGCGGTGCCGGTCGCGCCTTCGACAGCCGCGTCGACGATCGTCTCGGCGGCATCGGCGACGGTTGAAGCGACGGGCGTGGCGACATTCTTGACGGTCGCCTTGGCGGCTTCTGCGACCGGTTCGGGCGCGTTGGCTGCGAAAGAGGGGATTTCGGCAGCTACGGGCTTTGCCGGCGCCGGGTCGGCGAAGGGCGGCTTGGGTGCCGGAGCCTTGGTTTCAGCCGCCACGGGCGGCTTCACCGCTTCGGCCGCGGGTTTTGTACTTGCCTTGCCACGCATGGTCGCCTTGCGCGGGGTCGTGGGCTGTGGACCCTTGGTTGCCATCGCACGCCTCCCAATGTTGGTGCAGTGCAGCAACTACCGCAAAGCGACCAGCGGCTCAAGCATTTTTGTGCAATGCAACAAAGATGAAATGCTGCATTAAATGTGAACGATCTCAACGCGTTCTGACATAGCTCCCCGGCGCGTCCTCGATCGCGGGCAGACGGCCCTTACCCGGTATGCGCGCGCCCTTTGCGGGTACGGTTTCAGCGTCGATCCCGGTCAGCCATTGGCGCCAGTCGGGCCACCAGCTGCCCTTGGTCTCGCTTGCGCCCGCAATGAAATCGGCCAGCGTCGGCACCTTGGCCTCGTTGGTCCAATATTGGTATTTGCCTGCGGCCGGTGGATTGACCACGCCCGCAATATGCCCCGACCCTGCCAGCACGAAGCGCAATGGGCCGGTAAAGTGATGCGTGATCTTCCACACGCTTTCGGCGGGTGCGATATGATCCTCCCGCCCCGCCTGGACATAAGCGGGCGTCTTTACGCAGCTCAGATCGATGGGCGTGCCCGCCACGCTGATCGCGCCGGGGGTGGCCAGCTTGTTGTCGCGATACAGGTCGGAAAGATAGCTCTTGTGCCACTTGGCGGGCAGGTTGGTGACGTCGCCATTCCAGTGCAGCAGGTCGAAGGGCGCATAATCCGCGCCCATCAGATAGTTGTTGGCGACGTAATTCCAGATCAGGTCCCGCCCGCGCAGCAGGTTGAACGTCGCGGCCATGTATCGCCCGTCAAGAAATCCTTCAGGCGACAGCGACTGGATCAGCGCCATCTGATCGTCGTCAACGAACAGGTTCAGGTCGCCCGCCTGGGTGAAATCAACCTGTGCGGTAAAGAAGGTGGCCGACGCGACCTTCTCCGCCTCCCCCCGCGCGGTCAGCAGCGCCAACGTCGCCGCCAGCGTGGTACCCGCCACGCAATAGCCGATGGTGTGGACCGACGGCACGTCCAGCAATTCGCGCACCGTGTCGATCGCGTCGATCTGTCCGTGCTGGACATAATCGTCCCAAACCACGTCCTTCATCGACGCATCGGCCGATTTCCAGGAAACGACGAACACGCTCAGCCCCTGATCGACCGCCCAGCGAACGAAGCTTTTTTCAGGCGTCAGGTCGAGGATGTAATAGCGATTGATCCACGGTGGAAAGATGACCAGCGGCGTGCGCCCGACCTGCTCCGTCGTCGGCGCATAGTGGATCAGTTCATAAAGCGGCGTGCGCTTCACCACCTTGCCGGGTGTGGTGGCGATGTTGCGGCCCAGTTCGAACGCACCGGGTGCGGCCTGTGTCATCTGTCCCTTGGACAGGTCGGCCATCATGTTCTTCAGGCCCTTGAGCAGGCTTTCGCCCCTGGTCTCGATCGCCTTTTCCAGCACCAGCGGATTGGTCGCGGGGAAGTTGGTCGGGCTCATCGCGTCGATGAAGCCGCGGGTGGCGAAACGGATTTGTTCCTTTTGCCGGGGATCGACCCCCTCGATCGCGTCGACGCCCTTCACCAGATGATCGGCGATCAGGAAATAGCTCTGGCGGATGAAGTCGAACACCGGATCGTCGCGCCATTGCGGCGCCTTGAAGCGCCGGTCGCTGGCCTGTTCGGGCGGCTCGGCAGCGGGTTCGGCATGGGCGGGGTCGAGGAAGCGTTGCCACAGCTTCATCGTGTCGGCCCAGAAATCGGCTGTGGCGCGGATCGCGGGGGTGGGATCGAACGGCGCGGGCAGGGATGGGGCACCGGTCTTGCCGCCCGCCGCCTGCATCAGGTCCAGGCCGTGTTCCATCATCATCTGCTGCATCCGGCCCATTACCCAGGTCCAGTGTTGCAGATCCTCCAGCCGGGGCGGGGTCGCCGATTCGCCTTTTTCCTGATCGGCCATGGCTGTCCTCTCCCTCTGGCAGTCGGCACGGGCGACCCGTATAGCGGGCTTGCCGCAGCGGCGAAATCGCCTGTGGCACAGGAGTGAGGAAAATGTCCGACGAATTCTACCGCATCAAGCGCCTGCCCCCCTATGTCATCGCCGAAGTCAACGCGATGCGGGCCGCGGCGCGTGCGGGGGGTGAGGACATTATCGACCTGGGCATGGGTAATCCCGACCTGCCGCCGCCCGCGCACGTCATCGAAAAGCTGTGCGAAGTGGCGCAGAAGCCATCGGCCCATGGCTATTCCCAGTCCAAGGGGATTCCCGGCCTTCGCCGCGCACAGGCCAATTATTACGGTCGCCGGTTCGGCGTGGACCTGGATCCCGAAACCGAAGTCGTGGTGACCATGGGTTCGAAGGAAGGGCTGGCCAGCCTGGCGACGGCGATCACCGCGCCGGGCGACGTGGTGCTGGCGCCCAACCCGTCCTATCCGATCCACACATTCGGCTTCATCATTGCGGGCGCGACGATCCGTAGCGTGCCGACGACGCCGGACGAGGATTATTTCCGCAGCCTGGACCGCGCGATGGCCTTCACCGTGCCGCGTCCCAGCATCCTTGTCGTCAACTACCCGTCCAATCCGACGGCGGAGACGGTGGACCTGGCATTCTACGAACGGCTGGTCGCATGGGCCAGGGAGAACAGCGTCTGGGTGCTGTCCGACCTTGCCTATTCAGAGTTGTATTTCGACGGCAAACCGACGCGCTCGATCCTGGAGGTGCCGGGCGCCAAGGATGTGGCGATCGAGTTCACCTCGCTGTCGAAAACCTATTCGATGGCGGGTTGGCGCATGGGGTTCGCGGTGGGCAACAAAAAGCTGATCGCCGCGATGACGCGGGTGAAATCCTATCTCGACTATGGCGCGTTCACGCCGATCCAGGCGGCGGCCTGTGCCGCGCTGAACGGGCCGCAGGACATCGTGGAGAAGAACCGCCAGCTTTATCACAAGCGCCGCGACGTGATGGTCGAGGCGTTCGGCCGCGCGGGCTGGGAAATCCCGCCGCCAAAAGCATCGATGTTCGCCTGGGCGCCGCTGCCCCCGGCGCTTCGCCATCTGGGCAGCCTTGAGTTCTCGAAACAGCTCCTGACCCATGCAAAGGTCGCGGTTGCGCCCGGCGTCGGCTATGGTGAGGACGGCGAAGGCTTTGTGCGGATCGCAATGGTCGAGAACGAACAGCGGTTGCGTCAGGCGGCGCGCAACGTGAAGCGTTACCTGCAGTCCATGGGCGTCAACACCGGCGACCGTAAGGTCAGCTGAACCCCAATCGCCGCGCCCATCCGCCGTCGTCAACGGCATGGGCGCGGCACCGCATTTGTCTGAAGTTCTAGTAGAGGTACGTGTGAACCGGATCGGCATTTATGGCAGCCTTGGCCGCATGGGACAGGCAATCGTCGCGGCGATGCCGGCGGCAGGCGCGGTGCACGCGGGCGGCGTCGACGCTGGCGGCGATCCCGCTCAGCTGGCGCACGAGTGCGACGTGCTGGTCGATTTCTCCGCCCCTGCGGCGCTTGAGGCGCATCTGAATGCGGCGGTCGCGGCGGGTACCCCGATCGTTATCGGCACCACCGGCCTGTCGCCGCGTCACCACGAAATGATCGACGCCGCAGCGGAACGCATCGCGGTGCTTCAGACGGGCAATACCTCGCTGGGGGTGGGGCTGGTCATGGCGCTGATCCGCGACGCCGCGCGGCGGCTGGGCGCTGATTGGGATATCGAGATCGTCGAGATGCACCACCGGGACAAGGTGGACGCCCCTTCGGGCACAGCACTGATGCTGGGCGAAGCGGCGGCGGCGGGTCGCGACACGACGATTGCGGAAACCGGTGTGCAGGGGCGGGCGGGTCTGGTCGGTGCCCGCGCACGCGGCACCATCGGCTTTTCCAGCCTGCGCGGCGGCACCGTCGTGGGCGACCATAATGTCATCTTCGCCGGCAATGGCGAACGCATCGAAATCGGTCATTACGCGCAGGATCGCTCGATCTTTGCCGTCGGCGCAGTGCGCGCGGCCTTGTGGCTGGCCGGTCAGGGGCCGGGGCGTTACCGGATGGACCAGGTGCTGGGCCTTTGAAGAAAGCCGATATTTTCGAGTTCTTCCGACGGCTGGCAGAGGCGAATCCTAGCCCGGAAACCGAACTGGAATCGGTCAACGACTATACGCTGCTCGTCGCCGTGGTGCTGTCGGCGCAGGCGACCGACGCCGGGGTCAACCGCGCCACCCGCGCGCTGTTCGCCGAGGTCGACACGCCGGAAAAGATGGTCGCGCTGGGCGAGGACGGGCTGAAGGCGCATATCAAGACGATCGGCCTGTTCAACAGCAAGGCCAAGAACGTCATCGCGCTCAGCCAGGCGCTGATCGACGAGCATGACGGACAGGTGCCAAACAGCCGGGAGGCGCTGGAAAAGCTGCCGGGTGTGGGGCGCAAGACCGCGAATGTGGTGATGAACGTGGCGTTCGGGGCCGAGACGTTCGCCGTCGACACCCATCTGTTCCGGCTGGGCAACCGCACCGGCCTTGCCCCCGGCAAGACGCCGCTCGCGGTCGAGCTGAAACTGGAGAAGGCGGTGCCGCAGCCCTTTCGCCTGCACGCGCACCACTGGCTGATCCTGCACGGCCGCTATGTGTGCAAGGCGCGCACGCCCGAATGCTGGCGCTGCGTCGTCGCCGACCTGTGCCGCTACAAGCCCAAGACCCCCGCGCCAAAGCGGGCGGCGGCGGCCTGACTCCCAAACCGTGCGTCGAACCTCTATCTGGGCGGGGATTTGCACAAGAGGTCGCTCATGCTGATGTCTCTCGTCGCGGGCCTGTCGCTCGCCGCCGCCGCGCCGGTTCAGGACGCGCCCGATTGGTCGGGCGTGTGGCGCAACGCCAGCAACAGCGTGCATATCCGCGCCAGCCGTTGCGGACAGGCGATGTGCGGGACCGTGATCTGGGCCAATGAAAAGGCCAAGGCCGACGCCGCCAGCGGTGGAACCGACGAACTGGTCGGCACCCGCATCTTCGACGGATTCGTCCCCGAAGCGGGTGAATGGGTCGGCGAAGTATATGTCCCCGATCTGGCGCGCAGCTTTTCCGGCAGCATCTGGATGGAGGGGCGCAACACGCTGGTCGGGCGCGGGTGCCTGTTCGGCAATTTCGGCTGTCGCGAGCAGCGCTGGACCCGCGTGGCGGATCGCGCCGTCCCCCGTCGCGGGCGCCACTGATGGCGGCCACTCCCGCCTGGCCGCCTGATTCGACGCCGCGCCTGTTTGTCGAGGCGCCGCTTTCGGCGGGGCTGATATTGCCCGTGGACGGCGGGCAGGCGCACTATCTGGCGGGCGTCATGCGGATGAAGCCGGGCGATCCGGTGCTGTTGTTCGATGACCAGAGCGGCGAATGGCTGGCCGAGGCGCGCGACGTTCGCAAGCGCGACCTGACGCTGGAAGTCGTCCGGCAGATGCGCCCGCGTGAGCCGGTGCCCGATCTGTGGCTGTGCGCCGCGCCGATCAAGAAGGGTCGGATCGACTGGGTCGCGGAAAAGGCGTGCGAACTGGGTGTCGACCGGCTGGTGCCGGTGCTGACGCGGCGTACGATCGTCGACCGGCTGAACCTGGACCGGCTGCGCGCGCATATGGTGGAGGCGGCGGAGCAATGCGGGCGGACCGCGCTGCCCGCGCTTTCCGAACCGGTGAAGCTGGCGGCGCTGCTGGCCGACTGGCCCGCGGATCGGGCGCTGTTCTTCGCCGACGAATCGGGCGGCGTTCCGGCGGCGGCGGCCATGGCGGCGCGGCGCGGTCCCGCCGCGATCCTGATCGGGCCGGAAGGCGGCTTCACGCCCGAAGAGCGCGAGGCGATCCGCGCCTGTCCGGCGGCGGTGGGCATCACGCTTGGCCCGCGCATCCTGCGCGCCGAAACGGCGGCGGCTGCGGCAGTGGCGGTCTGGATGGCATCGGCTGGAGACTGGGCGGCGACTTGACCTTTACGTCAACGTCGGCAGGATCGCCCCATGCGTGAAGCCGTCATCGTTGCCACCGCCCGCACCCCCGTCGCTCGTGCGTTCAAGGGCGCCTTTAACGATCTGGACGCGCCCGATCTGACCGCGATACCGGTGCGCGCTGTAGTTGAGCGGGCCGGGATCGACCCCGCACGGATCGAGGATTTCGTGCTGGGCACGGGCAATCAATGGGGAACGCAGGGCGCCAATCTGGCGCGCATGACGGTATTCGCCGCCGGGCTGCCGCAAAGCGTGCCCGCTGCCACGCTCGACCGCAAATGTGCATCGGGGCTGACCGCCATCGCTCAGGTCGCGCGGGCGATCGTCGCGGGGGAAATGACGGTCGGACTGGCGGGCGGCGCTGAATCGATCACGCATACTCGCAACGCCCATGCGCCCGGTCATCGGCTGCAATCGGCGGCGGTGATCGAACACATGCCGCACGCCTATATGGCAATGATCGAGACGGCGGAGGTCGTGGCCGAACGCCATGGCATCACGCGCGAGCGGCAGGATGCGCTGGCGGTGGAAAGCCATGCCCGCGCGGCGGCGGCACAGGCGGCGGGCCGGTTCGATGCGGAGATTGTCCCTGTTACTGCCGAACGCCTGCTGCTGGCAAAGGACGGCAGCGTCACCGGGCGCGAGCGCGTCACACTGACAGCGGATGAGGGCGTGCGCCCCGGCAGTTCGATGGAAGCGCTGGCTGCGCTCAAGCCCGTCTGGCGCGACGGGCAGCTGGTCGGCGAGGGCCGGTTCGTTACGGCGGGCAATGCCAGCCAGTTGTCCGACGGCGCATCGGCGCAGTTGCTGATGGAGCGAGGCACGGCAGCGGCGGAGGGGCTGCCGATCCTGGGCATTTTTCGCGGCATGCAGCTGGCGGGCTGCGCGCCGGAGGAAATGGGGATCGGCCCGGCCCTTGCCATTCCGCGACTGCTGGCGCGCACCGGGCTGTCGGTCAGCGATATCGGCCTGTGGGAGATTAACGAGGCTTTTGCCAGCCAGCTTCTTTATTGCCGCGACGCGCTGGCGATCCCCGATGATCGGCTGAACGTGAATGGCGGGGCCATCGCGATCGGTCATCCGTTCGGGATGACGGGCAGTCGGCTGGTCGGCCATGCGCTGATCGAAGGCAGGCGGCGCGGCGTGCGGCATGTGGTGGTGTCGATGTGCGTCGCCGGCGGCATGGGCGCGGCGGCGTTGTTCGAGATCCCCGACTGATCATTCGACCGGGAAGCCGCTGGAGGTGATCGCAGCTTCCCGGTCCGGCTGGCCGTCGCGGCGCAGCGCGCCCGACGGCCGACCGAACTCAGACCAGCACGGGCTGGGGCCGCTCGACCGTGTCGAGCCGGGTGTTCGCGTCGATGGTCATCAACGGCTTGAGGATGCCGTCGCGCAGGTCATAGACCCAGCCATGCAGGATCAGTTCCTGACCCGCGGCAAAGGCCGACTGCACCAGCGCCATGCGTGCCAGCCGGACCAGCTGGTCGCGCACGTTCAGCTCGACCATCCGGTTCAGCCGCTGCGTTTCGGGCAGCGCGTCCACTTCCTCGCGATGTTCGGTATAGACGTCGTGCACGCCCGCGACCCATTCACCGATCGCGCCGCGTCCCTGCTGTTTCCAGCCCTGTTCTACCCCGCCACAGCCATAATGGCCGCACAGGATGATGTGGCGGACGCGCGTACGCTCAAGCGCGGTCTGCAACACCGCCATGAAATTGCGGTCGTCTTCATACACCAGATTGGCGACGTTGCGGTGGATGGACATCACCCCCGGGGGTGAATTGGTGATCTGATCGGGGGCAACCCGGCTGTCGGAACAGCCGATCCACAGGAAATTGGGCTTCTGTTCCTCTGCCTGACGCGCGAAATAATCGGGCCGCTCGTCGCGAAGCTGCTCGGCCCACGCCTTGTTGGCCAGCAGCAGCAGCTTGTGATCGTTCATAGGTGGACCAGCTCCCGGCGCGGCGCATTGACCAGCGAAACGCTCTTTTCCGAAATGTCGCCGCGCACGGAAACGGTGATGTCGCGGAACGGCGCGCCGCGAACAAAGGCGTTGATGATGTCGATATTGTCGAGATCGACATAGGACGTCGCCGACAGGTCGACGAGCAGGTCAGCACCGTCGGGAACGCCGTTCAGCGCCTTTTGCAGCTCATATTTGTGGATGAAATACAGGTTGCGGCGTGCACGGACCATGCAGTTCTTGCCATCGGGATCGCAGACCAGCGTGACTGCCGAGCGGAAATTGCGGGCAATGACGAACACGAAGCCGACGACCAGCCCGATGACGATGCCCACCAGCAGATCGGTGAACAGGATCGCGGTGATGGTGACCACGAACGGCACGAATTGGGTATAACCCTGTTTCCAGCGCTTCAGGAACAGGGCGGGCTTGGTCAGCTTGTAACCCGTCTGGATCAGCACCGCTGCCAGCGCGGCAAGCGGGATCAGGTTCAGCATGGCCGGGATCAGCAGTACGCTCAGCAACAGCCAGCTGCCGTGCAGGATGGTGGACATCTTGCTCGACGCGCCCGAATCGACATTGGCCGACGAGCGCACGATGACCGATGTGACGGGCAGGCCGCCGATCAGCCCCGACACGATATTGCCGCCGCCCTGTGCAAACAATTCGCGGTTCTTGTCGGTGGTGCGACGTTGCGGATCGAGCTCGTCCACCGCCGTGACGCTGAGCAGCGATTCGAGGCTGGCAACGATCGCCAGCGTAATTGCCACGGTCCACACGGTCGAATTGCCGACCTGTCCGAAATCAGGGAGCGCGAACAGCGCGAGGAAGCCCGAAAGCCCCTCCGCCACCGGCACCTCGACCAGATGCTTGGCCTGAAGCTGAAGGCCGGGCGCGATCACGCCGAACAGCGCGTTGATCGCCACCGCCCCGACCACGACCACCAGCGGGCCGGGCAACAGTTTGAACGGTCCGTCCTTGGGCTTGTTCGCGTCCCACCAGAACAGGAACGTGATCGAAACGACCGAGATGATGATCGCGCCGAGAGTCAGCTGATTGCTGATCGAGTACCACAGGGTCGACAGCGTGTTCATGCCGTCGCCCTGCGAAAAGGCGAAATCGCCTTCCGGATCGCCGTCATACCCGACGGCGTGAGGAATCTGCTTGAGGATCAGGATCAGGCCGATCGCTGCCAGCATCCCGGTGATGACCGAACTGGGCACGAATTCGGCCAGCACACCCGACCGGCTGAGCGAGAACAGCATCTGCATCGCACCCGCCAGCACCACGGCCAGCGTGAACGCCTGAAAGCTGGGCAGCGACTGGATCGCATCGAAAACGATGACGGTCAGGCCCGCGGCGGGGCCACTGACCGACAGGGGAGAGCGCGACAACAGGCCGATGACGATGCCACCGACGATACCCGCGATCAGACCCGAAAAAAGCGGCGCGCCCGACGCGAGCGCGACACCCAGACACAGCGGCAGCGCGACCAGCGCCACCACGATCGATGCCGGAAAATCCTGTTTCAATCCTGTCAGCGGCGGCAGGATTCCCAGGCCGGCTTTCCCTTCCCTGGCGGTGCTCATGCTGCGTCAGCGTCGAGAAAGTCGGCGGCCATGCGCCGTGCCGCGGGCAGGGCGACGGGCAGATCCTCTCCATCGCGGATCGCGCGGAAGCGACCGGTTGCGCCGTCCAGTGCCAGGATGTTGCCGGTGTGGATGTCGACGAACCAGCCGTGCAGCGTGATGTCGCCCTTGGCGATGCGTGCCGCCACCGACGGATGGGTGCGCAGGTGCGAAATCTGGACCACCACATTTTCCAGGCTGGCGGCGCGGATCGCGGCGTCGCCGTCCAGGTCCTGATAGCTATGCTCGACCACCGAACGCGCGGCGTGGCTGTGCTTCAGCCAGGTCTCGACATTGGGCAGCCCCTTCAGGCTGTCCGGGTTCATCAGCGCGCCCATCGCGCCGCAGCCCGAATGGCCGCACACGATGACATCGGTAACGCCCAGCGCCGCGACCGCATATTCGACGGTCGAAGTCACGCCGCCATTGGTCTGGGCGAAGGGGGGTACGATGTTGCCGGCGTTGCGGCAGATGAACAGGTCGCCGGGCTTCGCCTGCATGATCTGTTCAGGAACCACGCGCGAATCGGAGCAGGAGATCATCAGCACCTTCGGGCTCTGACCCTTGGTGGCGAGATGAGAGTAAAGGTCTGCTTCGCCAGCAAAAACCTTTGTCTCAAAGTCGAAAACACGTCCGATGACGTCGTTCATCCGGCGATCCTCCAGCAGCTGCCCGTTTCGCGGACATGATTTCTTGGGAGGTTATCCTAACCTGTGGCTCGTTTCCCGACGGGAACCGGGTGTAACAAAGTGTTGCTGCCGCAGATTTGTCAGTTTGGCAGGAAGATCGTCGCGCGCAGGCCGCCCTCGGCCCGGTTTGCCAGTTCCAGCGTTCCGCCCTCGTCAGCGACCGCCCGTGCCACGATCGACAGTCCCAGCCCGAAGCCTGCCGTATCCCGGCGGCGTGCGGTATCCAGCCGGACAAAGGGTTCGAGGACCAGCGGCAGCGAATCCTCTGGAATGCCAGGCCCGTCATCCTCGACGTGCAAGCGCACATCGGTCGCGCCCGGCACCAGCCGCACGGTGACGCCGTTGCCGTAATGAATGGCATTGTCGACCAGATTGACCACCGCCCGGCGAAAGGACGACGCACGCACCATCCGTTCCAGATGCGACGGCCCTTCATATTGTACGGCGTGACCATGATCGCTGGCATCGTCCGCCACGCTGGCGCACAACACCGCCAGATCGACGCGGCGCGGCGCTTCGGGTTCGGCCTCACCCCCCAGAAAGGCGAGGAGCGAATTCACCATCGCCTCCATCCCCTCAATATCGGCGGCGACTTCGCGGCGCAGCGCCGGATCGGGAATGGCGTCGGTGCGAAGCCGTAGCCGGGCCAGCGGGGTGCGCAGGTCATGGCCCACTGCCGCCAGCGCGCGCGTGCGTTCGTCGATCAGGCGGCGGATACGCGCCTGCATCGCGTTGAACGCCAGGATCAGGCGCCGGATTTCCGCCGGTCCCTCCTCATCCAGCTGGGGCAGCGCGGCGCCTGGCTTGTAGCGTTCGACCGCGCCCGTCAGGCTGCGGATGGGTTGCAGCGTCCGCCGGATCAACAGCCCGCCCAGCAACATCACCGCCAGCACCGGGATCAGCGCCGCGACAATCCGCTCCAGCGGAAAGCCCGCCGAGCGCACCGGCTCCTGCGTGCGGAAATAGACCCAGCTGGTGTCGGACAGGCGCATCACGCCGGTAATCACCGTTTTGGGCCCCACCGGCAGCAGCGCCAGGCGCAGGTTGCGGTGCTGAAGCCCCGGTTCCCATGCCAGCACCTGTTGCCGGATCTGGTCGGGCGCGGGGCCGTTGGCGGGCAGCGGCGGCTGTTCGCTGCTCCAGCGCACGACATAGCGGTCGGTCGTCAGCTCGTCCGCCATTTCAGGCCGTCGTCCGGGCGAACTTTCGCCCACCAGCCGGCGCACGATCACCAGATGTTCGGCAAGCCGTCGGGCTTCGTCATCGCGCACGGAAAACTCGCTGGCGCGCTCATACAGCAAGGTGCTGGCGATGAATTCCAGTGCCAGCGCGAACAACAGGATCGCGACCAGCCGCCCGATCAGGCCGAGCGCCGGCCAGAGCGGCAGGCGGATCATTCGCGCGTCACGGGCGCGCTGAGCATATAGCCGACGCCGCGCACGGTGACGATCGGCGCGGGCCGCTCATCGGTGGACAGCTTGCGGCGCAGGCGGCTGACCAGCACGTCGATCGACCGGTCCGATGCATCGCCGATCCGCGTGCGTGACAATTCGATCAATCGTTCGCGCGCGATCACGCGCTGGGCATGGTCGATCAGCACCGCCAGCAGGTCGAACTCCGCGCCCGTCAGCTCGACCACCGCGTCGGTGGGAGAGCGCAGCTCGCGGCGCGGCAGGTCGACGGTCCAGCCTTCGAATCGCGCGATGCCCTTTGACCGCTCATCGGCCTGCCCCTTGGATTCCCAACGGCGCAGCACCGCACGGACACGGGCGATCAGTTCGCGCGTACCGAACGGCTTGGGCAGATAATCGTCGGCGCCCAGTTCCAGGCCGATGACGCGATCGACCTCGCTGCCCTTCGCGCTGATGAAGATGACAGGCACGTCGCTTTGCTGACGAATGCGGCGGCACAGGTCGATGCCGCTGGTGCCGGGCAGCATGATGTCCAGCAGGATCAGGTCGATCCCGCCCCCTTCGAACGCCTGCCAGAATTCAGGGGCATTGGCGCAGGCGCGCACCTGGTAGCCATTTTCCTGCAGCGCGCGCGCGGTCAGCACACGCAGGGCAGGATCGTCTTCGACAAGCAGGATCATGACGCGGGATGTAAGGCCCGCGCCGCGATCAGTCGAGACGTCGTGCCAGTTCCTTGTTCAGGCCCAGCGCCACCAGCGTGGCGATCGCGCCCGACAGCAGATAGCCCCCCGCCGCGACCAGACCCAGATAATGGGTCAGCAACAGCGCCGCCAAAGGCGCGAAGCCCGCGCCGAACAGCCACGCCAAGTCGCTGGTCAGCGCCGCACCGGTATAGCGTGCGCGCTTGGGGAAATTGCTGGTGACGGCGCCCGAAGACTGGCCGAACGACAGACCCAGCAGGATAAAGCCGGAGATCATGAACGCCGCTTCACCCAGCGCGCCGCCTTGCAGCAGCTGCGGCGCGAAGCCGGAAAAGACCGCGATGGCGGCAGCGGTATAGCCCAGCACCGAACGACGCCCGATACGATCCGCCAGCCAGCCCGACAGCACGATCGAGCCAAGCCCAAACGCCGCGCCCAGCATTTCGATCAGCAGAAATCCGGTCAGGCTCTCACCGGTATACACCGACACCCAGGACAGCGGGAACACCGTGACCATGTGGAACAGCGCAAAGCTGGCCAGCGGCGCGAATGCACCGATGACGATGTTGCGCCACTGGGCTTTGATCGTCGGCGTGACGCGCGACGGGGTCAGCTCGCGGCTCTTGAACAGCTCGGCATATTCGGCGGTCACGACCATGCGAAGCCGGGCGAACAGCGCCACGACGTTCAGCGCGAACGCCACGAAGAACGGATAGCGCCAGCCCCAGCCATAAAAATCCTCCGCGCCCAGCGTCCCCAGCAGGAACGCGAACAGGCCACTGGCGACGATCAGGCCCAGCGGGGCGCCCAGCTGGGGCACCATCGCGAACCAGCCGCGCTTGCCCTCAGGCGCGTTGAGCGCGAGCAGCGAGGCAAGACCGTCCCATGCACCGCCCAGCGCCAGCCCCTGGCCGATGCGAAGCAGGCCCAGAATCAATGCCGCCCAGATGCCGATCGTTTCGTAACCCGGCAGAAAGCCGACCGACACGGTCGAGGTGCCGAGCAGGAACAGCGCAATGGTCAGCTTGGTCCCGCGCCCGTAGCGCCGGTCGATTGCCATGAAGATCTGCGTGCCGATCGGCCGCGCCAGAAAGGCCAGCGGGAACAGCGCGAACGACCAGAGTGTCGCCGATACCTTGTCCATGAACGGAAAGATCAGCGTTGGAAACACGATCACGCTGGCGATGGCATAGACGAAGAAGTCGAAGAATTCCGACGTTCGCCCGATGATCACGCCGATCGCGATCTCGCCGGGGGAGACATGCTCGTCGGCGTGCATCGCGCGGGCGTCACGTTCGAGCGAGGTGGAATTGGCGATGGCTTCGGCCATGGCGATCGGTCTTCTCCGGCTGGGCAGCGCGCCGCGCAGAGATGCGGGGCGCATAGTCACTCCATATGCATAAACGCATGAAAGCGGCATCGGGATAGGACAAATTGTCCTATTTCGCGCAGCGGCCCACAGGACTAGCTCGGCCACATGCTTCGATCCGCGCGCACACGACTCGCGAACCCTTCGCTCCGCCGTTCGGCGTGGCTGGCGGCCACCCCGCTCCTGCTTGGCGGGTGCGACATGGTGGTCATGAACCCCGCCGGCGACGTCGCCCGTCAGCAGGCCGACCTGATTTTATGGTCGACCGGGCTGATGCTGTTGATCATCGTGCCGGTAATGGTGCTGACGGCGGTTTTCGCCTGGCGGTATCGCGCGTCGAACGAGGAGGCGGAATATCGCCCCGACTGGGACCATTCGACCGGGCTTGAGCTGATCATCTGGTCGGCGCCGCTGCTGATCATCATCGCACTGGGCGCCTTGACCTGGGTGGCGACGCATACGCTGGACCCCTATCGCCCGCTCGGCCGCATCGCCGCAGGTCGCGAAGTGCCCGCCGCTCAGCGCCCGCTGGAGGTTCAGGTCGTCTCGCTCGACTGGAAATGGCTGTTCATCTATCCCGAACAGGGCATTGCCACGGTCAATGAACTGGTGGTGCCGGTCGACCGTCAGGTCCGGTTTCGCCTGACCAGCTCCAGCGTGATGAACACCTTCTACGTGCCGGCGATGGCGGGCATGATCTATACGATGGCGGGGATGGAGACGAAGCTCCACGCCGTCCTGAACAAGCCCGGCAATTTCGAGGGTATGTCCGCCAATTACAGCGGCGCGGGCTTTTCCAAGATGAAGTTCCGCACGCACGCCGTTGACGACGCCGCGTTCGACCAGTGGGTCGCACGGGTGAAGGCAAGCGGCGGGCGGCTGGACGGCGCGACCTATCTCAAGCTCGAACAGCCGAGCGAAGGCGTGCCGATCATGCGCTTCGCCAATACCGAACGCGGCCTGTTCGACCGCGCGGTCAACCTGTGCGTGCGCCCCGGCCAGCCGTGCATGAGCGAATCGATGCACGGCCATCACGGCGGCAAGGGCATGCCCGCGCCGACCAACAATGCTGTCCGTCCGCGCAACGAGGGCGCGTTCGAGCAGGAGGCAGGCGAGCACGCCCCCAGCCCGCGCACCGACGCGCAGGGCGAAGGCGCGGGGCCGCCCGCACGCACCGGATCGGGTGCCAAGACCGATCGCCAGAATCCCGGCGGCGCCACCGTGCCGCATGAGGGGCATTGAGAGCCATGTCCGACGCACTGACCCAGATGATCTTCGGCCGCCTCACGCTTGAGGCGCTGCCGCTGCATGAACCCATTGTCGTCGCGACCTTTGTCGCGGTGGCGATCGGCGGCCTTGCGATGATGGGGCTGATCACGAAATATAAGTTGTGGGGCTGGCTGTGGACCGAATGGTTCACCACGGTCGACCACAAGAAGATCGGGATCATGTACATGATCCTGGGCACGGTCATGCTGCTGCGCGGCTTTGCCGACGCGGTGATGATGCGGCTGCAACAGGCGATGGCGTTCGGCAACGAAGGCTATCTGAACGCGCACCATTACGATCAGATCTTTACCGCGCACGGCGTCATCATGATCTTTTTCGTGGCGATGCCGTTCGTCACCGGCCTGATGAACTACGTCGTCCCGCTTCAGATCGGCGCGCGCGACGTCAGCTTTCCGTTCCTGAACAATTTCAGTTTCTGGATGACCACGGCGGGCGCCATGCTGATCATGGCCAGCCTGTTCGTCGGCGAATTCGCGCGCACCGGCTGGCTGGCGATGGCGCCGCTGTCGGGCCTGGATTACTCGCCGGAGGTCGGGGTCGATTACTATATCTGGGCCTTGCAGATCGCCGGCGTGGGCACGCTGTTATCCGGCGTCAACCTGATCGCGACGATCGTAAAGATGCGCGCGCCGGGGATGACGATGATGAAGATGCCGGTCTTCACCTGGTCGTCGCTGGTCACCAACGTGCTGATCGTCGCCGCTTTCCCGGTGCTGACCGCCGTTCTCGCGCTGCTCAGCCTTGACCGTTATGTTGGCACCAATTTCTTCACTAACGTCCTCGGCGGCAATCCGATGATGTATGTGAACATGATCTGGATTTGGGGCCATCCGGAAGTCTACATCCTGATCCTGCCTGCATTCGGCATCTTTTCGGAAGTCGTGTCGACCTTCTCCGGCAAGCGGCTGTTCGGCTATACGTCGATGATCTATGCGCTGATCGTGATCTGCATCCTGGCCTATCTGGTCTGGCTGCACCACTTCTTCACCATGGGTTCGGGTGCCAGCGTCAACAGCTTCTTCGGCATTACGACGATGATCATTTCGATCCCGACGGGCGCCAAGATCTTCAACTGGCTGTTCACCATGTACAAGGGGCGCATCCGTTACGAACTGCCGATGATGTGGGCGGTGGCGTTCATGCTGACCTTTACAGTGGGCGGCATGACGGGCGTGCTGCTGGCCGTGCCGCCGGCCGACTTCGTGCTGCACAACTCGCTGTTCCTGGTCGCGCATTTCCACAATGTGATCATCGGCGGCGTGCTGTTCGGCATGTTCGCGGGGATCAACTATTGGTGGCCCAAGGCGTTCGGCTTCAAGCTGGACCGCAAATGGGGTCTGGTCAGCTTCTGGAGCTGGGTCATCGGCTTCTGGGTCGCGTTTACGCCGCTCTATGTGCTGGGCCTGATGGGTGTGACCCGTCGCCTGCGGACCTTCGACGATCCGTCGTTGCAGATCTGGTTCGTGATTGCCGGCATCGGCGCGGCGATCATCGCGGTGGGCATTGCCGCCTTCCTGATCCAGATCGGCGTCAGCATCTGGAACCGCGACAAGCTGCGCGACACCACGGGCGATCCTTGGAACGGGCGTTCGCTGGAATGGGCGACCAGTTCACCGCCGCCCGCGTATAACTTCGCGTTCACGCCGGTCATCCACGACTTGGATGCGTGGCACGACATGAAGTCGCGCGGTGCCGAAGTGCCGAGCGAGGGCTATCGGGACATCCACATGCCGCGCAACACCGGTGCAGGCGTGATCCTGGCTGGGCTGTCGGCGGTATGCGGGTTCGGGCTGGTCTGGCACATGTGGTGGCTGGCGGGCCTGGGCATGATCGGCATCGTTGGCTACGCCATCTGGCACAGCTTCGATTATGATCGCGATTATTACATTCCCGCCGACGAAGTGGCGCGGACCGAGCGCGCGCAGCATGCGCTCGCCGCGCAGGGGGCCTGAGCCATGGCAAGCGTAACCCGTACCGAGGGCGAAGCTCCCAGCTTCTGGGAAATCGAGCCGGAGCATCATCACGAACCGGGGTCGAGCACGATGCTCGGCTTCTGGCTCTATCTGATGAGCGACTGCCTGATCTTTGCGATGCTGTTCGCAAGCTGGGGCGTTTATGGCCGCAGCGCAGCGGGCGGTCCGGACGCAGCCGAGCTGTTCGACCTGAAGCTGGTGGCGATCAACACCGCCATGCTGCTGTTCAGCTCGATCACCTATGGCTTTGCGATGATTTCGGCGCAGGAACATAAGAAGAGCGCGACGCTGGGTTGGCTGGCGGTGACCGGCCTGTTCGGCGCGGCGTTCCTCGGCATCGAAATGTACGAGTTCGCGCACCTGATCCACGAAGGTGCGGGGCCGCAGCGTTCGGCTTTCCTGTCCAGCTTCTTCGCGCTGGTCGGCACGCACGGGCTGCACGTCTTCTTCGGCTGTATCTGGCTGATCGTGCTGATGGTTCAGGTGGCCCGCCATGGGCTGATCGCCGCCAATACCCGCCGTCTGGCCTGCCTCAGCCTGTTCTGGCACTTTCTCGACGTCGTGTGGATCGGCGTCTTCACCTTCGTCTATCTGCTGGGGTCGATGCAATGAGCCGCGAAGCAACCGCCGCCCAGGCGCATCAGGTCGCCAAGGCACAGGCCCATCACGACGATCATGGCGAAGGCGGCGCCGCCCATGCCACGCGCGGCGGCTATGTCACCGGGTTCGTGCTGTCGGTCATCCTGACAGCGATCCCGTTCGCACTGGTAATGGGCGGTTTCATCACTGACACTCGCATCACCGCGGGCATCGTCATGGCGATGGCTGTGGTGCAGATCGTCGTCCACATGATCTATTTCCTGCACATGAGCGCCAAGTCCGAAAGTGGCTGGACACTGATGGCATTGATCTTCACCGCGGTGATCGTGGTCATTACCATTGCCGGGTCGCTGTGGGTGATGGTCAACATGAACCGGTACATGATGCCGCCAATGCCGGTGCAGAGCGTCAGTCCGGCGACGGAAACGAGCGGCATGTGATACGCCTGATCGTCCGCGCAGGCGTGCTGATCCTGATCGGGGTCTTCGTCGCGTTGGGCATATGGCAGCTGGACCGGCGGGCATGGAAGCTCGACCTGATCCAGCGGGTGGAGGCGCGGATCGCTGCCCCACCCGTCGCGCCGCCGACCGGGGCGGTCACGCGCGACGACGAATATACCCGCATCGCGGTGCGTGGCCGCTACTTTCAGGGGCGCGACACCTATGTTCAGGCGGTGACCGAATTGGGTGGCGGCTTCTGGGTGCTGACGCCGCTGGACGCGGGTGGCGGGCGCATCCTGATCAACCGCGGTTTCGTCACCCCCGACCGGCGCGGGAAGATGCCGCCGCCCGAAGGGCCGGTCGCGGTGACGGGCCTGTTGCGGCTGAGCGAGCCGGGGGGCGGCTTCCTGCGTGCCAACGATCCCGTCGGTGACCGTTGGTACTCGCGCGACGTCGCGGCGATTGCGTCGGCGCGCGGGCTTGGCACGGTTGCGCCGTGGTTTCTGGATGCGGGGGCGAATGGCGCCCGATGGCCGCGCGGCGGGCTGACGGTCGTCCAGTTCCGCAACCAGCATCTGCAATATGCACTGACATGGTTCGCGATGGCGGCGCTGTTGGCGTTTCTGGCCTGGCGTGTCAGAGGACGGGGGTGATCGCGATCGTCCCCGCTTCAGAGGATGCCGGCCGCCGCAACCTGTTGCTGCTGGTGCAGCTTCGCTGGCTGGCGGTGGCGGGACAGCTGGCAACGATACTGGCGGTGCAGTTCGCGTTCGGCGTGGCGCTGCCGATCCTGCCGATGTTCGCCATGCTGGGGCTGCTGATCGGCCTGAACCTGGTTCAGTTGCTGGCGGAGCGGCGGCGGCCGGTGACCAATGGCCAGTTGCTGGCGGCACTGTTGATCGACATCGCTGCGCTGTCGGTCCAGCTTTACCTGTCGGGCGGGGCGACCAATCCCTTTGCCGGGCTGTTCCTGTTGCAGGTCGCACTGGGTTCCATCTTGTTGCGGCCATGGTCGGGCTGGCTGCTCGTCGTGGTGACCAGCGCATCCTTTGCCGCGCTGACGGTCGAATATCGGCCATTGTCGCTGTCACCGGGCATGGAAAGCGCGCTGTCGCTGCCGCATCTGATCGGCAACTGGTTCAATTTCACGCTGGCGGCGGTGCTGATCGTGCTGTTCGTCACACGGATCGCGCGCAACCTGTCCGAACGCGATGCGCGGCTGGCGGCGATGCGGCAACAGGCGGCGGAGGCGGAGCATATCGTGCGGATGGGCCTGCTGGCCAGCGGCGCGGCGCATGAACTGGGCACGCCGCTGGCCTCGGTCTCGGTGGCGCTGGGCGACTGGGCGCGCGAACCCGCGATCCGCGGCGATCCGGCACTGGCGGCCGAGGTGGAGGACATGCGGGCAGAGGTCGCGCGCTGCAAGGACATCCTGTCGGGCATCCTGCTGGCATCGGGCGAAGTCACCGGACAGGCGCCGGAGCGCACCACGCTGCGCCGCTTCCTGACCGAGATCGTCGCGCGCTGGGACCGGGTGCATCCGGGGCTGGTGACGCTGGACGACGCGCTGGGCGCCGACCGGGCGATCGTCGCCGACCGCGCGCTGGCACAGGCGCTGACCAACGTCCTGGACAATGCGGTGGAGGCAGGGGCGCGGCACATCGCGGTGGAGGCGCGGCGCGATGGCGAGACGCTGACCCTGGCCGTGCGCGACGACGGCGCCGGGGTGCCGCCCGCGATCCTGACGCATCTGGGCAAGCCCTATCAATCCAGCAAGAACCGGCGCGGGGCGGGGCTGGGCCTGTTTCTGGCGACCAATGTGCTGCGGGTGCTGGGCGGCACGCTGACGCTGTCGAACCGCGCGGGCGGGGGGGCGGAAGCGGTGTTCCGCCTGCCGCTGGCCGCGCTCAGCCTTGAGGATGCGCCATGACCGGACGGCGGCTGTTGATCGTCGAGGACGATGCGGTGTTTGCTCGCACGCTCGCCCGCTCGTTCGAACGGCGCGGCGATGCGGTGCGCGTGCTGTCAGGGCCGGATGGGCTGGAGGATGCCGCGCGCGAGCATGGCGTGACCCATGCGGTGGTCGATCTGCGGCTGGGTGGTGCGTCGGGCCTGAACTGTGTCGCGGCGCTGCACGCGCTGGACCCGGCGATCCGCATCGTCGTGCTGACCGGCTTTGCCAGCATCGCGACCGCAGTGGAGGCGATCAAGCTGGGGGCGACCAATTACCTGACCAAGCCCGCCAACACCGACGATATCGAGGCCGCGTTCGAGCGGGTCGAGGGCGATGCCGCGGCGGACCTGTCGGTCGCGCCGACATCGCTGCGCACGCTGGAATGGGAACATATCCATCAGGTGCTGGCCGACACCGATTTCAACATTTCCGAGGCCGCGCGGCGATTGGGCATGCACCGCCGCACGCTGGCCCGGAAACTGGAGAAGCGGCACCTGTAGCTTGGAGCGCCGTCCACGGCCTCACCCCTTCCCGCCGTCGGGGAAGGGGTGAGGCCGCGTCAGATGCGGTGTTCGCCCTTGACCCAGCGCACCGTGCCGGAACTGGCGCGCATCACCACGCTGTCGGTGGTCATGATCTTGCCCTTGCGCTTCACGCCGTCCAGCAGCGATCCGTCGGTCACGCCGGTCGCGGCAAAGATGCAGTCGCCCTTCGCCAGGTCGTCGAGGGTATAGACCTTGTCCAGATCCTCGATCCCCCAGCGATGGGCGCGGGCGCGTTCGTCGTCGTTGCGGAACAGCAGCCGCCCCTGGAACTGGCCGCCGACGCAGCGCAGCGCCGCGCAGGCCAGCACACCTTCGGGCGCGCCGCCCGAACCCATATAGATGTCGATGGTGGTGTCGGGATCGGTGGTGGCGATTACGCCCGCCACGTCGCCGTCGCCGATCAGCACGACGCCGCAACCGATCGAGCGCAATTCCGCGATCAGCTTTTCATGGCGCGGCCGGTCGAGGACACAGGCGATGATTTCGTGCGGCTGCACGCCCTTGGCGGCGGCGAGGGCGCGGACATTTTCGGTCGGCGACTTTTCAAGGTCGATCACGCCCGCCGGATAACCGGGGCCTACGGCGATCTTGTCCATATAGACGTCCGGCGCGTTCAGCAGGCATCCTTCTTCCGCGATGGCCAGCACCGCCAGCGCGTTGGGACCGGCCTTTGCCGTGATGGTCGTCCCTTCCAGCGGGTCGAGCGCGATGTCGATCTTCGGCCCCTTGCCCGGTGCCGATCCGACCTTTTCGCCGATGTACAGCATCGGCGCCTCGTCACGCTCGCCTTCACCGATGACGACGGTGCCGTCCATGTAAAGCTCGTTGAGCGATGCGCGCATCGCTTCGACAGCGGCGGCATCGGCGGCCTTTTCATCACCGCGTCCGACCAGTGTCGATGCGGCGATGGCGGCGGCTTCGGTCACACGGACCATCTCGAGCACAAGGACGCGGTCGAGGATGTTGCTGGGCGATTGCGTCACGGTCCGGTTACCCCTTTTCGGTTGCTGGGGCGGCGATACGCATAGGTATGCAAGAGGGCAATGGCCGAACCGGTGTCCGGCGTGATATTGTCCCGATACGACGCGGACGGAAGGGGTGCCCGATGCTGTTGATGATGCTGATCGGACAAGCGGCGGCGAGCGACGCGGCGCGGATCATGGCCGAAACACGTGCCCTGACGCGCGCGACGGTCGATTGCCGTGCAGAGCGGACGGGCAATGACATTCTGGTCTGCGCCGCGCGCGACGCCGACCGATGGCGCGTCCCGTTCCTGACGCCTGAGGCGGGCGACCCGGCCATCGAGGATGTCCATGCCGAGCGGGAGCGGCTGATCGCACGGCCCAATAATTGCGCCGAAATGCGGCTAATGGCCTATGGTTGCGGCATGGCCGGGGTATCGGCGACGACGCGCGGGCGTGGCGTCAAACTGGAAACGCCGCGGCCACTTGCGCCCTGAGCGGGCTTTCGCACCGGCGCCGGGGGTGGCATGGGCGTGACATGACCGACGCCGCGACCATCGTTCCCGACAGTGAGCATAAGGGGCTGGTCGGCCGGCTGCCCCGCAAATTGCGCGCACTTGCCCTGCTGGCCCGGTTCGATCGGCCTATCGGCTGGTGGCTGCTGTTCTGGCCGGGTGCCTGGGCGATCGCGCTGGCAGGCGGAATCGTCGCGCGCTGGGACCTGTTGCTGTGGTTTCTGGCCGGAAGCATCGCGATGCGCGGCGCGGGGTGCGTCTATAACGACATTGTCGACCGCAAGCTGGACGCACAGGTTGAACGTACGCGCAGCCGCCCGCTGCCCAGCGGTGTCATCAGCGTAAAGGCGGCATGGGCCTGGCTGGTCGCGCTGTCGCTGGTGGGGCTGGTGGTGCTGCTGCAACTCCGCCCGCTGGCACAGGTGGTGGCGCTGGCCAGCCTGGCCCTGGTCGCGGCCTATCCCTTTATGAAGCGGATCACATGGTGGCCGCAGGCATGGCTGGGTATCGTCTTTTCATGGGCGGCGCCGGTCGGATGGGCCGAAGTCGCGGGCGCGGGCATGTGGGCGCCGCTGGCGTTTCTGTATGCCGGGTCGATCGCGTGGGTGATCGGTTACGACACCATCTATGCCCTGCAGGATATCGAGGACGACGCGCTGGTGGGCGTGAAATCGTCGGCCCGTGCGCTGGGGCGGCGGGTGCGGCCGGGGGTCGCAATATTCTATGCGATCGCCATTTCGTGCTGGGCCGCGGCGCTGTGGCAGGTCTTTGCCGACCCGCTGGCACTGGTGTCGCTGTTGCCCGCGGCGGCGCATCTGGCGTGGCAGGTGGTGACGCTGGCACCCGGTGACGGCGCCAGCGCGCTGGCCCGATTCCGGTCGAACCGGACGACAGGGCTGTTGCTGTTCCTGGCCTGTGCGACGGTGGGCACTGCTGCTGCCCTTTGACGGGGCGGGGTCGGCCCCCTACCTCCGTTGAGATGTTGAATGTTTCTCAAGCCGTCGAGATTGCCGCCCGCGCCGTAGAGGCCGCGCGGCGTGCGGGTGCCGACGCGGCCGATGCGGGTGTCACCGCCGATCAATCGACCGGCGTTGGTGTCCGGCTGGGCCATGTCGAGGATATCGACCGGTCCGAGGGCGAGAGCCTGTCGCTGCGCGCCTTTGTCGGGCGCCGCGTCGCCAGCGTGTCCAGCTCTCGCATGGGCGCCGAGGATCTGGACCGGCTGGCCGAGCGGGTTGTCGCAATGGCCCGCGCCGCGCCGGAAGACCCATGGGCCGGACTGGCGCCCGAGCAACGGCTGCTGAGCGGCAACGCCCCTGATCTGGACCTGCATGACGGGCGGCATGTCGAGCCCGACGCGCTGCGCGACATGGCGCTGGCGATCGAGGATGCGGCACGCGCGGTGGCGGGCGTGACCAACAGCGAAGGTGCGGGTGCATCGGCGCGCGAAGCCGTGTCGGCGCTGGCGACCAGCCATGGCTTTGCCGCCGGATACCGCACCACCAACTACAGCGCGTCGGCGGCGGTGATCGCCGGGACGGGGGAGCGGATGCAGAACGGCCATGCGTCGCATTCGGCCCGCTATCTGCAACAGCTCGACCACGCTGGAGAGATCGGGCAGCGCGCCGCGATGCGCGCAGTTGAGCGGCTGGATCCGGTCAAGGTGCCGAGTGGGCCGATGACGATCGTCTTCGACCCGCGGGTGAGCGCCAGCCTGGTCAACCATTTCGCCGCCGCGATCAGTGGCCCGGCAGTGGCGCGGGGCACCAGTTTCTTGAAGGATCGGCTGGGCAAGCGGGTGTTTGGCAATGCCGTGGCGATCCACGACGATCCGCACCGTCCGCGCGGATTGCGGTCCCGCCCCTTTGATGGAGAGGGGCTGCCCATGTCGCCGGTGGCGCTGATCGAACATGGCGTGCTCCAGACATGGCTGCTCGATTCCGCGACCGCCCGGCAATTGGCGCTTGAGCCGACCGGCCACGGTGCGCGTGGTGGCGGTGTTTCGACCAGCAACCTGTATCTCGCCGCCGGCGCCACCCCGCGCGAGACGCTGTTGGGCGAAGTGACGCGCGGCCTGTATGTCACTGAACTGATCGGGCAGGGAGTGAACGGCGTGACCGGCGATTACAGCCGTGGTGCAGCCGGCTTCCTGATCGAAAATGGCGAATGTATCCGCCCGGTCGCGGGCGTGACCATCGCGGGCAATCTGATCGATATGTTCGCGGCGCTGACGCCCGCCAGCGACCTGACTTTCCGATACGGGGTCAATGCGCCGACGGTACGCGTCGATGGAATGACGGTCGCAGGTGACTGACACGCTGGCGGCCCGCGTCAACGCCATCGCCACGGAAGCGGCTGCGCTTGCGATGGCGCGCTTCGGCACCGACGTGAAGCGCTGGGAAAAGGCGCCGGGCCATCCGGTGTGCGAAGTCGACATCGCCGTCGACGCGTTGCTTCGCGAACGGCTGTCCAATCTGTTGCCCGACGCTGGATGGCTGTCGGAAGAGACGGTCGACGGGGCTGAGCGGCTGTCCGGTCGCCGTGTGTGGGTGGTCGATCCGATCGACGGCACGCGCGATTATCTGCGCGGGCGTCCCGGCTGGGCCGTTTCGATCGCACTGGTCGAGGATGGACAGCCGGTAATCGGCGTGCTGGCCGCCCCGGCGCGCGATGAATGCTGGACGGCGGTTGCGGGCAGGGGGGCGTGGCGCCAAGGTCGGGCGCTGCGAGCCAGCGACCGAGCCGATCTGTCGGGTGCGCGTGTCCCCGCCGATGCGCTGGCGCGCGCGGATCGCGATTTCGTGACCGTGGCCAAGCCCAATTCGATTGCGCTGCGCATGGCAATGGTCGCGGCGGGCGAGGCCGATCTGCTCGCCACATTGCGATGGGGCCATGAATGGGACATCGCCGCCGCCGTCCTGATCGCGCGGGAGGGCGGCGCCGCCGTCAGCGACGCGCTGGGACGGCCACTGTCGTTCAACACGCCGCGTGGTCAGGCATTTGGCGTGCTGGTCACCGCCCCCGGCATCCATGCGGCGGCCGTCGACCGGCTGCGCGAGCGGGCACAAGCGGCCTATGCCCAGAACCGGTGATGGTCAGACCGGCTGAACCAATCGGTTAATCCAAGATTGTCGAGTCGTACCGGCCGCGTTATCGTTCGCGTCATGGCACGAAAAGGATCGACGCGGCTTTACGCCCAGGTCGCCGCCGGCATCGCGGCACGGATCGCATCGGGCGAATATCCCGTCGGTCGGCGATTGCCCTCCGAGCGGGAGCTGGCACAGCTGTTCGGTGTATCCCGACCCAGCATCCGTGAAGCGATCATCGCGCTTGAGGTCGACGGCCTGGTCGATGTGCGGATGAGTTCCGGCGTGCATGTCATTGCAAGCGAGCCTCAAGGGGGCAAAGCCGCGATGACGGGCGTCGGCCCGTTCGAGCTGCTGGAAGCGCGCCGCGCGATCGAGGCAGAGGTCTGCGCCCTCGCAGCCACTCGCGCGACCGATGAGGATCTGGCGGGGCTGCGCGCGCTGCTCGATGAAATGATTGCGGCCGGGCCGGATTACGTCACTGCCGAGGAAGCCGATCACCGGTTCCACCTGGCGATTGCGGATGTCACCCGCAACAGTGCCATGACGGCAGCGGTCCAGTCGCTGTGGGACGCCAAGGCACGCTCGCCCCAATATCGGTTGTTGTCGCGCAAGGCGCATGAAGCGGGCGTGTTTCCCCGCATCGACGAACATGCCGCGATCCTGGATGCGCTGTCGTCACGCGACCCCAATGCCGCGCGAGAGGCGATGCGATCGCACCTGACGCGCGTTCTGGAGTCGTTGCTGCAAGCGACAGAGGTTGAGGAGGCCGAAAGGCTGCGCGAGCAGGTCGAGGCGCGTCGACGGATGTTTATCGCCGCAGGATGATTGTGGCCGGAATTGACTTACCAATTCGGCCATGCCAGTTCAGTGGGACGTGCTCTCTCCCGAGCCGCTCCTGTCGCCGGTTGGCTGTTTAGGGCGCCGACCGGCGATTTTTTGGCCGAAACGCGCTACGGCGTGTCAGGCCAAAGGCGCAGCGTTCAACGCGCCATCGCGATCCGCGTATCGTCGAACGCCTGTTCGATAAGCGTTCGCATCGCCTGATCGGCGGCATCGATATCCCCGGCAATGATCGCGTCGCCCACCCGCACATGATCGGGCAGCGGGTCGCGTGGCAGAGCGCCCGAGCGCTGTTTGTACTGCGTGGTCCAGTTGACCGCCGCGCCGATCCCGGCGCTGAGCGCGACAAGCGCATCGTTGCGGGTCGCGCGAAGGATGGCATCGTGGAAGTCGCGGTCGGCGGCGCGACCCGCGTCGGTTGCCAGTGTGTGTCGGCGCATGGCCGTGATCGCTTCGCGCAACGTCTTGATATCGGCCTTGTCGCGCCGCTCGGCGGCCAGTCGGGCTGCGGCGGGTTCGACGATCGCGCGCAGTTCGAACAGGTCGCGGACAATCGCCAGATCAGGTTCGTTGGCAAATGCCCAGGCCAGCACTTCGGGATCGAGCAGGTTCCAGCGGCTGCGCGGCAGGACGCGGGTGCCCGCTTTGGGACGGCTTTCCACTAAGCCCTTGGCGGTCAGGACCTGCACCGCTTCGCGATAGGCGCTGCGCGAGACGTCCAGCGCCTGTGCATTAGCGACTTCGCCCGACAGCCGTTCACCGGGCGCGATCGAGCCTGACACGATGGCGGTGCCAAGATAATTGGCGACTGCACCCCGCAACCGACGCCCCGTGCCCCGCGGCTTTCTGATCTGTTCGTCCACGCCCAGCCATCCCCTCGTCGTCCGGCTTAAGCGGCGGACGCGCGTTGTCCGACGTTAGACCGCAGCGGGAAAAGGGGCAAATCCCGCGTTGCCAAGACGGGACCGGGTGGAATAAGTCGGACTAAATCCAGCAGTTATTTGGAGAGGCGACGATGCGTTTGGTGCAGGTCCGAGACGAAAGCGGAGCGCGGCGGGTAATTGCCGCGAACGACAAGGGCGCGGCATATGTGCGAGGTGTCGAGAGCGTGCGAGCGCTTGCGTGGGCCGCGATCGAGCATCATGTCACCCTGGCGGAAGCGGTCGAGGCCGTCGGCTATGAGGGCGAGGCGGATCTGGCCGCCCTTGCCGAAGCAGGCCGCCTGCTCGCGCCGATCGACCATGAAGACCCCGCGCACCTGATCCTGTCCGGAACCGGCCTGACCCATCTCGGCTCGGCAGAGGGGCGCGACAAGATGCACCGCGCCGCCGCCGACGCGGAAAAGCAGACGGATTCGATGCGGATGTTCCTGGAAGGCGTCGAGGGCGGCAAGCCCGAAGCCGGCCAGGTCGGCCAGCAGCCGGAATGGTTCTACAAGGGCGACGGATCGCAGCTGGTGGGTCCGGGTGAGGCGCTGACCATGCCCGCATTCGCCCGCGACGGCGGGGAGGAGCCGGAACTGGCCGGCATCTATCTGATCGGGCCGGACGGCACGCCGTTTCGCCTTGGCCTGACGCTGGCCAATGAATTCAGCGATCATGTGACCGAACGCCACAATTATCTTTGGCTGGCACATTCCAAGCTGCGTCAGGCCGCACTCGGCCCGGAACTGCTAACCGGCACCCCGCCAGAGGACGTACAGGGCACCAGCCGCATCCGCCGCGACGGTGCGGTCATCTGGGAAAAGCCGTTCCTGTCGGGTGAGGCGAACATGTCGCATTACCTGTCGAACTTGGAACATCATCATTTTAAATACGACCTGTTCCGCCGTCCCGGCGACATTCACGTCCACTTCTTCGGCACGGCCACGCTGTCGTTCAGCGACGGGATCGAAACGCGCGAAGGCGATGTGTTCGAGATCGAAGCAGCGCCCTTTACCCTGCCGCTGTCCAATCCGCTTGCCCGCGCAGCTGAGGCGCGCGTGACGGTGAAGCAGCTGTGAGCGCGCCGATCCGCGTCGTGCTGGTGGGGCTGGGCAAGATCGCCCGCGATCAGCATATCCCGGCGATCGCGGGCAATCCGGCGTTCGAACTGGCGGCGACGGTCAGCCCGAACGCCGCGCCGATCGACGGCGTGACGCATTTCCGCAGCTTTGACGCGCTGATCGAAAGCGGTGTCGCGGTGGATGCGGTGGCGCTTTGCACGCCGCCGCAGGTCCGTACACCGCTGGCGTTCACTGCGATCGAGCATGGCCTGCACGTCATGCTGGAAAAGCCGCCCGCCGCGACGCTTTCCGAAGTGGAGGCGCTGGTCGCGGCCGCGGGTGACCGGATCAGCTTGTTCGCCACGTGGCACTCGCGCTATGCGGCCGGTGTCGCGCGAGCAAAGGCGTGGCTTGCATCGCGCGAGATCCGCTCGGTCGAGATCGTCTGGCGGGAGGATGTGCGCGTCTGGCATCCGGGTCAGGAATGGATCTGGGAACCGGGCGGGCTGGGCGTGTTCGACCCCGGCATCAACGCACTGTCGATCGCGACCGAAATTCTCCCGCATTCCGTCTATCTGAAGGATGCGGTGCTGGAATTCCCCGCCAATCGCGCCGCACCCATCGCCGCTCGCCTGACGCTGGCCGACACGCGCGGGGCGGCAATCGACATGGACCTCGACTGGCGACAGGAAGGGCCGCAGAGCTGGGACATTCGCGTCGAAACCGATGCGGGGCGGCTCACGCTGGAAAAGGGCGGCGCGATGCTGAACCTCGACGGGGAGACGCATGTTTCGGGCGATGTCGAATATCCGGGCCTTTACGCCCGCTTTGCCGAGCTGATCCGGGCGGGGAGCAGCGATGTCGACCCCGCGCCGTTTCGGCTGGTCGCCGATGCGTTTCTTCGCGGTCGGCGAGAGACGACCGACCCGTTCGTCGAGTGATGCAAAAAGGGGCGGGCGCCATCGGCACCCGCCCCTTTTTTTGTCCGGTGAACGACGACCTTAGTGGCTGTCGCGCGGCAGCCCCTTGGTCTGGGCGATCCGCTGGTACTTCTCCGCACCTTCCAGAATGGCACCGGTCGAAAGCTGGCCGACCAGATCACGCTGGATTTCCTGCCACGGCGTCTGTGATTCGGGATAGCGATAGCCCCCCTCGGCCTCCAGCGCGCGGCGGCGCTCGGCCAGTTCCTCGTCCGACAACAGGATGTTGGCGGTGAACTTGCGAAGGTCGATGCGGACCCGGTCGCCGGTGCGCAGCAGCGCCAGGCCCCCCATCGCCGCCGCTTCGGGGCTGGCGTTCAGGATCGACGGGCTGCCGCTGGTGCCTGACTGGCGACCGTCGCCGATGCACGGCAGGCTGTTGACGCCGTCCGCGATCAGATAGGCGGGCGGGCGCATGTTCACGACCTCTGCCGCGCCGGGATAGCCGATCGGCCCCGCGCCGCGCATGATCAGCAGCGTGTCGGGCGTGATGCCCAGCGCCGGATCGTCGATGCCGTGGTGATAATCCTCAGGCCCGTCGAATACGACGACCGGCCCCTCGAACGCATCGGGATCGTTGGGGTTGGAGAGGTAGCGCTGGCGGAACTCGTCGGAAATCACGCTCAGCTTCATGATCGCCGCGTCGAACAGGTTGCCGCTTAGCACCGCAAAGCCCGCCGCTTCGCGCAGCGGCTGGTCGATCGGGCGGATGACCCGTTCGTCCTCGATCGTGGCACCGCGGCAATTGTCGCCCATGGTCTGGCCATTGACGGTCATCGCGCCTTCATGGATCAGGCCGCGCGACATCAGCTGTGCGACCACCGCCGGGACGCCGCCCGCGCGGTAATAGTCCTCGCCCAGATATTCACCGGCGGGCTGAAGGTTGACCAGCAGCGGGATGTCGAGGCCATGCGCCTGCCAATCCTCGACCGGCAGTTCGACGCCGATGTGGCGAGCAATCGCGTTCAAGTGGATCGGCGCGTTGGTCGAACCGCCGATCGCCGAATTGACGCGGATGGCGTTGTGGAACGCTTCCTTGGTCAGGATGTCCGACGGCTTCAGATCCTCACGCACCATGTCGACGATGCGCTTGCCGGTGCGCCACGCCACTTCCTGACGGTCGCGATAAGGCGCGGGGATCGCCGCTGAGCCGGGCAGCGACATGCCCAGCGCCTCGGTCAGCGAGTTCATCGTCGTGGCCGTGCCCATGGTGTTGCAATAGCCGGTCGAGGGGGCCGACGATGCGACGAGCTTGATGAACTCCTCGTTGTCGATCTCGCCTGCGGCCAGCATCTGGCGCGCCTTCCACACGATGGTGCCCGAACCGGTGCGCTCGCCCTTGTGCCAGCCGTTCAGCATCGGTCCGACGGACAGCGCGATCGCCGGGATGTTGACGGTCGCGGCCGCCATCAGCGCAGCGGGCGTCGTCTTGTCGCAGCCGATCGTCAGCACCACGCCGTCGAAGGGATAGCCATAGATCGCCTCGACCATGCCCAGATAAGCAAGGTTGCGGTCCAGGCCCGGGGTGGGACGCTTGCCGGTTTCCTGAATCGGGTGGACCGGAAATTCGATGGCAATGCCGCCCGCCTCGCGAATGCCCTCGCGCACGCGTTCCGCCAGCACCAGATGGTGGCGGTTGCACGGCGTCAGGTCGCTGCCGGTCTGAGCGATGCCGATGATCGGCTTGCCCGAACGCAGCTCCTCAAGGCTGAGACCATAGTTGAGATAGCGCTCGAGATAGAGCGCCGTCATGTCGATATTTTCCGGGTTGTCGAACCAGGCGCGCGAACGCAGCTTGGATGGGTCAGTCTTGGTCATGGCTCTCGCTTCAACGTGAGGTGGTCAGGCGGTAGATCATCGTGTGCCGATACGGCTTGCCCGGATCGACCCGCGCCGACACGAAGCCCGGCTGATTGGGTGCGTCGGGAAACTTCTGGGGCTCCAGCGCGATACCGTCGCCCTGGCGATAGGCGTGGCCCTGCTTGCCGTTCAGCGCGCCGTCCAGGAAGTTGCCGGTGTAGAACTGCACACCCGGCTCGGTGGTCAGCACTTCCAGCACGCGGCCCGATTTCGGATCTTCCAGCCGGGCGGCCAGTTCGGGCGTCGCGGTCAGCCCCTTGTCGAGCGCGAAATTATGGTCGTAACCGCGGCCGAGCCGGATCTGTTCGTCGCGATTGTCGCGTACGCCCGCCGCGATCAGCCGGGGCTTGGTGAAGTCGAACACGCTACCCGCGACCGCGCGGCGCTCACCCGTGGGGATCAGCGTTGCGTTGACAGGGGTAAAGGCCTTGGCAGGGATGGTCAGCAGATGGTCCGACGTGCCCTGCGGCGCGCCTTCGCCCGCCAGGTTGAACAGGGCGTGGTTCGTCATGTTGACGATGGTCGGCTTGTCGGTCTTCGCTTCATAGGCGATGATCAGGTTGCTGGCTTCGTCCAGCGAATAGGTGACCGTCACGTCCAGCTTGCCGGGATAGCCCTGATCGCCGTCGGGGCTGGTCAGGCCCAGCACGACGCGGGCCGCCGGGCCGCTGGCCATCGACACGATGCGCCAGTTGCGCTTGTCGAACCCCTGCGTGCCGCCGTGCAGCGAATTGCCCTTGTCGTTCTGGGTCAGCTGATAGGCCTTCCCGTCCAGCGTGAAGCGGCCCGCATTGATGCGGTTGGCATAGCGGCCGACCGTCACGCCGAAATAATTCGGTGTCTTTTCATAAGATTCGAGTGTGTCGTGGCCCAGGGTGACGTCGGTGCGCTGACCCTTGCGATCGGGCCCAATCAGCGCCTGAAGCGTGGCGCCATAGCTCAGCACGCGGGCTTCCACGCCCTTGGCGTTCCGCAGGGTTACGACCTCTACAGGGGTGCCGTCGGCGAGCGTGCCGAAAGGCCGACGCTCGGCGTCAGCCGCCGATGCGGGGCTTGCCGCGGCAAGTGTGAGCGCTACCAGTGCTAGTCTCCGGTGATTTTTGATCATTGCGCATCCTCTCCCGTTGCCGTCGGCGGCTATTGGACGTGATTATAGTCGGACAAAAGTTCGAGCAAGCGGGATTGATACCGCTGTCGATAAGGAAAAGAGCATATGCCGCTGGCACCCAGCCTTTCAAAGGTTGGGCACTAACGACATCAACCGCCCCTCGAACGACCTATGCCCCTGCGCTGACATTGCTTGCCAGCCGGTTCTTTATGTGGGGTTTCGTCACGCTTATCAACAACGCCCCGCTGCCGCCAGCGGGGCGCGGATCAGACCCACGCGCTGGCCGCACCGGCGGCCGGCCCGGCCGGTCGAGGCGAAGGGCAGCCGGCACAAAAAAGGGGGCAGTGCGTGGCACCGCCCCCTTCATTTTGTTCGTCAGCCGTTTCAGATGAAGCGGTTGATCAGGTTTTCCAGGCGCTCCTGGCGACCCGACTTGTGCTGCGGGTTCACGTCGCGCTCGACCGCCAGGTCGGCGATGCCGGCCAGGTCGAGATTGGCGAGTTCGCCGCCCAGGCCGTCGGTCCAACCCGCATAACGATCGGCGCGGATACCGTCGACGCGGCCATCCTCGATGATCGCGGCGGCGTTGATCAGGCCCTTTGCCACGGTGTCGATGCCACCGATGTGACCATAGAACAGGTCGACCGCGTCGATCGACTGACGGCGCACCTTGGCGTCGAAGTTGAAGCCGCCCGTGGTGAAGCCACCGGCACGGATCACTTCGATCATCGCCAGCGTCAGTTCCTCGACCGAGTTCGGAAACTGGTCGGTGTCCCAGCCATTCTGGTGATCGCCGCGATTGGCGTCGATCGAGCCGAAGATGCCGAGCGCGTTGGCCATCGCCAGCTCATGTTCGAACGTGTGACCCGACAGGGTGGCGTGGTTGGCCTCGATATTCACGGCGACTTCGTTCTCAAGGCCGTAACGCTTGAGGAAGCCGTACACGGTCGCGGTGTCGAAATCGTACTGGTGCTTGGTCGGTTCGTGCGGCTTCGGCTCGATCAGGATCGTGCCCTTGAAGCCGATCTTGTGCTTGTGCTCGACGACGAGCGACAGGAAGCGGCCGAAATTGTCCATCTCGCGCTTCAGGTCGGTGTTGAGCAGCGTTTCATAGCCCTCACGACCGCCCCACAGGACATAGTTTTCGCCGCCCAGACGGTGCGTCGCTTCCAGCACGTCGCGGACCTGCATCGCGGCAAAGGCATAGACTTCGGGGTCGGGGCTGGTCGCGGCACCGGCGGCGAAGCGCGGGTGGCTGAACAGGTTGGCCGTGCCCCACAGCAGCTTGCGGCCGCTGGACGCCTGAAGCTTCTCCAGATGATCGACCGCTTCGGCCAGATAACGCCGGTGCGAGGTCACGTCATGCGCCTCTGCCATCACGTCGACATCGTGAAAGCAGTAATAGGGCACGTCCATCTTCTGGAAGAAGTCGAACGCGACCTCACGCTTCATCGCGGCGGCGGCGCTGTCGTTGGCGCCGGCGTGCCACGGACGGTTGAAGGTGCCGCCGCCGAACACGTCGCTGCCCGGCCAGCAGAAGGTGTGCCAGAAGCACAAAGCGAAACGGAGGTGATCCTCCATCCGCTTGCCAAGGATGACGCGATCCTTGTCGTACCAGCGATAGGCCAGCTCGTTGTCGCTGTCCGGTCCCTCATATTTGATCTGGGGAATGTCTGCGAAGAAGTCCGTAGCCATTAGATGCTCCTGGGCGTGATGCGGGGATAGGCGTCGCGGAAGCGCGCCAGCTTGGGGGCAAGCCGGTCGACCAACGCGCGGTCGGGGGTGATACGGTGACTCTCGGGCAGTGGCTGGCACAGGTCGGCGGCGTTGCCGCCATCGACTGCCAGCTGGGCAAGGCGTGCGGCACCAAGCGCCGGGCCGACTTCGCCGCCCTGGCGGTAGACCAGTTCGACGTTCAGTGCAGCGGCCAGCGTCTGGCCCCAGTAGCGCGAACGGGCGCCGCCGCCGATGACCGACAGTTCGTTGAGGTCAGTGCCCGCTTCGCGAAGCACCTCAACCCCGTCGGCCAGCGCGAACGCCACGCCTTCAAGCACGGCCTGGGCCAGCCGCTCGGGCGTGGTGTCGTGATCGAGGCCAAGGAAGCCGCCGCGCACCTCGGCATCGTTATGCGGCGTCCGTTCCCCCGACAGATAGGGGAGGAAGATTTCGGGACCGCATGCCGGACCGACGCTTTCGGCGCGGGCGAACAGTTCCGCCGCACCACTGGTGCCGGTCAGGCGCGCGACCCAGTCGATGCACGCCGCCGCCGACAGATGCACCGACATCTGATGCCACATGTCGGGCAGACAGTGGCAGAAGGCATGGACCGCCCGCGCCGGATTGGGGCGGAAGTCCTTTGTCGCGACAAAGATGACGCCCGACGTGCCCAGCGACAGCAATGCGTCACCGTCGCGCACCACGCCGACGCCGGCGGCACCGGCGGCATTGTCGCCGCCGCCGCCCGCCACGGGCACCTGATCCATGCCCCATGCCTCCGCCACGTCGGCGCGCAGCATGCCGGCAATATCGGTGCCCTCGACCAGTCGCGGCATATGGTCGCGCGACAAGCCGGTGGCGGCCAGCACCTTGTCGCTCCAGTCGCGCGCGGCGACATCGAGCCACAGGGTCCCGGCGGAATCGGACATGTCCGATGCCTTTTCACCGGTCATGCGAAGGCGCACCTGATCCTTGGGCAGCAACACCGTGCGCGTCGCGGCGAACACGTCGGGTTCGTGCTTTGCGACCCACATCAGCTTGGGCGCGGTGAAGCCGGGCATAGCCAGATTGCCGGTCACGGCGTGCAGATCGGGCACCTTCGCTTCAAGCTCGCCGCATTCGGCATGGCTGCGACCGTCGTTCCACAAAATGGCGGAACGCAGCGGGCGGTCGTCGGCGCCCAGCAGCGTCGCGCCGTGCATCTGCCCGGCAAGGCCGATGCCGCGCACCGCCCGGCGGATGGCCGGATCGATCGCCCGGACCGCCGATTGCGTCGCTTCCCACCACGCATCGGGATGCTGTTCGGACCACAGCGGCTGGGGGCGCTGAACGGTCAGCGCCGCCACCCCCTGGGCCACCACGCCGCCGCGCTCGTCGAGCGCGACGGCCTTTACACCGGACGTGCCGATGTCGATGCCAAGGAACATCGCCCGGTTACTTCTGGTACGGGTCGATGGTCTGGATCGTCCCGTCCGGATTATAGTTCAGCTCGGTCATCTTGACGTTGCGCAGGCGGGTCTGACCCGAAAGCTGGACGTCGTGATAGAAGAGATAGGTCTTGCCCTTCCAGTCGACGATCGAATGGTGGGTGGTCCAGCCATTCACCGGCTCAAGGATGCGGCCGCGATAGGTGAAGGGGCCGTAAGGCGACTTGCCGGTCGCATAGACCAGATAGTGCGTGTCGCCGGTCGAGTAGCTGAGATAATAGGTATCGCCGCGCTTGTGCATCCAGGCGGCTTCGAAGAAGCGGCGGTCGGTGTCGCCCGCCAGGATCGGCTTGCCCGATTCGTCCAGGATCTGGACGTCGCGCGGCGTCTCGGCGAACTCCATCATGTCGCCCGACATCTTGGCGATCTTGGGCGCCAGCGCCGGCTCGTTCGGCTTGCCCATGTCGGTCTTGGACCCGTTGGGGTCATAGGTGCCGGTGGTATTGCGCTGAAGCTGACCGCCCCAGATGCCGCCGAAGATCATGTAATGCTCACCGCCATCGGCGAACACCGACGGGTCGATCGAGAAGCTGCCCTTGATCGGTTCGGGCGCGGCCTTGAACGGGCCGACCGGCGACTTGGACGTGGCCACGCCGATGCGGAATGCGCCTTCGCGGTCCTTGGCGGGGAAATACAGGTAATAGGTGCCGTTTTTGAACGCGGCGTCGGGCGCCCACATCTGCTTTTCGGCCCAGGGCACGTCGTCCACGTCCAGCGCGACGGGGTGAACGGTCGTCTTGCCGCCGGGTTCGTCCATGCTGAGGATGCGATAGTCGCGCATCTCGAAATGGCCGCCCAGATCGTCCTCGACCGCGTCGCCGTCGATGTCATGGCTGCCATAGACGTACAGTTTGCCGTCGCCCCACACATGTGCAGACGGATCGGCGGTGTAGATCTCGGTGACCAGCGGCTGCGACAGATAGCGGCGGCCATTGGGGCCGACGGCATCGGCGCTGGCATTGGCCATCATGTCGTTTGACGCGGCGGCATTTTCGCCCGCGTCGGGCGCGCCGCCCGAACAGGCTGCAAGCGCCAGCGCAAGCGCGCTCACAAGCAGGGGGCCCTTGGGGGTGCGGTTCGCGTTCATATGTTCCTCTCCTGTCGCGATACTGACCGGGTGACGCCCGGATAGCGCTAACATCTAGCAATGACCAGACGGGTTAATCGTTGTTTCGTCCCTTAATCGGCCGCTGCATCGGCGGGCGCGGGGGCGGTCACACCCGCCTCGGTATGGGGTACTTTCTTCAGCGTACCGTCGGGATTGTAGCGCAGATATTCCGCCGTCACCGTGCGCCGTCCGATCGAGCCGTTCAGGTCGCCCAGCGTGAGCGTGGCATTGTGCATGAAGATGTACCAGTTGCCCTTGAAGGCGGCGATGCCCGGATGGATGGTGAAGCTGTACTTGCCCGAATCGGCCAGTTCGCCGCGATAGGTCCACGGCCCCTTGATCGACGTCGCCGTCGAGTAGGAGATGCGCTCATCCCGGTGCGTCTTGCGGTCGAGCGAAGCATAGGTGAGATAATACAGGTCGCCGCGCTTGTGCAGCCAGGGGCCTTCCTCGAAATGCGGGGGCGTGATTTCGGTGATCTCGCCGTCGATCTCGATCATGTTGGGCTTCAGCTTGGCGATATAGGCCTGCCGGTTGCCCCATGCGATCCAGGTTGTGCCGTCATCGTCGGTGAAGACGGTGGGGTCGATATCTTCCCAGCTGTGCGTGCCCTTGGGCGTCATTTCGTTGGTGATCAGGGCCGAACCCTTGGCGTCGACAAACGGGCCGGTCGGCTTGTCCGAAACGCCGACGGCAATCGCCTTGCCCGGATGGGTGTCGTCATGCTCGACCGCGGCATAGAAATAGAATTTGCCGTTCTTCTCGATCGTCTGCGCGGCCCAGGCGTCCTTCTTTGCCCATTTGAAGTCCTTGACGTTCATGATGGGCGGATGGGCGGTCCACGTCTTCATGTCCTTGGTCGACCAGACCAGCCATTCCTGCATGTTGAACATCTCGTCACGCTGCGCGACGTCGTGGCCGGTATAGAGGTACAGCGTGTCGCCCACGACCAGCGGCGCGGGGTCGGCGGTAAATTTGTCGCGGAACAACGGGTTCGAACCCGGCGCGGTGCCGTATTTTTCCTGTGCCGCGATGGGCGCTGTCACGCTGGCCAGCAGGGCGACGGCAAGAACCGAACGGATGGACATCTCTCTCTCCCAGTCTTTGTAAGCATGTGTTGACCAGATCGGTCAGCGTGAAAAGCATTTCCCATGCTGCGGCGCGGTAACGGTTGCGGCCCGGCCCGCGATCGGCGCGGCGGCTGCCGCAGGCGCCATGGCGGCGGTAAACCGGCGCGCGAACATTGACCTCTCCCCTTATTCTCGCGCACAGTTTAGTCGGACAAAAAACCGGGTCAATCGGCGGAGAGGGTCATGGCGCTAAAAACGGGATTCAGGCTGCTGCTCGCCAGCGCACTGGTAATGGCGGCGGCGAGTGCCCAGGCGCAGTCGCAGGAATCGATGGCGGCGAAAGGGCGGTGGACCGCGAATCAGGCCGGGCAGGCGCCGGTGCCCCCGATGGGCTGGAACAGCTGGAACGCCTTTTACAGCGACGTTGACGAGGAAAAGGTGATGGCGTCCGCCAAGGTCATCCGCGACAGCGGGCTGGCGGCGGCGGGCTATCGCTATATCAACATCGACGACGGCTGGTGGTTGAAGCGTCGTCAGAGCGACCAGCGCATGGTCATCCGCACCGCCCGCTTTCCCTCCGCCGATATCGGCAAGGGCGATACCACCAGCTTCAAACCGCTGACCGACCGGCTGCACGCCATGGGTTTCAAGGCCGGCATTTACACCGACATCGGTCGGAACAGCTGCGGGCAGATCTATACCCCCAATTTCGCCAACCAGCCGGAAGGGACGATCGCCGAACGCGAAGTCGGCCTGTACGGGCATGCCGACCAGGATATCGCGCTGTATTTCGCCGAATGGGGCTTTGATTACATCAAGGTCGATGGATGCGGGGTGCGCGGGCTGGGCGCCGATGCCGAACATGTCCGCAACGGCAATTACCGCCAGCTCGACCCGCTGATCGACATGAACGCGATCGGCCGGACCGATATTCCGGCGGTACGCGGCCTGTATCAGGATGTGGCCGATGCGCTGAAGCGCCATAATCCGGACGGCGAATATCTGTTCTCCATCTGCCTGTGGGGCTCGTCCGACGTTCGCAGCTGGGCCAAGGATGTCGGCAACATCTCTCGCACCAGCGACGACATCACGTCGAACTGGTCGCGGATGCTGACCAATTTCGACACGACGCTGACGCGCGCGCTCTACGCCCATCCGGGGTCGTGGAACGATCCCGACATGCTGTTCGTGGGGCAGGGCGACTTCGACGCGAATCACATGACGGAGGCGCGCTCGCACTTTGCGTTGTGGGCGATCACCAACGCGCCGCTGCTGATCGGATACGACCTGCGCAAGGCGACGCCGGAGCAGATCGCGCTGTTCGGCAACAAGGCGCTGATCGCGCTGAACCAGGATCCCGCCGGGCATCAGGCGGTGCCCGCCTATCTGTCCGACGATGTGCAGATCCTGGTGAAGACGCTGGCCAATGGCGACAAGGGCGTGGCGATTTTCAACCGCGGGCTGAGCCCGATGAAGGCAGTGCTGACCGCCGATCAGCTCAAGATGCGCGCCGATCGGCCGGTGGCGCTGACCGACCTGTGGGGCGGCAAGGGCGTTCAGTTCACCAAGGAACAGACATTCGAGGTTGGACCCCACCAGACATTGATGTTCACCGCACGCGGCACGCGGGCTCTGCTTGACGGGATCTATCTGTCCGAAGTGCCCGGACAGGTGAACCCGGCGGAGGACGGCATCGTGACCCCAAAGGGCGATCCGACCATCCACCATTCGATCATCCCCTGGGTCGGCACGCGCGGCGCAGGGGAGCATCCGCAATATGCGGGCTGGGGTGGGGCGCAGGCGGATCGGTCCCCCTTCATGACGCCGCTTCGGGTCGCCGGACAGCGGATCGATACAGGGTTGGGCGTGCTGGCCAATTCACGGCTGGAAGTGCGCAACGAAGGCGGAAACACCCGCTTTGCCGCCAATGTCGGGGTCGATGACGGCGCCACCATGCGCGACCGGCCGGTGGTGTTCGAGGTCTATGCCGACGGTCGCCTTGTCACCAAGTCGGCGCCGGTGCGCGCGGGGCAGGCGGCGGTGCCGGTGCAGGCTGATGTAAGCGGCGCCAAGATCGTCGAACTGGTCGCACGCGCCGAGGGTGACGGGCCAGCGGGCGATGCCCTGCCGGTGGTGTGGGGCGAAGCCCGGCTGACGCGTTAAGGCGCTGGCGCGGCGGGCCTTAGCGTCCGCCGCGCAGCCATTGCATCACCATCGCGCGGATGCGTCCGCGATTCTGGTCCAGTGGCCCCAATATGCCGTGCCGTTCGGGCGGCAGATGCTCCAGCGGGTGACGCTCAGGCCGGAACACATAATGGTCGAAAAAGGCGCGCCACGCCGCGCGCTCGCCCGCCGGCCGCTCAGCCAGCGTGGCCATTGCAAGCATCATCGCCGTAAAGGGCGAATCAGGCCCGGCGGCAAAGGCGTCCCACCAGTAATTGACCAACAGGTTCACCCGCCCGCGCGCTTCCACCTGATGCCACCACAGCTTGGGCATATACAGCGCGTCGCCAGGCGCCAGATCGGCAATCAGCGCATCGTCGCGCCATGCTTCGAAACGGGGATAGCGCGGATCGCCGGGTGCCGATCCCACGGCCAGACCGACGGGCTGCCCCGCCATGGTGTGGTCGATCGGTCCGACATACAGGTCGCCGATTGCATCTGGCGGAAACAGCGTGAAGCGGCGCTCGCCCGCGATGCAGCAAGCGACATTGTCGAAACGATCATAATGACAGGCGACGGTCGATGCGGTGCCGACCCACAGGCGCGGGCCCACCTTTGGCGGCAGCCAGGGCAGCATGTTGGCGGCGGCGAAGTCGGGGAAATAGCTGTCCGCGGGTAGCGAGCCGAGATACAGGTCGCCGCGATCCCCCGCGGCGGCACATTCGGCGACAGCGGCCAGCGCATCACGAACAGGCAGCGTGCGCCGTTCGAAATTGAAACCGTCCAGACCCTCTGCATAATGATAGCGGCCGGCGATCCCGGCATCGCCGGCAAACGCCTCCGCCGCGCGCTCGCTGGCCGAGGCGTTCAGATATTCGAACAACCGTGCATCCGATTGGCGCGCGGCCGTCAGCACCGGCCAGTCGCGGCACGCACCGCGCAGGATCAGCGGTTTGCAGGCAAGCACCACCTGCTCGAAAAAGGCCGATGCATCGCCGACCGCTGTCGCGTCGATGGCGTCGACCGTGCTCGTCATCCTGCTGCCAGCCGCTGGTTGCGGCGCCGGGCCAGCCGCCCGACCTGTCGCAGCGACTGAGACATGATATAGGCCGCCTGAAGCTGTCCTGCGCGGAACAGCGAAAGGGCGGCCGCATCGTCCAGCTCCCCCAGCGAATCGAGGCTGATGGTATAAAGGCCCGCCAGGTTCAGGCGCTCCCCATCGTCGAAATCGAGCGAGACGTCGATCGGCTCGACCAGCCGATGTTGCAGCATCGCGTCGATGAACTTGCCGGTCCAATCAAGCCCTGCCTGTAACCGGCCAAGATTGCGGATCATCGTGCCGAGCGGCTGGGTGGGTCGGCCGTCGCGCTCGAACATCGGCTCGCCGTCGGGATCGGAAAAGCGGGGATCGTTGACGTTCACGGCGACATCTTCGCCCGACAGGTAAAAACCGCGGCGTGCCCAGTCGAGCGGTTCGAACAAGCCACTGCGCTCCGCATTGTCGACCAGCACGGGCTCTTCGGGTTTGAAGCCCAGCATCGCCCCGACATAGAAATCCCCGGTCTGCGGCGATTTGGTCAGGAAAATCGGGCACAGGCTGGCCGCTGCCGGAAATTCGTCGAGCACGATCTGCACGAAATGCGGTGGCGCCCCCGTCAGCGCGCCCAGCGTGAGCGCGCCGTGGTCGCCGGCGTTCAATAGTTCGATCTGACTGGCCGTCATCGGCGCTTTCCCCTCCTGCCCCCGGTCCGTGGCCGGTTTGCAACAGTCACGATGTAGCCCGACAAATGCGATTGTCGCCAGCCGAAAAACGAGATACGGATACCGCTACCACGTCAAACCATGACGGGTGAGCACGACGGCCGGTATGTCCGGTCACGGGTCAGGTTGGACCGTTATTCAAGCGGCCAATTTGAAAGAACCGAGTGGACGGGAGAGGAGCTTTATGAAGGGGGTTTTCCGCAATAATTTTGTTACCGGTATCAATGGCGGCGCGCTGCGTTGCCTGTTGACCGGTAGCGCCAGCCTGGCCGCGATCGCCCTTGCGACGCCCGCCATGGCCCAGGACCAGAACGCGGCTGGTGAAAATACGGCTCCGGCTGAGGGCAATGCAGTTCCCAGCGCGGACGCAGCAGCGACCCAGGACATCATCGTCACCGGTATCCGTGGCTCGCTTCAGCGCAACCTGGATATCAAGCGTACCTCGCCGGGTGTGGTCGACGTGATTTCGGCTGAAGACATCGGCAAGTTCCCCGATTCGAACGTCGCCGCTTCGCTGCAGCGTCTGCCGGGCGTGTCGATCAACCGTTCGGGCGCACGTGGTGAGCCGCAGGGCATCACCGTTCGTGGTTTCGGCGGCGACTTCAACGAAACGCTGGTCGACGGCCGTCGCCTTGCGACCTCGGCTGGTGGTCGTTCGGTCGACTTCACCACGGTCGGCTCGGATTTCGTGGGTCAGCTGGCCGTATACAAGACGCCCGACGTGACGCTGTCGTCCAGCTCGATCGGTGCGACGGTCAACATCAGCTATCCCAAGCCCTTCGACAAGATGGGTGAGCGGATCGCGATCTCGGCCAGCGGGTCGTATCAGGATGATTCAGAAACGCTCGTCCCCACCGTCGGCGCGCTGTACAGCAAGACCTTCGCCAACGACACGATCGGTATTCTGGGCAGCGCGGTCTATACCCGTCGCGACACCCAGACCAATCGCGTGTTCGTGTCGGGCTGGCAGGGTGCCGAGCTGGCACCGTGCCAGATCGCGGGTTCGAACGCGACCGTCTGCCGTCCCAGCGCGCGCGGTACCGCAAACCGCAACGCGGACGAAATCCGGTCGCTGACCAGCTGGTACCAGCAGCAATATGGCGCCGACCAGCGCTATACCAAGGACGAGCGTCTGGACGCCCGCCTGGCGCTGCAGTTCCAGATGTCGGATAACCTGCTGCTGACCATCGACGACAATTATTCGCGCCAGACGGTCAATACCGACATTTATGGTTTCGGCGTGTGGTTCAACCAGGGCGACCTGCGTAACGTCGAGCGTGACGAGAACGGCACGGTCGTCGACTTCACCCAGGCTGGTACGCCGACCGACTTCGTGTCGGGCCGTCAAAGCCAGCTGCGTGAAACCAACCAGGCGGGCATCAACCTGAAGTGGGATGCGACCGAAAATCTGAAGTTCGAGCTGGACGGCGCCTACTCGCTCAGCAAGCAGAACCCGGACGGCCGCATCGGCGACGAAAACGGCGACATCGGTTATGGTGGTGCGCTGGGTACGACGCTGGGCGTTCAGGTGACCGGCGACAGCCGCAACAGCTTCCCGGTCTTCACCACCTTCGGCCCGGCCGGCGATCAGTCGCGCTGGATCGATCCGTCGATCATCGGCTCGCACGTGACCGTCCGCTCGACGCAGTTCAACCGCGACGAGATCAAGCAGCTGCGCGGCAGCGTCGCCTGGGAACAGGACGACCTGAAGATCCGCGCGGGCGGCATGTACATGGAGGACCGGTTCCAGCTTGAGAACCGCAACACCTTCGTGAACAACTTCTGGCAGGCCTATGCCGGTTACGGCGGCGCATCGGGCCGCACCACCGGCGTTCCGATCCCGACCAGCCTGTACACCGGCACCATCGACACCGGAAACTGGATCCCCGGTTTCTCCGGTTCGCTCCCGTCGCCGCTGCTGATGTACGATCCGCGTTCGTATCAGCGTTTCCTGGAAGGCCTGGGTAATCCCTATGCCCAGAACGTGCCGGGCTTCAACTATCCCAACCCGGCCGGCAGCGACGGTCTGCTCGGCTATCGCGGGACGCTTGACCTCGCGCTCGATCCGGGCAGCGTACAGGACATTCTGGAAAAGACGTGGGCCGCGTTCGTGCGGGTCGACTTCAACACCGAAATCGCCAGCATGCCGTTCCGGTTCAACGCCGGTCTGCGTCAGGAAAATACCAACCTGACCTCGACGGGCGTGGGTCGCGTGCCGGTATCGATCACGGGCAGCACGGCTGACCCGACGCTGCTGACGCTGGCGTTCAGCCCGACGCAGCCGATCAGCACGAGCAGCAGCTATTCCTATCTGCTGCCCAGCATCGACATGAAGCTGGAAGTGACCGACAACCTGCATATCCGCTTCGACGCTTCGCGCACGCTGACGCGTCCGGCGCTCAACACGCTGACGCCGGTGCTGAACGTCGGTGCTGGCCAGCGCGTCGGCGCGCTGACCGCGACCGGCGGCAACCCGGCGCTTCGTCCGTACCTGGCCGACAATTTCGACGCGGCGGTGGAATGGTATTACGCCCGCAACTCCTATGCGGCCGTGAACGTGTTCCTGAAGAACGTGTCGAACTTCGTCGTCGCGGGTACCACGCGCCAGACGATCAACGACGTCATCGACCCCACCACCGGTCAGCCGGCGCAGTTCACCGTCTCGGCACGCGTGAACGGTCCGGAAGCAACGGTTCGCGGTGTCGAGCTGGCATGGCAGCAGGTGTTCGGCGACTCGGGCTTCGGCTTCAACGCCAACGCCACGTTCGTGAACACGAACAAGCCGTATGATGAGACCGACCTGTCGACCAGCGGCTTCGCCGTGACGGGTCTGGCCAACTCGGCCAACTTCGTCGGCTTCTACGACAAGAACGGGTTCCAGATCCGTGCTGCGGTCAACTGGCGCGACAAGTATCTGTCGCAGTTCGGTCAGGCGCAGAACAACTCGATCTATGGTGCCGAGCCGACGTTCGTGAACGAAGCGATCCAGGTCGACCTGTCGTCGAGCTGGGATATCACCGAAAACTACAGCGTGTTCGTCGAAGCGCTTAACGTCTTCAACGAAACGCAGAGCACGCACGGTCGCTATTCGAACCAGTTGCTCGATGTGTTCGCATATGGCCGGCGTTTCACCGGCGGCGTTCGCTTCCGCTTCTGATCCCCTACTGGGGCCGGGAACATGTTTCCCGGCCCCTTCTTTATTGTAGAGTGACGGCATGGCCGGGCCTGTACGCAACATCGTGATTGTCGGCGGTGGCACCGCCGGTTGGCTAACCGCGGGCGTGATCGCCGCGCGCCACAAAAGCAGGATCGACGCCGGGACGTTCAGCGTCACGCTGGTCGAATCGCCCAACGTCGCGATTATCGGCGTGGGGGAAGGGACGTGGCCGACGCTGCGCACCACCCTGGCCAAGATCGGTGTCAGCGAAACCGATTTTTTCCGCGAATGCGATGCCGCCTTCAAACAAGGCGCGCGGTTTCAGCGGTGGACGACGGGGGCGGTCGACGACGCCTATTACCACCCGCTGATGTTGCCCAAAAGCTTTGCCCAGGTGAATCTGGCGCCGCACTGGCTGGCGGCCAACGACGATGCCGACAGTTTCTGTGACGCCGTCTGCCCGCAGGGCCGCATCTGCGACGACGGCCTTGCGCCCAAGACGATTGCCACGCCCGAATTCGAAGCGGTAGCCAATTACGCCTACCATCTGGATGCCGGGAAATTCGCCGATTTCCTGATGCGACATTGCACGACCAAGCTGGGCGTGCGCCATGTGCTGGCCGATGTGCGCCATGTGGCAATGGCCGAAAATGGCGATATCGCGCATCTCGACACCGAACAGGCCGGGACGATTGAGGGCGACCTGTTCGTCGATTGCACCGGTTTCAAGGCGCTGTTGATCGGTGAGGCGATGGGCGTGCCCTTTCGCCCGCTGAACGACGTGCTGTTCTGCGATACCGCGATGGCGGTGCAGGTCCCGCACGAGCATGAAGACAGCCCCATCGCGTCGCACACCCTGTCCACCGCCCAGTCGGCGGGCTGGATCTGGGACATCGGCCTGCCGACGCGGCGCGGCATGGGTTATGTTTATTCCAGCGCCCATGTCGATGACGAGACGGCGGAGCGGGAACTGCGCGCCTATGCCGGCCCTGCCGCCGATGGTCTGTCGGTCCGCAAGATTCCCATCCGGGCTGGCCACCGCGAAACCTTCTGGAAGGGCAATTGCGTCGCTGTCGGACTGGCCGCCGGGTTCCTCGAACCGCTGGAAGCGTCGGCGATCGTTCTGATCGAATTGTCGGCCAAGCTGATCGCCGAACAGATGCCGCAGCGGCGTGAGGTGATGGATGTCATCGCCCGCCGTTTCAACGAAACCACCCATTATCGCTGGGGCCGGATCGTCGACTTTCTCAAGCTGCATTATGTATTGACCAAGCGCGAGGATACCGAGTTCTGGCGCGACAATCAGCGCATGGACAGCGTGCCCGACCGGCTGCGCGACCTGCTGGACCTGTGGCGCTGGCAGTCGCCCTGGTATCATGACGAGTTTGACCGGGTGGAAGAGGTGTTCCCGGCGGCCAGCTATCAATATGTCCTGTACGGCATGGGATTCAGGACCGAGGTGGAGCCTACCGCGCTGGAGGCGGACATGCGTGCCGCGCAACGCGCCTTGCGGGAAAACCGGACGCAAACCGAAAAGCTGCTGGGCGGATTGCCACGCCATCGCGACCTGATCGACCGCATCCGTACGCAAGGCCTGCGCGCGGTATGATGCTTATTCCGAACCGGTGAGCGGCCCCTGTCCACCGGCCGCGCTTGTTGCGGCTATCTGCGCATGATAGCGGTATCAAAAAACAGCAATGGTTGAGAGGTTGGCATGGGGCGGATTGCGCGCAGACTGAGCCGGGCGACAGGGATGGCGATTGTCGCGGTGATGATGGCGGGTGCCGCCGCCGCGCAGCCGGTGATCGAAACGCCGATGAGCGCGCACGCCGTGATCCAGCGCGACCGCCCGATCATCGTCACCGGCCGTGCCGATCCGGGTGAGGCGCTGACCATCGTCCTTGGTGATCGCAACGTTCGGGCAAAGGCGGGCCGGGATGGACGGTGGCGCGCGACGCTGCCGGCGATGTCGGCGGGCGGCCCGTATCGTCTGACGGTCACGGGTGCTGACGGGGCGGCGGCAAGTCTTGATGACTTGCTGATCGGTGATGTCTGGCTGTGTTCGGGCCAGTCGAACATGGAATATGAAACCCGCTCGACGCTGAACGGAACGGGTATCGTGCGCGGCTCTGCCGATCCGCAAATCCGGTTGCTCAGCATGGAGCAGCGTGTCGCCTTTTCACCTGAAACGCCGCTGGACCAGCGCCCGCAATGGGCGGCTGCCGGGCCCGACACGGTCGGGCAATTCTCTGCCGCCTGCTATCTGATGGTCAAGCAGTTGAAGGCTGACCAGAAGGTGCCGATGGGCGCCATCGATTCAAGCTGGGGCGGCACCGCGATCCGTCCATGGATTGCGGGCGTGGATGCCGCGAAACTGCCCGGCATGGCCGACGATGTTGCGCTGCTCGACCTGTATCAACGCGATCGCTCTGCCGGTGTGGCGCGCTTTGCCGAACGATGGGGCGCGTGGTGGCGCAAGCTGTCGGGCGACGCACAGGGGCAGGAGCCGTGGCACGCCCCCGACCGGCGTCACTGGAAGCCGGTGCCCGGCTTTGGCCCGTGGGAGGAATGGGGTGTTCCGGAAACCGCCGATCTGAACGCCACCATCTGGTTCCGCAATGCCTTCACCCTTGACGCTGTGACGGGCGATGCCGTGCTGGAACTGGGCGGCATCGACGAGCTGGATACCGTGTGGGTGAATGGTGTCGCGGTCGGATCCAGCTTTGGCTGGGGCAATGTCCGGCGTTACACCGTCCCTGCCAAGGTTCTGAAAAAGGGCGAAAACCAGGTCGTTGCGGCGGTCACCGACGGCTATGGTCCCGGCGGGATGTTCGGACCGGCATCTGCGATACAGCTTGTTCCATCGGGCGGCTCGCCGATCGCGCTCGGCGATGGCTGGCGATACAGCATCGTAACCCAGCCGGGGGGCGTCAACGTACCGCGGGTGCCGTGGGAAAGCCATGGTGGGCTGTCGACACTGTATAACGGCATGATCGCCCCGCTGGGCCCGATCGGGCTGAAGGGCGTCGCCTGGTATCAGGGTGAATCGGACGCGGGCAAACCCGGTTATGACACGCGGATGGCGGCGCTGATGGCGGGATGGCGGCGTCAGTTCGGGATCGCGGACCTGCCGTTCCTGATCGTCGGCCTGGCGAATTTCGGCCCGCCGCCCATCGCGCCAGTCGACAGCGGCTGGGCCGTCGTGCGCGAAGAGCAGCGCCGCGCCGCGCTGGCTGACGGTCATGCCGCAATCGTCACGACGGTCGACATCGGTGAGCGCACCGACATTCACCCCGCCAACAAGAACACGCTGGCCGAACGTCTGGTGCGCGCAGCATCGGCGCTGGCCTATGGCGCCGAAAAGCCCGCCTCTGGCCCGATGATCGCGTCTGCGGCGATGCAGGGCGGCGACGTGGTGCTGCGTTTCAATGACGTGACCGGCACGTTGTATGCGTGGAGCGCGACCGGGCCGATCGGGTTCGAGCTGTGCGATACGGGCGGCTGTCGCTTTGCCGACGGCCGGGTGGAGGGTGATCGCGTGGTGCTGAAGGGCGATGGGCGGCCGGTTACCCGGGTGCGCTATGCCTGGGCGGACGCGCCGGTCGTCAATCTGTTCGACGACGCGCCATTGCCGGTGGTGCCATTCGAAACGGCGATTGGAGCGGCCGATGTACGGTGACACGACACGCCGTGACGCGCTGATCGGGATGGGTGCCGCCGCCGGGCTGGCGATGCTGCCGGGTGCGGCGACGCTGGCGCAAGGCGCGGGCGATCGAAAGCTGGGCTATGCGATCGTCGGGCTGGGCAGCTATGCCACACGCCAGATCATGCCCGCTTTCGCCCAGTGCCGGAACGCGCGCATCGCGGCATTGGTCAGCGGTACGCCTGAAAAGCTCGCCCGCTATGGCGCTGAATACGGCGTGCCGGCCACGCACCATTATAACTATCAGACGTTCGAGCGGCTGGCCGACAACCGGGACGTCGATATCGTTTACGTCGTGCTGCCGGTGGCGATGCATGCCGAATATTCGATCCGCGCGTCCAAGGCGGGAAAACATGTGATGTGCGAAAAGCCGATGGCGGTGTCGTCGGCTGAATGCCAGTCGATGATCGACGCGGCTAAGGCGGCGGGCAAGAAGCTGATGATCGGCTATCGTAGCCGTTTTCAGCCTCACAATGTCGCCGCGATCGACCTGTGCCGCAAGCAGGTGGTGGGGCCGACCCGCATGATCCGCACCGCACACGGTTTTTCGATCCAGCCGGACCAGTGGCGGCTGGATCGCAAGATGTCGGGCGGCGGGTCGATGATGGACATCGGCATCTACAGCCTTCAGGCCGCGCGCTATCTGTCGGGTGAGGAGCCGGTTGAGGTCATGGCGACCGAAAGCACCGACCGCCGCGATCCGCGCTTTGCAACCGTTGAGGACCGCGTCGACTTTACGCTGCGCTTTCCGTCGGGTGTGCTGGCCAGTTGCATCTCCAGCTACAGCTCGCCGCATAACGAAGCGCGTGTGATCGGGACTGATGGCTATATCGAACTGGACCCGGCCACCCCCTATCAGGGGCAGCGGCTGCGTGTGCGGGTCAAGGGCGAGACGACCGAACCGGCGATCGACACCAGCGGCCCCAGCCAGTTCGCGGCCCAGCTCGATCATCTGGCGCAATGTATCCTGACCAACCGCACGCCATTGGTGCCGGGTGAAGAGGGATTGCGCGACATTCGCATCATAGAAGCGGTCTATCGTTCGATGAATGAAGGGCGGCGCGTCGCGCTGGCCTGATCGACGAAACAAAGAAGGGGTTTGACGAAATGATGAAGCGGGGGATGGCGCTCGCCTCGGCGGTTGCGCTCGCTTGGGGACTGGCAGGAACGACGGTAGCGATGGCGCAGTCGCGCCCCATCGCCGTCACCGAAAAGGAATATTATCGCGCGCCGGCCGCGCAGATGCTGGTGTTCGCCAACCAGCCCGACCTGTTCGCGGACGCCAAGATCGCCGGGATCGAGATCATCCAGCAGGAAACCCGCATCGCCACGAATGGCGATGTTCGACTGTCGGCAACGCCCGGTCAGTGGGACCCGGCCGCTCGCGTCGTGGCGCGCCGCGTCGACCGGGCGAAGGGCGTGATCGAGGTCGATCTGGAATATCCGGACCAGAATTTCCGCTACACCGTGCGGACCGAACCGGCGGGGCCTTCGTCGGTGCGCGTCAGCGTCGTGCTGCCTGCGGCCCTGCCGGCGGCGCTGGCGGGCAAGGCGGGCTTTACGCTGGAATTCCTGCCGTCGGTCTATTTTCATCAGGGCTATCTGGCCGATGGGCGGCCGGGCATCTTCCCGCTGCACCCTTCGCCCAGCATGGAACAGACCGCGACGCGCAACCTGGCCAGTGGGCGCAGCGACGGCCCCGGCGCCGAACCGCTGCCGATGGCGGAAGGGCAGATGTTCGTGCTTGCCCCGTCCGACCCGGCAAAGCGGGTGACGGTACGCTCCAACGGTGGCCAGATCGCGCTGTATGACGGGCGCGCACAGGCGCAGAATGGCTGGTTCGTGCTGCGCGGGCTGTTGCCCGGCGGGCGCACCGGGCAGGTGCTGGACTGGACGGTCGAGATGACCAGCGTGCCGGGCTGGACCCGCGCGCCGGTGATCGGCCATTCGCAGCTGGGCTATACGCCGGGTGAAGCAAAGGTCGCGACGATTGAGCTGGATGCCGCCGACCGTGCCGCCGGGCCTGCGCGCCTGATCCGCATCGGTGCCGATGGCCGCGAAAGCGTCGCGGCGCAGGGTGCGCCGCAACTCTGGGGCGATTATCTGCGCTATCGCTATCGCCGTTTCGATTTTTCGAAGGTGCGCGAGCCGGGCCTGTACCTTCTTGAATATGGCAAGACGCGCACCGCGCCCTTCCGCATTGCCGACGACATCTATGCCGATGCATGGCATCCGTCGCTGGGCGTCTATCTGCCGGTGCAGATGGACCACATGTTCGTGAACGAGGCGTATCGCGTCTGGCACGGCGACCCGCATCGCGACGATGCGTTGCAGGCCCCGGTCAATCACGAGCATATCGACCTGTATCGTCAGGGGCCGACCACCGACACCAAGTTCAAGCCGGGCGAGCATATTTCGGGGCTGAACGTCGGTGGCTGGCTGGATGCGGGCGATTTCGACATCCGCACCCAGACGCAATATGCCGTCATCCGATCGCTGGTGCGTAGTTTCGAGCAGTTCGGCATTCGCCGCGACACGACCAGCGTCGATTTTACCAATCGCCGTGTCGAAATCCATGTGCCCGACGGCACGCCCGACATCCTGCAACAGATCCGCCACGGCGCGTTGCAGTTGCAGGCGCAGTTCGACGCAGTGGGACACGCGATCCATGGCATCGTGGAGCCGGATGTCGGTCAATATACGCATCTGGGCGACGCATCGACCAAGACCGACGGGCTGGTCTATGACGCGGACCTGAAACCCTATGAGGTGAAGGGCGCGCGTAGTGGCACGCCCGACGATCGCTGGGCGTTCACCAGCAAGGCGTCGGCGCTGAACTATGGCTCGATCGCCGCGCTGGCGGCGGCTTCGCGGGCGATGAAGGGCTATGACGACGGTTTCGCCGCACGGGCGCTCGAAACCGCGCAGCGCGTATGGGCGGATGAGGACGGGCGCGCGCCCGATACCTTCCGCCACGGCAACACCACCGGCGGTCCGATTGAGGCCGAACGCTTTGCCGCCGCCGTCGAGCTGCTGCAGGCGACCCGCGATCCGCGTTATGCCCGCGCGATCGAGGATCTGGTGCCCAAGCTGGGCGACCGGGCCGATCTGGTCACGGCGCTCGACGCGCTGCCGCTGATGCCGGCCACCTATCGCGCCGCGCTGGAACAGCAGGCGCGTGGCTGGGCGACGCGGGCGGCGGGCTTTGCCAAGGCGAACCCCTATGGTGTGCCGATCGGTGAGGGCGGCTGGGCCGGCAATGGCGGCGTCATCGCGTTCGGCCTGACTGCCTATCGCCTGCACAAGGCGTTCCCCGACATCGTGCCCGCGCATCATGTGTTCGATGCGCTTGCCTATCTCCACGGCAACCATCCGGGCAGCGACATTTCGTTCGTGTCGGGCGTCGGCACCCGGTCCAAGGAAGTCGCCTATGGCAACAACCGCGCCGATTTCAGCTATATCGCGGGCGGCGTGGTGCCCGGTGCGCTGATCCTGAAGCCCGATTTTCCGGAGAACAAGGAAGACTGGCCCTTCTTCTGGGGACAGAATGAATATGTTGTCGATCTGGGCGCCGATTATATCGAACTGACCAACGCGGCCGATGCGCTCAGAAAGGAGCGTTGATCGACACGCGGCCTGAACGCCGATAAGCCGGGCGCGCCGCCACCCATGGCGGCGCGAACCGGGAGACGGGCCTTATGGTCGCGAGCGTATTCGACCTGTTCAAGATCGGCGTCGGCCCGTCATCGTCGCACACCATGGGGCCGATGACCGCCGCATGCGATTTCGTCGAATCGCTGGACGGGTTGGCCGTGCATCGGCTGGCCGTCGATCTTTATGGCTCGCTGGCGCTGACCGGGCGGGGCCACGCGACCGACCGGGCCGTCATCCTGGGGCTGTCGGGATGCCGCCCCGCGACCGTCGATCCCGACGCGATCGAAGGGATTGTCGCGCAGGTGTTCGACGAACGCCGCGTCGCGTTGCCCGGCGGCGGCTTTGCCGCGTTCGATCCGGCCAGCGACCTTGGCTGGCGGATGTTCGAGCGGCTGGACTTTCACTCGAACGCCATGTGCCTGCGCGCGTTCGATGCCGATGACGGCGTGATCGCGGAGCGCACCGTCTATTCGATCGGCGGCGGCGCCGTGGTGGAGGCCGATGCCGTGCGCGGCAATGCCGGGCCGGTGATGATGGACGATCCGCCGCACCCCTATCGCTCGGGCGTCGACCTGCTGGAACGCGCCCGCGCGCTGGGATCGATTGCAGAGGTTCAGCGCGTCAACGAACTGACCGCCATGGACGAGGGCGAATTGTCCGCCCGGCTGGAGCGTATCGCGCAGGCGATGCGCGACTGTATCGACCGTGGGCTTCGCACCCACGGCGTCCTGCCCGGCGGCCTGAAGGTCAAGCGCCGCGCCGCGCCCGGTTTCGAACGGCTGATGGCAAGGCGGGAAATGATGCTGGCCGATCCGCTGTCGGTGATCGACTGGGTGAACCTGTGGGCGCTGGCGGTGAACGAGGAGAATGCCGCCGGTGGCCGCGTCGTCACCGCGCCCACCAATGGCGCGGCGGGCATCGTGCCGGCGGTGCTGCGCTATTATGAGCGCATGGTGCCGGGCGCGAGTGCGCGGGGGACCGAGGATTTCCTGCTGACCGCATCCGCCATTGGCAGCCTGTTCAAGGAAAATGCGTCGATCTCTGGCGCGGAGGTCGGATGTCAGGGCGAAGTCGGCGTCGCCTGTTCGATGGCGGCTGCGGGGCTGTGCGCGGTGCTGGGCGGCACCCCCGAACAGGTCGAAAACGCCGCCGAGATCGGCATGGAGCATAACCTGGGCCTGACCTGCGACCCCGTGGGTGGCTTGGTTCAGGTGCCGTGTATCGAGCGCAACGCCGTCGGCGCGATCAAGGCGATCGAGGCGGCGCGGCTGGCGTTGCTGGGCGACGGCACGCACCGCGTCAGCCTGGACGAAGTGATCGAGACGATGCGCAAAACCGGTCTCGACATGGGCGAGAAGTATAAGGAAACCGCACAGGGCGGGCTGGCCGCCAATGTGGTGGAGTGTTGAGGGAGGACGCGCGGCCCGGCCTTGCCACGCTGGTCGGTTTCGGGGCGGGGGATTTTGCCTGCAACCTGTATTGGCAGGGTATCACCCTGTATCTGCTGTATTTCTATACCGAAGCGCTGCGGCTGTCCCCGGCGGTGGCGGGCGTGGTGTTCATGGGTGGCGCCATTTGGGACGGGCTGGCCGACGTCGCGGTCGGCGTGGCGGCAGAGCGGTCGCGGCGGGGCTATGCGTGGTTCGTCGGCTGGGGCGCGATACCGCTGGCGCTGGGTTTTCCGCTGGCGTTCATGGTGCCGCCGCTTGAGGGTGCGGCGCTGGTGGCATTTGCGTGCTTCAGCCAGTTGGCGCTGCGGACGCTCTATGCCGTCGTCAACGTCCCCTATGCCGCGTGGAGCACGCGCATCAGCGACGTGAGCGCCGACCGCACTCGCGTGGCCGGGTTGCGGCTGGCGTTCGGCGCGGCAGCGGCCACGGGCGTGGCGCTGGGCTTTCCTTGGGCGGCGGCGCGCATCGGCCATGCCGGGGCGGCGGTGGTTTGTGCGGTGCTGGCAACGCCGATCCTGATCGCGATTGCCGCGCGGGTGCCCGAACACCGGCCATCTATGGAGCGGGCCGCCCGCCTGCCGCTGGCCACCATGCTGGTCGGGCTGGCGCGCAACCGGGCATTCTTTACGCTGGCGCTGGCATTGGTGGCGGCCACGATTGCGGGCACGCTGACGGGGCAGTCGGTCCTTTATTACTTCGCGCGCGTGGCGGGCGATGCAGCGGCGGGGCCGCGCGCGCTGGCGGTGATGGCCGTGGCCGGTGCGGTCGGCGTGCCGGTGTGGACGACGATTGCGCTCAGGATCGGCGCACGCGCGGCATGGTTGTGGAGCGGGGCGGCCGGGCTGGTCCTGATCGCCGGTTTCGCACTGGCGGGGCGGGCGGTGGCCATCCCCTATCTGGCGGCGATGCAGTTCGTGTTGACGGGGTTGTTGCTCGCGGGCTGGTCGCTGCTGCCCGACAGCGTCGATGCGGGGGAGGCCGCGACGGGCATCCGGGTGGAGGCGCCCGCATTCGGGGTTGCTGCCTTTGTCCAGAAGCTGGCGATGGCGGCGGCGACGCTGTTGCTGGGCGTCACTTATGATCTGGGCGGCTATGCGACTGGCGGCGGGCAGCGCGCGATCGCGGGGCTGATGATCCTTGGCCCCGCGACCGCGCTGGTCCTGTCGATGGCGGCAATCTGGGCGAACCCGATCAGGCGAGCATGAACTCGCCCGTCACCCCGTCTGCCTGTGCCGAAGGGGCGATCCACAGGCGGAAGCGGCCGGGCTCCACCGTGCGTTTCAGGTCCGTGCCGATGAACAGAAGGTCGTCGCGCTTCAGGGTGAAGGCGACGCGCTGCGACTGGCCGGGGGCCAGGCGGACCTTTCGAAACGCCTTCAGCTCGCGGACGGGGCGGGTGATGCTGGCGGTCACGTCCTGCACATAGAGCTGCACGACTTCTTCGGCCGCACGCGTACCCGAATTGGTGATCGTCGCTGCCACTTCGATGCTGCCGCCCGACGTCAGCGTGGCGCCCGCGCCCTCCAGCCCGGAATAGGCGATCCGGCCATAGGTGAGGCCATGGCCGAAGGGGAAACGCGCGCGATTCAGCGTTTCGCGATACCGCGCCTTGTACGCGACCAGCTCCTCGCTCTCATTGGGGCGACCGGTATTTTTATGGGCATAATGATAGGGCTGCTGCCCGGTTTCGAACGGGAAGCTGACGGGCAGGCGCGCTGATGGTCCTTCCACCCCGAACAGGATGTCGGCGGTTGCCGGCCCGCTTTCGGACCCCAGAAACCAAGTGGCGAGGATGGCGGGCGCGTCCAGCACCGCCCCGTGCAGCGCCAGCGCGCGACCGTGGCGCAGCGCGACGACGATCGGCTTGCCGGTCGCGGCGACCGCCTCGGCCAGTGCCATCTGGGGCGCGGGGATGACGATGTCGGCGCGCGATTGTGCTTCGCCCGACATGCCCTGCCCCTCACCGATGGCCAGCACGACGATATCGGCGGCCTGAGCGGCGGCAACGGCGGCCTCGATCCCGCCGGGCAGCGCTTCCTCAATCCCCGAACCGTCGGTCGCGGTGATGAGCGCGGCATCGGAAACGGCGGCGCGTACGCCGGTCAGCAGGTCCACCGCCTCTGCATCAGTGCCATAGACGTTCCACGGACCGATCAGCTCGCGCTTGCCTTGCGCGAACGGGCCGATCAGCGCGATCCGCTTGCCTGAGCGCGGCAGGGGGAGCAGGTCGCCCTCGTTCTTCAGCAGCACGATCGATTTGCGTGCGGCTTCGCGGGCCAGCGCCAGATGCGCCTTGCTGCGGATGCGCGTCTTTTCGCGGCGCGGGTCGATGCGGCGGAAGGGGTCGTCGAACAGGCCGAGCTTTGCCTTAAGCGCCAGCACCCGGCCCACCGCTTCGTCCAGCCGAGCCATCGGCACTTCGCCCTTGGCGACCAGATCGGGCAAGTGGCGGATGTAAAAACCCGACTGCATCGACATGTCCACGCCCGCGAGGAAAGCGAGCTTCGCGGCTTCCCGCTCATCGGCGGCAAAGCCGTGGGCGATCAGCTCCATGTCGCCGGTGTAATCGGATGCGACCAGCCCGTCCCATTTCCATTCGCCGCGTAACAGGTCGGTCAGCAGCCATTTGTTGGCGGTCGCGGGCACCCCCGACAATTCGTTGAACGCCGCCATCGTCGTCGCCGCACCCGCGTCGAAGGCGGACTGGAAGGGTGGAAAATACACGTCGCGCAGCGTCCGTTCGGACACGTCGACGCTGTTGTAATCCATGCCCGCTTCCGCCGCGCCATAAGCGGCGAAATGCTTGGCGCATGCCGCCATCGCGTCGTCGGCGGTCAGCCCGCGACGGCCCTGAAAGCCGCGCGTACGCGCCGCCGCCATGATGCGGCCCAGCAGCACATCCTCGCCCGCGCCCTCGATCCCGCGACCCCAGCGCTGGTCGCGCGCGATGTCGACCATCGGCGCGAAGTTCCAGTCGATTCCAGCCGCCGTCGCCTCGACCGCCGCCGCGCGCGCGGTGCGTTCGGCCAGATCGGCGTCGAAGCTGCCCGCCTCCGCCAGCGGCATGGGGAAGATGGTGCGAAAGCCGTGGATCACGTCGGCGGCGAAAATCAGCGGCACCTTTAGCCGCGACTCACGCACGGCAATGGTCTGCATTCGTCGTGCCATTTCAGCGCCGTTGCCGTTGAACACGCCGCCCAGCCGCCCCGCGCGCGTTTCGTTCAACTGGTCGTCGAAACTGTTGTTGCCCGACGGCGGGTTGAGCGCGGTTGCAGCACCGCCCGCCCATGCCGCAGCCATCAGCGTGCATTGCCCGGCCTTTTCCTCGACCGTCATGCGCGCCAGCAGCTCGCGCACCGGCGCCGGTACGCCGTCGGCAGTGGCCTGACCCATCAGCGCGCGCGCAGGGGAGGCAGCCCATGCGGCCGCGGCACCCGCGCCGATCATCAATGCGCGGCGGGACAGTCGGGGCGTTTGCGACAAGGGAAGTCTCCTCTCGAAATAGCGGCGTCGGCGAGCACCAGAACGGTCGCGATGAATCGTTGTTGCAGGCGGTCATAGTTTCCTGTAACCGGTTACATCAAGAGCCGATCGGATGTAATCCACGGCACGGACGGGTTCCGGAGAGGATTGTCGAACGAAATGGCGAACGCCACCATCCGCGATGTCGCGCGGGCTGCCGATGTATCGGTGGCGTCCGCTTCGCGTGCGTTGAACGGCCACGACAATGTTCGCGCCGAAATGCGCGCCCGCGTGGAGGAAGCCGCCCGTCGCCTGGGCTATGTCCCCCATGCCGGCGCCCGCAGCCTCAGCCTGGCCCGCACCAATGCGATCGGCGTCGTGCTGCCCGACCTGCATGGTGAGTTCTTTTCCGAATTTGTGCGCGGCATGGACCGCGAAGCATCGACGCGCGGGCTGCACCTGCTGTTGTCGAACATGCATGCCGATCCCGATCAGGGGATTGAGGCGCTGCGTTCCATGCGCGGGCGGGTCGACGGGCTGGTCGTGATGGCGCCACAGGTCGATCCCGACGCGCTGGGCAGCCATCTGCCCGCCAGCGTGCCGGCGGTGCTGGTCAATTGCGCGCCCAATCAACAGTCGCGCGCCGAATTGCGGATCGACAATGCCGCCGGGGCCGATGCGATGGTCGAACATCTGCTGGCGCAGGGGCGGCGGGCGATCGTCCATATCTCCGGCCCGGCGGGCAATATCGATGCTGACGAGCGCCGTCGCGGTTACCTGACCGCCATGGCGCGCGCGGGCCTCGACAGCCATGTGATCGAGGGCAATTTTGAAGAGCCTTCGGGTGCCGAGGCGGTGGCGACGCTGCACCGCGACGGCATCGAATATGACGCAATCTTTGCCGGCAACGACATGATGGCGATCGGCGCGCTGGTTGCGCTGCGCGATCATGGCCTGTCGGTCCCGCGCGACGTCGCGCTGGCCGGATTCGACGACATTCCGCTCGCGCGGCTGATCAGTCCGGGTCTGTCGACCATGCGCGTCGGCATCGCCGATGCCGGGGCACGCGCCGTCGAACGGCTTGCCGCAATCATCGCCGGCGAAACGGATCATTCGGTTGAAGCAATGGTTCCGCGCTTGATCGTCCGGGATTCCACCGGGCGGGCGCCAAAAATCGCCCCGAACGAAGAGGGCGAAGGTTCAGGGGAATGAAGAACATGAGCAGGCAGAACGCAATCCGCATCCTTCTGGCAAGCGCCACCGCGCTTACCTCCACTGTCACGCTGGTCGCACCGGCGGCGGCGCAGACGACGACCGCAACCTTGCGCGGCGTCGTGCGCGGCGCCGATGGCGCACCGGTGCCGGGCGCCACGGTAACGGTCGTCAGCGAAGCGACCAACCGCACGCTGACCAACACTACCGCCGCCAACGGCGCTTACATCTTCAACGGGCTGCGACCCGGCGCCTATCGCCTGACGGCAGAAGCCAATGGCCAGCGGTTCGAGCGCGTGGTGACCGTCGCCGTCGGCCAGTCGGCCACGTTCGACGTAACGCTGGGCGCGGCGGCCGCGCCTGCTGCACCGGGTGAAGCGCCGGTTGATGGCGAGGTCGTGGGTGGCAGCGTCACCGCCCAGGGTGAGGACATCATCGTCACCGGATCGGCGTTGCGTGAAGTTCGCACCAGCGAAGTCGCGACCAATGTCAGCCAGGCGCAGATCCGCACTTTGCCCCAGACCGACCGCAACTTCCTCAGCTTTGCCGCGCTGGCGCCGGGCGTGCGTTATAATGATAGCGAAACCGACAAGGGCTTTCAGTCGGGCGCATCGGCCGCCAGCCAGGTCAATGTGTTCGTCGACGGCGTCAGCCTGAAGAACAAGCTGCGCGAAGGCGGCGTAGCGGGTCAGCAGAACAGCCGCGGCAACCCGTTCGGCCAGCTGGCGGTGCAGGAATTCCGCGTCCTGACCCAGAACTATAAGGCCGAATATGAGCAGGCCGGGTCGGCCATCATCACGTCTGTCACCAAGTCGGGCACCAACGAATTTCATGGCGAAGTATTCGGCCAATATACCGACAAGAGCCTGACGCAGAAAAGCTACATCGACGTGCGCGACGGCAACGCCGAACCGGCGTTCGAGCGCAAGCAATATGGCGCTTCGCTGGGCGGCCCGATCATCAAGGACCGGCTGTTCTTCTTTGCCGCTTATGAAGGCAATGATCAGGACCGCGCATTCAACGTCAATCCGAGTGTAACGGCCAATGCCGATGCGCTGGCCGACTATGCCCAGTTCGGCCCGCGCCCACTGTCAGAATTCGAGGGCGCGTTCGTCAGCCCCTTCCGTCAGGATTTCTATTTCGGCAAGCTGACGCTGACGCCCGATGATCGCCAGACGTTCGACCTGTCGTTCAGCCGTCGTGAGGAAACCGACATTCAGGGTTTCGGCGGCACGGTTTCGTTCGAGAACGCCGAAAACAAGATCAACAAGGTCGACACCTATATCTTCAAGTGGACCTATAACGGCGATAATTTCATTAACGAATTCAACGCCAACTATCTAAATTACGAATTCAACCCGACGTCGATCAATCCGGGTCTGCCGACCTTCGACTATGCCGGGGTGATCGTGTTCGGCGGCAAGGATTCGACACGGCGTGAGTTGCAGCAGGGCTATACGCTGCGCAACGACACGACGTTCACCGGGTTCGACAACCACGCGATCAAATGGGGCGTGCGCGTCGAGGTGACCGACATTGAGTTCGCCAACAACGCCTATGTCCAGCCGCGCTATTCATTCTTCCGCGCCGACAATGCCGGAACGCCAGACGATCCCAGCGACGACCTGACCTTCGCCGCTCCGGCAGAGGCGCGTCTGGGTCTTGGCAACGGCCGCATCTATGGCTCGAACACGCAGCTTGGCCTGTATCTGCAGGACGACTGGGACGTGACCGACCGGTTGCAGCTGAACCTGGGCGTGCGTTGGGATTATGAGACCAACGCCAAGAACAATAACTTCATCACACCGGCAAACGCGGCCGCTGCGCTACGTGCATTGCCGACGACCGATTATTTCGATCCGGAAAACTATATCAGCACAGGCAACAACCGCGAACCGTTCATGGGCGCCATCGCCCCGCGCGTCGGCTTTTCCTGGGATCTGACGGGTGAAGAAACCACCGTGATCTTCGGTGGCGCGGGCCGTTACTATGACCGCAACAACTTCAACAACACCGTTGACGAGCTGTCGCGCACGATCAACCCCGTCGGCGTGTTCCGCTTCTCACCCGATGGCACGCCGCGTCGCGGTTTGCCGACGGTCGCGTGGGACGACAGCTATCTGACGCGTGAGGGCCTGCTTCAGCTGATCGCAACCAACCCCGAAACCGCGCTGCCCGAATTGCTGGTGACCAAGAACGACAGCAAGCCGCCGGTGAATGACCAGTTCTCGCTGGGCGTACGTCAGAAGATTGGCGTGTTCCAGGCTTCGCTGTCGGGTTCGTATCAGCGCGGGCGCAACGGCTATACCTATCTGTTCGGTACGCGACAGAATGGCGGTGTTGGCTCCTGCTGCGATCAGGACTTGTTGGCGACCGTCCGCAGCTTTGGTTATTCGAACGTCCTGGTCGGCTATGACGGGCTGGACACGCGGTACAAGGCGTTGTTCTTCACGCTGGACAAGAATTATACCGAGCGTTCGGGCTGGGGCCTCAACATCGCCTATACGCTTGGCAAGGCCGAGAAGAATGGCGGCGACCTGTTCAGCCTCGATGAAGTCACGCCGGACGCCTATGGCTGGCGCCCGACCGTTGGTGACGAGCGGCACCGCGTTGTTCTGTCGGGCATCGTCGATCTGCCGCTGGGCTTCCAGTTTTCGACGCTCAGCACCTTTGGTTCGGGTCAGGCGTATAACGTCGTCGATTCGACCAATGGGACCGAGCCGGGCCAGCGCCGTTTCACCGTTGCCTATCCCGACAAGAACTGCATCGGCGGCATCTTTGCGTTCTGTGAAGTCAATTTCACGCTGGCCAACAAGCCCAAGATCCTGGGCGGTCAGGTCGAGGTCGCGGTCGATGTGCTGAACGCGTTCAACAACAAGAACGGTGCCGGCTTTGATGAAGGTATCAACCTGAACGCCACGCCGCAGGCCGACATTCTCGAACCCGCAACGATCGAGAATGCCAGCCGCCTGCTGACGTTGCCGCGGCGTATCCAGTTCCGGGTCGGCTATCGCTTCTGATGGCCTGACCCTGCCGGGGCGGACCCCCTCTCCCCCCTAAAGTCCGCCCCGGCACCCCTGTGATCGCGTAAATGACGGGAGGGTCGCGTGTTCGACCGACGTAATTTCATGAGCCACGCTGGGCTGGGCCTTGCGGGGGCGGTGGGCGCTTGCGCCGCGCCGCGACAATCCGATCCGCTGCGCCTTGGCGCGCTGGACCCGACCCGCCCTTTGACGGACGCGTCCGCCTCTGGCCTGATCGACGATGTTCAGGAGCGGGCGTTCCGTTTCTTCTGGGACACCACCAATCCCGAAACCGGCTGGGCGCCCGATCGCTGGCCAACGCCCAGCTTCTCCTCGATCGCGGCGATCGGCTATGCACTGACGGCCTATCCGATCGGCGAAAGTCATGGCTGGATCACGCGCGCGGCCGGACGCGATCGGACGCTCCGGACCCTGTCGTGGCTGGCAGGTGCGCCGATGGGCGACGGTGAGCGGCGGTTCAGCGGCTATAAGGGCTTTTTCTATCACTTTCTTGGCGTGACCCAGGGGTGGCGGTTCGCACGGTCGGAGCTGTCGACCATCGACACTGCGTTGCTGATGGCCGGCGTGCTGTTCGCGCAAAGCTGGTATGACGGCGACGACCCGGTCGAAGCGCGCATCCGGGCACTGGCCGATCAGCTTTATCGCGCGATCGAATGGACATGGATCACGCCGCGCCCGCCCTTTGTCTCGATGGGCTGGCATCCGGAGACGGGCTTCATCCCCAGCGACTGGAACATCTATAATGAGGGGATGATCCTGTACGTGCTGGGGCTGGGATCCCCGACGCATCCCCTGCCCGACGGGACGTGGGAAGCGGTCAGCGAACGCTTCCGTGCCAGCTGGGGCACGCATTGGGGGCAGGAATATCTGCACTTCGCGCCGATGTTCGGCCATCAATACAGTCATGTCTGGATTGATTTCCGGGGTATCCGCGACGGGTTGATGCGCGAAAAGGGCATCGATTATTTCGAGAACAGCCGCCGCGCGACCTATGCCCAGCGGCAATATGCGGTGGAAAATCCGGGCGGCTGGGTCGGCTATGGCGAGGATTGCTGGGGCCTGACCGCGTGCGACGGGCCGGGCGATTTCCGCATGACCACCGCCGGGCGCGAGCGTTCGTTCTTCAGCTACTCCGCCCGCGGGCCGGGGGAGCGCGACGACGGCACGCTGGCGCCGACGGCGCTGCTCGGCAGCTATCCCTTTGCCCCTGAAATCGTCGAGCCGACGGTGCGTGCCATGTACCAGCGTTACGGCACGGGCATTTACGGCCAATATGGCTTTCTCGACTCGTTCAACCCCACGCTTGCCAGCCGCCCGCCCGAAAGGCTGAAGCACGGCGAAATCCGCCCCGGCACCGGCTGGGTCGCGGACGACTATCTGGGCATCGATCAGGGGCCGATCGTCGCGATGATCGAAAATCATCGTACCGAGCTGGTGTGGAAGACGATGCAGAAAAACCCGTACATTCGCCGCGGATTGCAGCGCGCCGGGTTTACGGGCGGCTGGATGGGCTGATCCACATAAGGATGGGTAGTCCGGGGGGATTCTGTTGCTCGGCCCCCCCGGCGGCCGCCGGTATCCGCTTCTGTTGCCCGGTGCGGTCCGAACCGCGCTTTTGTCAATCTAACCTAGACCGTGAGGTCTTGGGTTAGGCCGCAATCGCGAGCGCCTCGTTATCGTTGGCACTTGTGAGATGGGCCGTTGCGGTGGTCCCATTCCGGGCGAAAACAGCGCTTTTCAACACACGTCGATCCTGGTTCGGCCCCGTCATCAACCGCCGGGCAGACGGGTGGTGGTGGAGCCGCCGGGTACTGCCCCCGGGTCCGCTGCGCCTATGACACGCCGCAATTTATCGCCATATCCGGACAAGTCCGGCACCGACCGATATAAGCGACCCGCCGATAAAGAAAAGCCCCGAGCAATCGGATTTCCGATCGGAGAACCGGAAATTGGCCTTCCCACCGCCACAATAGGGTGGCATTGCGAATCGCATCATGTTGACGCAGCGCTCTCGATACGCGCTCCGCGCGATGATCTTCCTTGCCGGACAGCCCCGTGACGGTGCGCCCGTGCCGATGGGACGAATCGCGCTGGAGGCGAATGTTCCCCGTAAGTTTCTGGAGCTGATCCTGGCGGATCTGCGCGAATCGGGCTTTCTGTATTCGACCCGTGGCAAGGCGGGCGGCTATCGCCTGTCGCGCCCGCCGCACCTGATCTCGCTCGGCGAAGTCATCCGCACCATCGAAGGACCGCTGGCGCTGGTGCCGTGTGTCAGCCGCACCGCATACCGCCCATGCGCCGATTGCCGGGACGAGGCGACCTGCGCCATCCATATCGCCATGGCGCGCGTACGCGACGAAACCGCCCGTATTCTGGATGGCACCAGCCTGGCCGATACCCAGGCTCAGGCGATGGCCGCCTGAACCTGGGTCGGTAAACGTCAGGCCGCTTCGCGGTTCAGCGGCGGATAATCGGTGTAACCCTCTTCGCCGCGGCTGTACCAGGTTGCCATATTGTCTTCTGCAATCGGCGCACCATCGCGCAGGCGCTCGACAAGGTCGGGATTGGCGATGAACTTGCGGCCGAAGGCGATGCCGTCGGCGCGCCCTTCCGCCACGGCTGCTTCGGCGCCGGCCTTGGTGTAATCCTGGTTCAGGATCAGCGGGCCGGTGAACAGCTTGCGGAACGCGGGCGATACCGGCGGCTGGGTGGTCGAACCGAACGTGCCGTCGGGACCGGGTTCGCGAAGCTCCACAAAAGCGATCTTCTTGTCTTCCAGATATTCGGCGATCGGCAGGAACACGGCTTCGGGATTGCTGTCGATCACGCCCTGCGTATCGCCATTGGGCGAGAAGCGGACCGACGTGCGATCGGCACCAGCGACGGCGATGATGCGCTCCATCGCTTCACGCAGCAGACGCGCCCGGTTTTCGGGGCTGCCGCCATAATCGTCGTCGCGCAGGTTCGAATTGTCGCGCAGGAACTGGTCGATCAGATAGCCATTGGCGGCGTGCAGCTGAACGCCGTCGAACCCGGCGGCCAGCGCGTTGCGGGTCGCGCGCTCGTAATCGTCCAGTACGCGCTTGATATCGTCCAGCGTCGCGGCGCGCGCTTCGCCATAGGGCCTCTTTTCCCCGTTCGACAGATAGGTGCGAACGCTGCCCGGTGCGGTGGTGACCGACGAAGACAGCGGCGCTGCGCCGTCCAGAAAATCGGGATGGACCAATCGGCCCATGTGCCACAGCTGGGCAAAGATGCGCCCGCCGGCCTGATGCACGCGCTCCAGAACGGGCTTCCACCCCTCAACCTGCTCATCGGTCCACAGGCCCGGCGCATAGGCCCAGCCCAGCCCTTCACGGCTGATGCCGGTCGCTTCGGAAATGATCAGGCCGGCACTTGCGCGCTGGGCGTAATATTCGCCCATCATCGCGGTCGGCACATGTGCCTCGGTCGAACGGCCGCGCGTCAGCGGCGACATCAGCACGCGGTTGGGCGCTTCCACCGCGCCCAGCCTGATCGGATCGTAAAGCGATGCCATGCGAAAACTCCATTGATTGGCAAGACAGCGACACAGGTAGGGCGCTAAAGGGTGTCATGCATCGTTCCGACCCCGAAAGTTTAACTTCCCCGCGATCAAGCGCGTGGCCGATTGCCGCCGTCTGCGCGGCGAACGTGTTTTTGGCGACGGGGCCGGTATTCGTGCGCTTGGCTGATACCGGCCCGGTGGCGGCGGCGTTCTGGCGGATCATGCTGGCGGCGCCGGTGCTGTTCGGCGCGGCGTTTCTGCTGCGCGAGCGGCCAGTGGCGGCGGCGCGGGGATTATGGGGTGTGCTGGCGGTGGCGGGCATTGCCTTTGCCCTTGATCTGGGAAGCTGGCACATCGGCATCCTGCGGACAACGCTGGCCAATTCGACGTTGTTCGGCAATTCGGCGACGCTGATCTATCCCATCTATGGCTTCATCGTCGCGCGCGCATGGCCTACCCGCACGCAAGGGGCGGCGCTGGCGCTGGCGGCAGTCGGCGGGGGGATGCTGCTTGGCCGGTCGGCGGAATTGTCGCCGCAGAATTTGGTTGGCGACCTGTTCTGCATGCTGGCGGGGCTGCTCTATGCCTTTTACTTCATCCTGATGGCGCGGGTTCGGCAGGCTATGCCGCCAGCTTCGGCATTGGCCCTGTCGACGCTGGCCAGCGCAGCGCCGCTGCTGGCGCTGGCGCTGTTGCTGGGGGAACGGGTGATCCCGGGCGACTGGACGCCGCTGATTTTGGTCGCGCTGTTCAGTCAGCTGATCGGGCAGGGTTTGCTGATCTATGCCATCGGGCATTTGCCGCCGCTGATCGTCGGACTGGCGCTGTTGATCCAGCCGGTCGTGTCGGCGACGATCGGCTGGGTGTGGTTCGGTGAGCGGTTGGCTGCTGCCGATATGGCCGGGGCAGTACTGATCGCCGTCGCGCTGGTTCTGGTGCGTCGTCCCGAACGCCCGGCGAAAGTCCCGCTTGCGTCCCACCCCACGAACCCTAGATCGGTGGCATGAGTTTGGGAGCGCCCGCATGATCGACCTGCCACCCGATCCGACGATCGACGAGATGCGCGACGCGCTGGCCCCGCTGGTGGCGAGCAACGCGGCCTTTGACGGATGGAACGGCCACGCGGTCGATGCCGCCGCCGACCGGCTTGGGCTGGACCGCGATGTGGCGCGGCTGGCCTTTCCGGGCGGGGCGGCGGACATGATCGACGCGTGGTTCGCGCATGTCGACCGCGCGATGTTGGACCGGCTGCCGCCCGAAACGCTGGCGGCGATGAAGATCCGGCAGCGGATCGCGGCGCTGGTGGAGGCGCGGCTGGACCTGCTCGCCCCCGATCGCGAGGCGCTGCGGCGCGCGCTGGCCATTCTGGCGATGCCGCAGAATGTGGCGCGCGCGGCCCGGCTGGGCTGGCGCGCGGCGGATGTCATGTGGCGCGCGGCGGGCGACACCGCGACCGATTACAATCATTACAGCAAGCGTACGCTGCTGACCGGCATCTATGCCGCGACGGTCACCGTGTTCCTCGACGACGAAAGCGAGGGGCAGGGCGATACGCGCGCATTCCTGTCGCGGCGCATCGACAATGTGATGCAGTTCGAAAAGGCCAAGGCGAAATGGACCGGCAAGTCCCATCGCCTCAGCCTGTCGCGCTTCGTCGGACGGCTGCGTTACCCGCCAGCGGCCTGAAGCCGGGCCAGCGCCCGCTCTCGCCCGATCAGGGGCAGCAGCGCCGCCATGTCCGGCCCGTGCGGCTGTCCGGTCAGTGCCAGACGCAGGGGCAGAAACAGCGCCTTGCCCTTGCGCCCCGTTGCTTCCTTGAGCGCGCCGGTCAACGCGTGCCACGGGTCCGTCGCCCAATCCATATCCTGACCCACCCGCACGGCGTCGAGCAGATAGGCACGGTCCTCTGCCGACAATTCGCTTGCGGCGACCGGCCCCTCAATGACTCGCCACCAGTCGGCGGCTTCGACTACGCGCGACAAATTGGGCCGCACGGCGCGCCAAGCAGCCTCACCCATGCCCGATGGGAGCCGATCCGCGACGGCATCGTGGTCGAGTTGATGGACGATGCGCGCGTTGAGCGCGGCCAACTCCGCCTCATCGAACCGTGCAGGTGCGCGGCCGAAACGCGCGAAATCGAATGTCGCGGCCAGAGCCATGGGATCGGCGAACGGTTCGACCGGGTCGCTGGTGCCGATCCGGGCGAGCAGAGCGATCAGCGCCTGCGGCTCCAGCCCTTCTTCCCGGAAATGCGCCACGCCCAGCGAGCCGAGGCGCTTTGACAGCTTGCCCTCGCTGCCGGTCAGCAGCGCGGCATGGGCAAAGGTCGGCGGCGGCGCGTCCAGCGCGGCGAACATCTGCACCTGTGCGGCGGTATTGGACACATGATCCTCGCCGCGCACGACATGGGTGATGCCCATGTCGATATCGTCGATGACGCTGGGCAGCAGATACAGCCAGCTGCCGTCGGCGCGGCGGATCACGGGATCGCTCATCGTGGCGGGGTCGAAACGCTGGGGGCCGCGAATCGCGTCGTCCCATTCGATCGCTGCCGAATGATCAAGCCGGAAGCGCCAGTGCGGCCGCCGCCCCCCTTCCTCGAACCGCGTGCGGTCCGCTTCGCTTAGCGTCAGCGCGGCGCGATCGTAAATGGGCGGCAAGCCCCGGCCCAGCAGGATCTTGCGCCGCAAATCCAGCTCTTCGGGCGTTTCGTAACAGGGATAGACGCGCCCCGCTGCCTTCAGCGTATCGAACCGGCGCTCATAATCGGGCAGTCGCGCCGACTGACGCGCCTCGCCGTCAGGCGACAGGCCCAGCCAGTTCAGGTCGTCGCGAATGGCGGTCACGAACGCCTCTTCGCTGCGCGCGGCGTCGGTATCGTCGAGCCGCAACAGGAATTGTCCGCCATGACGGCGCGCGAACAGCCAGTTGAGGATCGCTGTCCTCAGATTGCCGACATGGAGATGCCCGGTGGGGCTGGGGGCGAAACGGGTGACGACGCTCATGCACCCGGCCTTATGCGCGGGGGCGCATAGCGGCAATGCCCCTTTCGGTTCGCGAAAAGGGCGGCTAAGGGCTGCTGCGTCTCCAATCTGTCACGAAGGACGGCGCGCGCATGAAACTGCTGGCGGGCAATTCCAACCATCCGTTGTCGCGCGCGATTGGCGATTATCTGGACATTCCGCTGACGCAGGCGAATGTCCGGCGTTTCGCCGACGAAGAGATTTTCGTCGAGATTCTGGAAAATGTGCGCGGCGAGGATGTGTTCGTCATCCAGTCGACCTCGTTCCCGGCAAACGACAATCTGATGGAAGCACTGATCATGATCGACGCGCTGAAGCGTGCGTCGGCCAAGCGGATCACTGCCGTGCTTCCTTATTTCGGTTATGCCCGGCAGGACCGGAAACCCGGCCCCCGTACGCCCATCTCCGCCAAGCTGGTCGCGGACCTGATCACTACGGCGGGTGCCGACCGCGTGTTGTCGGTCGATCTGCACGCGGGGCAGATTCAGGGCTTTTTCGATATTCCGACCGACAATCTTTATGCCGCGCCGGTCATGTCGGCGGACATCAAGACGCGCTTTGGCGATCGCAACCTGATGGTGGTGTCGCCCGACGTCGGCGGCGTGGTGCGCGCGCGCAGCCTGGCCAAGCGGCTGGACAATGCGCCCCTGTCGATCGTCGACAAGCGGCGTGAGCGGCCCGGCGAATCGGAAGTGATGAACATCATCGGCGATGTCGAAGGGCGCTTCTGCATCCTGATCGACGATATCGTCGATTCGGCGGGCACCCTGTGCAATGCCGCTGCCGCGCTAAAGGCCGCTGGGGCCGAGGGTGTGGTCGCTTATTGCACCCACGGCGTGCTGTCGGGCGGTGCAGTGGCGCGGGTTGAGGCCTCGGCGCTTGAGGAACTGGTCATCACCGATTCGATCGGCAACCACGACTTCATCGCGGGCGCAAAGCGCATCCGCCACCTGACGATCGCGCCCTTGGTGGCCGAAGCGATCAAGCGCATTGCGGATGAAGCGTCGGTCTCCAGCCTGTTCGACTGACTTCCGGCTCAGCGCGCGGCGATGCGTGACAGCGCCGCCGCGATCCGCAGCAAGACGATCAGCCCCGCCGCGGCAAAGCCCGCCAGCGCGGTGACCGCATAGGTCAGCGCGCGCAGCCAGCGTTCGACTTCCCCTTGTGGTGACGCGGCGCCCGGTTCGAGCGGGCGAGGCTCCCTTGTCTGATCGGGTGCGGGTGGCGTGCTGCCCGTCGGATTGTCTGACGGGGGTTGTGGCGGCATCGGGCGTGACACGGTCGGTGCCATGCCGCCAGGGCCGGTATTGGCCGTTTCCGCAATCGCACCGATCAGGCTCAGCGTGGCGCTGCCGCTCAGGACAAGCAGCGCGATGCGGCCGGTGGCACTGGCCAGCTTCACGCCGCCGGTTCGCGCGGCGCACGCACACCGGCATTGCCGCGCCGCTTCAACTCGGCCTTCAGCGATTCGGGGCGCGGGGCGATCAGGAAGCCGAAGCTGACGGTGCCCTCCTTGCTCTCAACCGCGTGGTGAAGCCGATGCGCCGACACGATGCGCTTCATATAACGCGACCGTGGCAGATAGCGGCTCGGCAGGCGCCGATGCACGATGATGTCGTGAAACCCAAGGTAGATCGCGCCATAGCCGGCGATCCCAGCCCCGATCCACACCGTTGCCGGATGCCAGCCCCAATAGGTGCCGCCTACCAGCAACAGGATCGACGGCGCTGCAAAGATCACGAAGTACAGGTCGTTGGCTTCCCAGAAGCCGACCCGCGGGCGATGGTGGCTTTTGTGCAAAAACCAGCCCGGCCCATGCATGACCCAGCGGTGCATGGCATAGGCAAAGCCTTCCATCAGGGCGATGGTGGCCAGGAACAGGAGAATGCCGGACAACAGGTTCATGCGCGCCGATATAGGGGCTGAACAACAAACGCGAAACCACGACGAAGCCCCGTATCGGACTTCATCGGTTTCCATCGCAATGTCTGGAAAACTGGAGCGGGCGAAGGGATTCGAACCCTCGACCCCAACCTTGGCAAGGTTGTGCTCTACCCCTGAGCTACGCCCGCTCGGCGCTCGACTGACTGGCTGCCCGGTGGGTGTGCCGTGTCGAGGCGGGGCCACTAGCATCGGGTTTTATGCCCTGCAACCCCTTTCTTTCAAAAAAGATGGGGGGCTTGGCCTTGGCCTATCAAAGGCCCAAATGGGGCCAAGTCCGTTTGAACCGAGAAAGGGGTGCCGCTTGGCCACGCTGGGTCTGTCCGCTGCCGACAAGGATGCCGTCGAAGCCTTTCGCCGCGACGTCGTCGAACCGTCGATGCGCGAGTTGGTGATCGTCTATTTCACCGCCGAATGGTGCGGCCCGTGCAAGGCGCTGGGTCCGATCATCGACAAGGTGGCGGGCGAATATGCCGGCAAGGGCGTGCGGCTGGCAAAGCTGGATGTCGACAAGAACCAGTTCATCGCCGCGCAGTTTCAGGTGCGCTCGGTCCCGACCGTCTATGCGATGTTCCAGGGGCAGCTGGTGGCCGATCTGGGGCAGGCACGCACCGAATCGGCGATGAAGGCGACGCTGGACCAGATCCTGCGGCAATTGCCCGTTGCGGGCGAGGCGCAGTCCGTCGAGGCCGAGATCGAGCCGCTGATCGCCATGGGCGAACGGGTGCTGGGCGAGGGCGACGCCGAACGCGCCCTATCTATCTTTGAGCAGCTGGCTGAAATGGCGCCCGAACATGCCGCCGTCGCGGGCGGTCGTGCGCGGGCACTGGTGGCGCTGGGCCGGGTGGAAGAGGCAGAGGCGGCGTTGGCCACCCTGTCGGAGGACGCGGCCAAGGCACCCGAAGTCGCACGCGCGCGCGCGGCCATCGCTCTGGCAGCGGAAGCCACCCCGGTCGATGACCTCTCCGCCCTGCGCGCCCAAGTCGAGGCGGCGCCGGACGATCTGTCGTTGCGCTATGACCTTGCAGGCGGCCTGATGGCAGCGGGCGAGCGCGATGCGGCGGCGGACCATCTGCTGAACATCATCCAGACCGAGCGCGACTGGAATGACGGTGCGGCGCGCCAGCGGCTGCTGAAGCTGTTCGAGGTTGTCGGGCTGGAAGACCCCTGGGTGTCGCAGCAGCGCCGCCGGCTGTCGGCGATCCTGTTCGGATGACGGTGACGCGTCTCTCGATCTTCCCTTTGGGGGGCGCGATCCTGTTTCCGGGGATGCACCTGCCGCTGCACATTTTCGAGCCGCGCTATCGGGCGATGGTCGGTGACGCGCTGGCCCGTGACCGCCGGATCGGAATGATCCAGCCGCGCGGGGAGGGTGATCCGCCGCCCTTGTTCGAAACCGGGTGCGTCGGCCGAATCGTCGATGTCGAGGCGCATGAAGATGGCCGCTACGACATCGTGCTGGAAGGGGTGTCGCTGTTCCACGTCGAGCGCGAGTTGGAGGTGACGACGCCGTTCCGGCAGGTTGAGGCGACGCTTCTGCCCGCCACTGCCAGCGAAACGCTGGCACTTGGCATGCGCGCCTCGATCGAGATTGAATCGCGGCGCTTTGCCGATGCCCATGGCTATGCCGTCGATTGGGAAGCGGTCACGCGGCTGGACGATGAAAGCCTGGTCAACGGTATCGCCCAGATCGCGCCGTTCGACGTGGCATCGAAACAGGCGCTGCTGGAAGCGTCCGGGCTTGACGACCGTGCGGAGTTGCTGGTGCAACTGATGCAGTTTTTCGGCCGCCACGGCCAGGATGACGCGACGCTGCAATGACCGACCTTATCGATCCCTGGCTTCTGGAGCGGCTTGTCTGCCCCGCCACGCGCGCGCCGTTGCGGCAGGTCGGCGACGTTCTGGTGACCGCCGATGGCACCATCGCCTATCCGATCCGCGACGGTGTCCCCGTTCTGTTGGTCGAAGCGGGGCGTCGATTGTCCCCGGACGACCGCCTGGCCGCGCCACGATCAGAAGATCAGTAGCGCGACCCCGGTCCAGAACAGCGCCAGCGCCAGCGCGATTCCCAGATAGATCGCCGGACTGATTGCCCCGTCCCTGGGCGGCGGCACATCGTGCGCGTCCGGGCCAGGGAACGAGGAAATGGGCGACACTGCAACCTCTCCGTTTCGTCTTATCTGCGAAACAGATTATCGCTTCTCGGCCATGTCGCCAAGGGTTGCCCCATTCCCCATTTATGAGGAACGGGACGCGATCAGACCCGCATGGGCATCAGAACGTAGAGCGCCGGGCTCTTGTCGTTTTCGCGGATCAGGGTCGGCGCCGATGCGTCGGCCAGATGGACCTCGACCACATCGCCTTCGATCTGGTGCAGGATGTCGAGCAGGTAACGGCTGTTAAAGCCGATCTCCAGCGGCAGCGACGTGTATTCGCCCGGCACCTCTTCCGCGGCCGCGCCGTTTTCGGGGCTGGTAACCGACAGCGTGATCTTGTCCCGGTCTACCGCCATCTTGACCGCGCGGGTCTTTTCGGTGGCGATGGTCGACACACGATCGACACCGTCCATGAAGCTCTTTGGATCGAGCTTGAGTAGCTTGTCGTTCGCGGTCGGAATGACTCGCGAATAATCGGGGAAGGTGCCGTCGATCAGCTTCGACGTCAGGATCGCCTGACCCAGATCGAAGCGGATCTTGGACGCGCTGAGCGAAACGCCGACCGATGCGTCGACTTCGTCCAGCAGCTTGCGAAGTTCGGCCACGCATTTGCGCGGCACGATCACGTCGGGCATCGCCTCGGCGCCTTCGGGGCGGGCGATGGTGACGCGCGCCAGACGGTGGCCGTCGGTCGCCGCAGCCTTCAGCACGGCCTGACCGCCAGCCGGGCCGCCATCGTCGGCGACGTGCAGGAAGATGCCGTTCAGATAATAGCGTGTCTCTTCGGTCGAGATCGCGAATCGGGTCTTGTCGATGATTGCCTTCAGCGCCTCTGCCGGCAGTTCGAACTGCGTCGGCAATTCGCCCTCGGCAATGACGGGGAAATCGTCGCGCGGCAGCGTCGCCAGCTGGAACCGGGCGCGGCCCGCTACGATCGTCAGCCGACCCTCTGCGGCGGTCAATTCGACCTGCGCGCCTTCGGGCAGCTTGCGCGCGATGTCGAACAGGGTGTGCGCCGAAACGGTGGTGGCGCCCGCCTGATCAACGGCAGCAGAAATGGTTTCATCGATCTGGAGGTCCAGATCGGTCGCCATCAACCGGATCGAGCCGGATGCCTGTGCATCGATGAGCACGTTCGACAGGATCGGGATGGTATTGCGCCGCTCAACCACCGACTGGACATGGCTAAGCGCCCTCAAAAGGGTTGCGCGTTCGATCGTCGCCTTCATCTCAATCCCCCGGGCCGTCGCCCAACCGTGAAGTTCACCTTTCCGCGCCGATGCGCGGCCGACGGCACGCCATACGTCAGCCGTATATCTCTAGCGTGAAAAAGGGCCGGAGCAAGCCGCTCCGGCCCTTCTTGCACGATGGGGTGGGGGTCAAGTGTCCGTGAAGGCACCCGGACCCCGCCATGATTGGCTTAGAAGCGCCAGCCGAGGCCCGCGACAACCTGATGCCGGTCGGTGTCGACGTCGAAGTTCGGCGTCGTGCCGCCATCAGCAAATTCGAAATTCGCCGATTCATAGTTCGAATAGCGATATTCGACCTTGGCAAAGGCATTGGTGCCGATCGCGCGCTCGACGCCCGCGCCCAGACGCCAGCCGTCCAGCTCGTAATTTTCGTCGCGAATGTTGGTGCCGTCGCCACCCAGCAGGTTGAGGCGGGCATTGGTGTAGCCGCCCTTGGCATAGACCAGCGTGCCCGGCGTCACCTGTGCGCCGACGCGCGCGCCGAGATAGATGTCACGACCGGTCGACACTTCGCCAAAGCCGAAGGTGTTGGGATTGACGCGGTTGGTCTCGACCTTGCCGGTCGAATCGGTCAGCTCGGCCTCGACACCGACGACCGCGCCGCCAAAGCCGAAGTCATAGCCCGCTTCCACACCGTAAAGGAAACCGTCGACGGTCTGGTCGACGCCCTCGATATCCTCGCTGCTGCCCGGCTTGATGCCGTCATAGCCACCCAGCACCGCGACGCGCGGACCGGTGAAGGTCGGGTCGATATCCTGCGCGAAAGCGGGGGCGGCGAAGGCCGTCGAGGCGACGAGCGCGGCGGCGATTGCGTAACGCATGTAAAACTCCTTACCTGAACTCACCCGGCGTACCGGGCGGAGCACTCAAATGGGTGCAGCGCGGCGATGTTGCATGAACCTCAGATAAACAGACAATTTTGTTGTATTGCTGCAACAGGGGGTTGAAAGCGTGAAGGACGGAACCAAACGAGCCATGTTGCCCGACGGGAACAGTCGGCCATGATCGGCCTGTTGCTGATGGCGTTGATTGTGCAGGTGCGGCAAACAATCGGCATCCATGAAGACTGGGGCGCATTCCGCGAACGAGGGCCGGATCGGTGCTTCGCAATGGCGGCGCCGGTGCATGTCCGACGGAGCGGATTCGTTGCCATATCCTATTGGCCGGGGGCAAAGGTGCAGGCCCAGTTGCATGTCCGGCTGAGCCGCCCGCGCAGCGACGCGGCACGCGTTACGCTGACGATCGGCGACCGGCGATTCCGCCTGACCGCCGGCCCACGCGACGCCTGGGCGCCCGATGCGGTGACCGACCGCGCGATCGTGGCGGCAATGCGCGGCGCACGCAGCCTGAGCGTCGAGACGGTCGGGGCCAATCGGCGGCCCTTTGCCGATGTCTATCGCCTGTCGGGCGCGGCGAGCGCGATCGACGCGGCGGGCGCGGCGTGTGCCGGGTGAGGGGCCTCAGGTTGTGGGCGGGGCTTCGGTGGTATTCTGCGCCGGTGGTGGCATCGGCGCGGGATCGGGCATGGACAGTGCCGTTGCCTCGATAATGTCCAGCGCACGGCGGGCGCGGACGTAACGGCGAGCGGCTTCGAGCCAGCTCGACGCGCCTGCAGCGCCCGGCATCCTGGCAACCTCCGCGATGGCGGCCTCAACCTGTCCGGCGTCGATCAGGCGGCGGGCGCGGGTCAGCCGATCGGCGGGGCGCGCACTGGGCGTCGTTTCTTCGCGCAGGACGATCAAGGTGGCGGCTTCGCGCTTCAGTGCAGGCCACCAACCGTCCCGCGTGCCGCTCATCAATGTGGGCGCCATCGAATCTAAGCCCAGCCGAAGGTCTTCGAGCGTGACCGGCCGCCCCGCCGCCGACGTCACCGCCGCCACTGCATTGGGCCGGATCGCGCCAAAGCGTTCACGAAGCTGACGATCGACATAGCCCAGCGGCAGTCCGCGATCGAGCGCGCGCCGTGCGGCAAATGCGACCAGCACGCCTTCCGCCCGCGTCGCATGGCTGGACGCGGCGCGCGAATCGCCCTCAATCCCCTGAAGCCTGCTTTCCAGCGTCTCCAGCCGCGCGGCGAGCGCAATTTCGCGTGCATAGAGCGACGTCAGGTCGGCGCCAGGTTCGGGCTGGGGCGCGCGAATGGCGACAGGCTGGGCAGATGCAGTGTCTGTCGTGGGGCGGCGCCAGCGTTCCCAGGCCGGGGCAAGCCACCACAGCGCGACGACGATCCCCGCCACCAGCGCACCGATGATTGCAAGCGCCCACAGCGCACCCAGCCCGCGTCGCGGCGGACGCGCTTCGAACGACACTTCGTCACCGATCATGCCGTCTTATCCCTGCCCCCATCGTCAGGGTCAATCGAAAGCGCGGCGCGGATCAGGGCATTGTCGTCGGGCCGGTCGATCGCCGTGGCGCACCGCCAGCCATCGCCCGCTGCCGTCAGTGCCGCACGGCTGATCGCAGCCACCGCCACACGCGCGCGATCGATGCCTGCTGCATCCACCAGCGCAGCCAGCCGGGCGCCCGCGCGGGGGGAATGGATGAGTGCTGTCGCCCCCGCGAGCACGCCCGGCATGGGCGGGTCGATGGGGTCGCTGGCATAGACGGGAATGCTGCACACCCCCGCCAGCGAGCGATGCTCACGCCCGCACAAATGCAGCATGCGGCCCGCGCCCATGCGCTCAAGCAACAGCGCCGCTGCGCCCGCATCGCCGTCCCCGGTGGCCGCGACCGACAGCCCCGCCGCCGTTGCCGCACGCGCCGTCGCCGCGCCGACCGCCACGACCGGCAGATGATGGAACTCCGCCAGCGCAGGCCCGGCGTGACGCACGGCGTTGGCGCTGGTCAGCAACAGCGCGTCAAAATCCCCCGCATTGGGCGCGTGCCACGCCAGCGGTCCGGTAGCGAACAGCGGCATCGCCACCGCCACCCCGCCCGCCGCGACGATCCGGTCACAGGTCGCGCGGTTACCCGGTTCGGGGCGGAGGACGATCAGGCGGGGGCGCATCGACCGAAGCGCGCACAGACGGCGGCGGGCGCGCGCGCGATCAGCTCATCGGCCAGCGCAATCGCCATCGCCGCACCGTCGTCGCCGGTGATCGATCCGTTGACATGCTCGCCGCCATCCTCGCTCAACAGTTCGGCGTCCAGCACCAGCCGCCCGTCCACGATCCGCGCATTCGCCGCAACCGGCGAATGGCAGTCGGCGTCCAGTGCGGCCAGCAACGCGCGCTCTGCCAGCACGCAGCGGCTGGTGTCGGCATGATCGACCGCGGCGACCAGCGCGCGGGCGGCGGCATCGTCGACGCGCACTTCGATCCCGATCGCGCCCTGGGACGGGGCGGGCAGCATCATTTCCAGCGGAATCGGCGTGCCGACATCGTGACGGCCCAGCCGCTCCAGCCCGGCGGCGGCGAGCAGCGTGGCATCGGCCTCTCCCGAACCAAGCTTGGCCAGCCGTGTGTCGACATTGCCGCGGAACGATATGATCGACAGGTCGGGTCGCAGTTTTCGCAGCTGCGCCGCGCGGCGCGGGGATGAGGTGCCGATCACGCCTCCGGCTGGCAATTCGTCGATCGAGGCCGCTCCGACCAGCCGGTCGCGCACATCGGCGCGCTCCAGCATCGCGGCGATGACGATGGCGGCGGGACGGATCGTCTCTACATCCTTCATCGAATGGACGGCGCAGTCGATTTCGCCGTCCAGCAGCGCGCGGTCCAGTTCCTTGGTCCACAACGCCTTGCCGCCGATTTCGGCCAGCGGGCGGTCCTGTACCCGGTCGCCGGTGGTGCGGATGGGGACGATTTCAAACGCCAGCGGATCGCGGTCATGCGCGGCGGCCAGCAGGCCACGGACCAGATTGGCCTGGGTCAGCGCCAGCGGCGAGCCGCGCGTGCCGATGCGAAAGGGATTGGGCATGGCCTTGTGCTAGCCCGGCGCACGGCTAGATGGAAGCGATGGCGCTTATCCTTGGCCTCGAATCGAGCTGCGACGAAACCGCCGCCGCGCTTGTCACCAGCGACCGCCGCGTGCTGTCGCACAAGCTGGCGGGACAGGAAGCGGCGCATGCCCCCTATGGCGGGGTGGTCCCCGAAATTGCCGCGCGCGCGCATGCGGACGTGCTGGCGCCGCTGATTTCGGCTGCGTTCGAGGAAGCGGGCGTGACACTGGCCGATGTCGATGCGGTCGCGGCGACGGCGGGGCCGGGGCTGATCGGCGGCGTGATGGTCGGGCTGGTGACCGGCAAGGCGCTGGCCCACGCGGCGGGCAAGCCGCTGATCGCGGTCAACCATCTGGAGGGCCATGCGCTCAGTCCGCGACTGGCCGAGCCTGACCTGGCGTTTCCCTATCTGCTGCTGCTGGTGTCGGGCGGGCATTGCCAGTTGCTGCTGGTGCGCGGCGTCGGCGATCATGTGCGACTGGCGACGACGATCGACGATGCTGCGGGCGAAGCGTTCGACAAGACGGCGAAGCTGCTGGGCCTTGGCTTTCCCGGCGGGCCGGCAGTGGAGCGCGCTGCCGCGTCGGGTGACCCGGCGGCAGTGCCGCTGCCGCGCCCGCTGGTCGGGTCGGGCGAGCCGCATTTTTCCTTTGCCGGGCTGAAAAGCGCGGTCGCGCGCGCGGCGCAGTCGGGCGATTACCGGGTTGAGGATATTGCCGCTTCGTTCAGCAAGGCGGTGGTCGATTGCCTGATCGACCGCACCCGGCTGGCACTGGCGCGCGCGCCCGGCGCGACGGCGCTGGTGGTTGCGGGCGGGGTCGCCGCGAACAAGGGGGTGCGCGATGCACTCCAGTCGCTGGCCCATGCCCATGACATGCGCTTTGTCGCGCCGCCGCTGTGGCTGTGCACCGATAATGCCGCGATGATCGCATGGGCGGGCGCCGAGCGGTTTGCCGTCGGACTGACTGATCCGCTGGATGCGCCGGCGCGCGCACGATGGCCGCTCGATCCCGATGCGGTGCCGGTGCGCGGGGCGGGGGTGAAGGCATGATGCGGATCGGGGTCATCGGTGCGGGTGCATGGGGAACGGCGCTGGCACAGGCGGCGGCTTCGGGCGGAGAGGATGTGATCCTCTGGGCGCGCGAGGCGGACGTTGTGGACAGCATCAACGCCGACCATGTCAACGCCGCCTTCCTGCCCAAGGCGAGGCTGTCGACGGCGGTGCGCGCGACCGCCAACCTGTCCGATCTGGAACAGGCCGAAGCGCTGCTGGTCGTGGTGCCTGCCCAGCATGTTGGCGCTGTGTTGTCCGGTATGGCAGTGGGCACGCGCCCGCTGGTGCTGTGCGCCAAGGGGATCGAGGCGGGGACACGACGGCTGGTCAGCGAAATCGCGGCCGATGCCCAGCCACAGGCCCCGCTGGCGGTGCTGTCGGGACCGACCTTTGCCCATGAAGTCGCCGCCGGGCTGCCCACCGCCGTGACGCTCGCCTGTGCGGATCCGGCGCTGCGGGAGGCACTGTCCGAACGGCTGGCGACCCCGGCGCTGCGCCCCTATGCCAGCGACGACGTGGTCGGCGCGGAAATCGGCGGCGCGGTCAAGAATGTGCTGGCCATCGCCTGTGGCGTGGTCGAGGGCGCGGGGCTGGGTCAGAATGCACGTGCGGCGCTGATCGCGCGCGGCTTTGCCGAAATGACGCGGTACGGCGTGGCGCGCGGCGCACGTCCGGAAACGCTGGCCGGCCTGTCGGGTCTGGGCGATCTGGTGCTGACCTGTTCGTCGACCAGCAGCCGTAATTTCTCGCTCGGCGTGGGGATCGGTCAGGGTCGTTCGGCCGCCGCGATGATGAGCGACCGGCGCACCGTGGCAGAGGGGGCCTTCACCGCCCCGGTGCTGCGAGAGGACGCGCGGATCCGCGAGGTCGACATGCCCGTGACCGAAGCGGTCTGTGCGCTGCTGGAGGGGGCCGATGTGGGCGCCATCATCGAACGGCTGCTGACCCGCCCGCTTCGCGCCGAAAGCTGAAACGGCGGATTGCCGTCAGAAATCGACCGCGATCCCCTTTAGCTCCCAATCGCCATAACGCACCGGGTCGCGGCCCAAGGGGTCGTCGCCCTGCGCCTTTATCGGTTCGGGCTTTGGCACCGGCGGGCTTTTGGACAGATAGGCGGGCGGTTTCACATGCGGGGGGCGCTGGCCCATTTTTCGCTCCATCGCAACAATCGACGCGTTTGCAGATGGCGTTATCGGGGCCGCGATCAAGGGCGGATCAGACCGCGACCTCTCCCTTGATCGGCGGATAGGGATCATATCCCTCCACCACGAAATCATCGATGCGGTAATCGTCGATGCTGGCGGCACGGCGCGCCAGCCGCATGGTGGGAAAGGGGCGCGGTTCGCGCGCCAGCTGTTCGTGCGCCTGATCCAGGTGGTTCAGGTAGAGATGCGCGTCACCCGCGACCCAGATCAATTCCCCCGGCGTCAGATCGGCCTGCTGCGCCAGCATCAGCTGCAACGCCGCCGCGCCGACGAAATTGAACGCCGCGCCCAGCAGCAGGTCGACCGACCGCTGGAACATCAGACAGTTCAGCCGCCCGCCGGACGTTACATGATATTGATAGACCATGTGGCACGGCGGCAGCGCCATGTCGCCCAGTTCGCCGACGTTCCAGCCGTGGAACAGCATCCGGCGGCTGGCGGGGTTCGTATTCAGCGTCTCGATCAGCGT